>DATNBK010000189.1:0-4199 GCA_035571995.1 Rhodanobacter sp.
GCAAAGGTCTCCTGGTGGACCTCGAAAACATGCTTGGTTGCGGCGACTTCGCTCACCTGACGGCTCCTGTGCTCGGCACCGTTTACATCGGGCCTCGGCGCAGCATATCAAGCGGCTTGCGTGCGGTTCAGCGTCGGGCCCGCAGATTTGCGAGAATCGCCGGATCGGCAGCCGACAATGACGAAGGATGGCATGGACTCCGGCGGCTCGCAGCAATTGCTGGTGTGCGAGTACTGCGACACGGTTTACCGCCGTCGCCGCCTGGCGCGCGGCGAAGTGGCCGAGTGCCCGCGCTGCCTGTGCGAGCTCGAGCGCTACCAGTGGCTGAACCCGGCGGTCCTGTTGGCGCTGATCCTGACCGCGCTGCTCGTCTTCGTGCAGGCCAACATCTTTCCCATCGTGACCTTGGAGCTGAGCGGGCAACGCAACAGCGTCACCCTGTGGGGCATGATCGTGATCATGTGGCGCGAACACGCGCAGGTGGTTTCGGTGTTGACCGCGGCAACCCTGTTCTTTTTCCCGCTGGTCAAGATGTGCCTGCTCGGGTGGCTGCTCGGGTTTGCCCGGCTCGGGGTGCGCGCGCCGGGATTTGCGCGGCTCATGGTGCTGCTGCACTACGTCAACCCGTGGACCATGAGCGAGGTGTTCGTGCTTGGCGCCCTGGTGTCGATCGTCAAGGCCCACGCCTACTTCCAGGTGGTGGTCGACCCGGGCATCTACGCCTATGCCGCCTTGACCGTGCTGATCACCCTGTTCTCCGGCGTCGACCTGCGCGACCTGTGGGATCTGCCGGAGCGGGATGCGCCATGACGCATTTCCCGCGGGCCATCGACATCGGGGTCATCGCCTGCCGCGTCTGCGGCCTGGTGTGCCGCAACGTGCCGGGCGACCCGGTGCTGGACGGCGATGGCGTGGGCGACGCCATGGCCTGCCCGCGCTGCGGCGCGGCCCTGCGCCGACGCAAGAGCGCCAGCCTGTCGCGCACCTGGGCCTTGCTGATCGCGGGCTTCCTGCTGTACATCCCTGCCAACGTGTTGCCGATCATGCGCACGGCAAGTCTCAACGATATCGACGACAACACCATCATCAGCGGTGTGGTGGAGTTGTGGCAGAAGGGTTCGCCTTGGCTGGCCGCGATCGTATTTGGCGCCAGCATCGTCGTGCCCATGCTGAAGTTCGCCGTGATCGGGCTGCTCGCGGTGAGCAGCCAGCGGCACAGTCGCTGGGCATTGACGCAACGTGCGAAACTCTATCGCTTGGTGGAGCTGATCGGTTACTGGTCGATGCTGGACGTGTTCGTCGTATCGCTGCTTACCGGTCTGGTGCGCTTCAACGTGCTGAGCCGGGTGGAGCCCCTGCCGGGGGTGATTTTTTTTGGCCTGACCGTGGTGTTGACGATGCTGGCATCCATGAGTTTCGACCCGCGCTTGATGTGGGATGGCAGGGACACGGATGACTGAAGAGACTCCCGGACGCGAACTCGACGACGGGCTGCCCGAGCCTGTCGTGGTGCGCCGCCGCTCGCATGCATCGCTGGTATGGCTGGTGCCGGCACTGGCAGCCGTAGTCGGGCTCGGCCTGGTGGTGCACAACTGGCTGCAGGCAGGTCCGGAGATCACGATCAGCTTCCAGAGCGCCGAGGGTCTGGATGCCGGCAAGACCCAGGTGAAGTACAAGAACGTGGTGATCGGCCGCGTGCAGACCATCCGCCTGAGCACGGATCGCAGCCGCGTGCAGGTCAAGGTTGCGCTGGAGAAGAGTGCCGAGAGCTTCGCCAGCAAGGACACGCGCTACTGGGTGGTGCGGCCGCGCATCGGCCTCGGCGGCGTGTCGGGTGTCGGCACGCTGTTGTCCGGTGCCTACATTGGTGCCGATATAGGCGATTCGAACGAGTACCAGGACCACTTCACCGGCATGGAGACGCCGCCGGCGATAAGTCATGGTGAGCCCGGGCGCAGCTTCGTCCTGCACAGCGATGATCTGGGCTCGCTGGACATCGGCTCGCCCGTGTATTTCCGGCGTATCCAGGTTGGCCGCATCGCGGCCTACAAATTGGATCCGGACGGCCAGGGCGTCACCCTGCACGTATTCGTCGAAGCGCCGTACACGAAATTCGTCACCACCAACAGTCGCTTCTGGAACGCCAGCGGGGTCAACGTGTCCGTGGGTGCCGACGGGCTGAAGATCAACACGCAGTCGCTGGCCACGGTCCTGGCGGGTGGCGTGGCCTTCCAGGACCCGCCGGGACCGCGGCACGACGAGCCCGCGCCCGAGGACGCCAGCTACCAGTTGTTCGACACCCAGGCGACGGCCATGGCACCGCCCGACGGCGAGCCGCTTTACGTCCGCATGCGTTTTGGGCAGGCGGTGCGCGGCCTGGCGGTGGGCGCGCCGGTCGAGTTCCTGGGGGTGAACATCGGCAGGGTGGTATCGGTGCGCCTGGATTACGACGAGCGTACGCAGCGCTTCCCGGTCATGGTCGGGGCGGTCACCTACCCGCAGCGGATGGGGGCGGCCTATGACAAGCTGATGGCCCAGGCCAGCGCAGGCGGCAAGAAGGCCGACTTCCCCCAGTTGTTGGCAGGCCTCATCGAGCAGGGCTTGCGCGCCCAGGCACGCACCGGCAACCTGCTGACCGGGCAGCTCTACGTCGCCCTCGATTTCGACCCGCACGCACCGAAGGTCGCATTCGATGCCGCGGCCAGGCCGTTGACGATACCCACGGTGACGGGCAGCCTGGACAAGTTGCAGGAGCAGCTTGGGGATCTGGTCACCGAGCTCTCCAAGGTGCCTTTCGCCAGCATAGGACGCAACCTCGACCAGAGCCTGGGCGCCCTGAGCGCGACGCTCAAGCAGGTGAATGCCGAGACCCTGCCGGAGCTGGGCTCGACCATGCGCGGCGTGCAACAGACCATGGGTACCGCGCAGGATGCACTGTCCGGCGATTCGCCCTTGCAGCAAAACCTGGGGGTCACGCTGGAGCAGTTGCAGCGCATGGCGCGATCCCTGCGTGTGCTGACCGATTATCTCGGCGCGCATCCGGAAGCTTTGTTGCGGGGACGTCGTGCCGACCAGAAAGTCGACGCGCCGCCATCGTCGGCGACGCCCCCGGCGCAGCCACGGCCACAGGGTCCGGCACCGTCGAAGCAGGAGGACAAGCCATGATGCGTACCGCCCTTGCCGGCTTGGCATGCCTGGGCGCTATGGCGCTGGCAGCGTGTGCCTCGGCGCCGCTGCATTACTACACCTTGGTGGCGCCGGATTTCGCCGGCGCTGCCGCGCAGCCGGCCGCCGGCGATGCGGCATTGCCGTTTGCCGTGTTGCCGGTCAGCGTGCCGGCCCAGGTCGACCAGCCGCAACTGGTGGTGCGCGACGGCGCGCAACGCGTCTTGCTGCTGAACGGCGAGCGCTGGATCGCGCCCTTGGCCGATGAGTTGCGCAGCGCACTGGCGGCCGACCTGGCCCGCGAGCTGGGCAGCCAAAACACCACCGGTTTGCCCGACAGCCGCGCGCCCGGCTTGCGCATCAAGCTCGAGGTGCAGCAGTTCGACTCTTGGCCCGGCAGCTACGCGCTGCTTGCCGGCACTTGGAGCGTGCGGGTGGTGCACGCCAAGGGGCCGGACGCCCCGCAGGCGCTGACTTGCACCAGCAGCGTGAGGGTGCCGGTGGGGGCCGGTTATGCCGCGCTCGTGCAGGGTCATCAGCGTGCCGTTGCCATGCTGGCGGCCAAGGTGGCCACGGTTGCCCGTGCGCTGGGTGGCGGTCAGGTGGCAAGCTGCCCGGCCTGATCGGCCGCGCGTGGATCGGTGTCCCGTCCACGGCAGTCGCCGTCCCTGATCGACGCCTGTCCCCGACAGGGATCGGCGCTTGCGCAGGCCGGCCGTTGCCCCCTGCAATGGGTGCGTGCCGGCGGCATGCCCGCCGATGGCCATGCCATGCGCCAGCGTGCCTGCGGCGTCGTGTCCCGTGGGTAAAACCATAGTTGGACGCCGTGGTTTCCGGCTTGGCGACCGGCACGCTCTGGGCTAGGCTGCAACGTTCAGCACGGCGTTTGCGCCGAACGGCACCTCTTGGACTGGCAAGACAACCATGCACGACACCCAAACCCCGAACGCCGCCGAGCCGGTGACGGTCAGCTCCAGCGAATACGACCCGCGAGCGGTGGAGTCGACCGCGCAAGCCTACTGGAATGCGCAGCA
>DATNBK010000190.1:0-13603 GCA_035571995.1 Rhodanobacter sp.
ATCGCCTCGAGCCAGGCCGTGTAATGCGCCTCGCCATCGATCAGCAATTCCACCGCGTTGTCGCCCAGCAGCGGTGCCCCGGCAGCGCGGCTCAGCGCACGCTCGGCCAGGGTACGGGCGGGGGCGGCGGAGGGAAGCAACACACTCGGCATGGCCGCAGTGTAGGGCAAGGCTCGTCCAGCCGACCACGCTCCCCCGTTCAAATCTCCATGGCACTCAGCGACCAGAACCAGTCCATGAGCTGGGTTTGCCAGGGGCGCGCCTGTCATTGCGCCAGCGTGACTGGCCGTGAGCGTGCGAAATCATCGGCAAACACCGCGTCCATGTGCGAGGCAAACGCGCGGTCGTGGATATTCACATCGGCTTCGTCGTTGAAGTGCACGGTGTACGTATCCACGCGACGTGGCCACGGCCATCGCCTCGGAAGAGGCTACCCGCCGCGTTTCAGGAAGCGCAGGGTAAGGCGTTCGAGCTGACGGCTATGGGATGCTGCCGAGGCCGGGATGTCGCGCTGCAGGCGGCCGTCCAGCCAGCCTTGGAAAACCTGCGGATGGATGTACGAGGCCCGGCATACCGCCGGCGTATTGCGCAGTGCCGCGGCCACGTTGCGCGTCGTTTCGGCCAATTGCCTGCGCCGCGCGGGTTCGTCTGGCGGCAAGGGCGTGGCTGCCAGTTCGCCGGCCGCGAGCACGGTGGCACCCCAGGTGCGGAAGTCCTTGGCGCTGAATGAGCTGCCCACGCCCCCGGCCTCGGTACGGCGTAGGTAGTCGTTCACCATGCCCGAGTCCACCGCGCAGACCTGGCCCCCATCGTCGAGGTACTGGAACAAATGCTGGCCAGGCAATTGCTGCATGCGGCGAACGATGCGGATCAGGCGCCGGTCGTCCAACAGCACGTCGCTGGCCTGGCCGCTCTTGCCCTTGAAGACAAAGCGCAGGCGGTTGCGCTCGCTGCGCACGTGGCGCGTGCGCAGGGTGGTCAGGCCGTAGCTCCGGTTGGCGCGGGCGTATTCCTCGTTGCCAACGCGGATCAGGGTTTCATCCAGCAGGCCGACGAGCACGGCCAGGACCTTGTCCGCCGGCAGGCCGGCCCGCCCCAGGTCACGCCGCACGCGTCGACGCAGGCGCGGCAAGGCAGCGGCAAACGCCATCACCTGGTCGAACTTGCCCTCGTCGCGCAAGCGCCGCCATTGCGCGTGATAGCGGTATTGCTTGCGCCCGCGCGCATCGCGGCCGGTGGCCTGCAGATGGCCATTGGCCTGGCGGCAAATCCATACCTGCCGATAGGCCGGCGGTATGGCCAAGGCGCGGATGCGCGCCAGTTGCCCACGGTCGGTGACGCGGGCGCCATCGGCATCGTAATAACTGAAGCCCTTGCCGCGGCGTACGCGACTGAACCCGGGTTGTTCGTCACTGGCGTACACCAGGCCGGCGGCACGGATGGCGGCACGTTCGGTGATCAAGCAGGCGGCGATCCGGTCAAGGGGGTTGGGAACGGTTGCAGTCAGGGGGATGTATCCCGCGCGGCATGAAACCCAAAATCAGGACAAGGCGGCGTGATGACGGGGCAGGGATGTCCCATCCCTCGCGCAGAGTCACCCCATGGACTCCGTAGCCGCGCCTACGCGGGTGGCGGGGTTGGGGCGTCCACCGGCGCTTTGGCTGCCGGGGCGTCCGACCCGGCGGCGGGCGGATCGTCCATGAGCGGGAGCGCGCCTGGGCTGTCCAGGTCATCGAACTGCTGGTGGTTCACGGCCCAGAAGAACAGCGCCACGGCAATGCCAATCACCACCAGGGTCACCGGGATCAAGACCAGGAGGATGTTCATGTAGGCAACGCCGGCGCGTCCGTCGTGCCCATGGCAAGCCGGGTCCCGCTGCCAGGGTTCCCTGGCGCCGCGTTTGTGCGGCCCACGCGCATGGCGTTCAGCACCACGCCCAGCGAGCTCAGCGACATGCCAATGGCGGCCAGCCACGGCGGCACCAGCCCGAAGGCGGCAAAAGGCACCGCGCACAGGTTGTAGACCAGGGCCCAGCGCCGGCTCTGCCTGCTGATGCGCTCCACCTGCAGGGCCACGGCACGCGCGTACGGCAAGCCGTCCAGATGGCCATCCACCAGCAGCAGGTCGGCGTGTGCCTGGGCCAGGGCCGTACCGGTGCCGAGGGCCGCGGAGACGTCGGCAGCTGCGAGCAGGGCTGCGTCGTTGCTGCCGTCGCCGACCGCCAGGGTCACCGCGCCCCGGCGGCGCGCGGCCTGCAGCAAGGCGAGCTTGCCGGCCGGCGTCTGCTGCGCATGCCAGTCCGAGACGTGCAGTTGCTTCGCCAGCGCAGCCACCCGCGGGGCGGTGTCGCCGCTGGCAATGGCGGTCTTCATGCCCGCGGCCCGCAAGGCATCGAGTGTGTACGCGGCGCTGGTGCGTGGCCGCTCGGCAATCGGGAACACCGCGATGCCGCCGTCGTCGTCGGCCAACACCAGGCCATCCTCCAACGTGGGCGGCAGCGGCTCGGCGCCTGCCGGCAGGGCAAACGCAGCCTTGCCCAGGCGCAGCCTGCGGCCCTCGACCAGGCCGGCAATACCGCCGCCAGCCGTTACCTGGACCGCCTGGGCGACGACGGAGGCCGTCCGGCCGCCCGTACTTGCGGCCAACGCGCGGGCCAGCGGGTGCGAGCTGGCGCGGGCCAGCGCCGCCGCCCATTGCAGGAGCTGGTGCGGGGCGTCGCCGCGCAGCGGCACGCAGCGCTCGGGCGCAAACTGCGGCGTACTCAGCGTGCCGGTCTTGTCGAACCACGCCTGGTCGACCCGCGCCAGTGCGGAGAGCGCTGCTGCATTGGTCACCAGGACGCCACGCCGGGCCAGCGCGCCGAGGGCACGGGTGAGCGTCGCCGGCATGGTCAGCGCAAAGGCGCACGGACAGGCGACGACGAGCACGGCCACGGCGGCGGCAAACGCGCGGGGAGGATCGACCAGCAACCAGCCGATGGCGGTGAGCGTCGTCAGCAGCAGGATGCGGCTGACGAAGCGCGAGACATCCCCCTGGTTGGCGTCGCCGCCAGCCACGCGCGCCTTGCGGATGCGCGTGGCCATCGCTCCCAGGCGGGCACTGGCCGTGGCGCTGCCAGCGTGCTCGACCAGCATGTCGGCCGGGCCTTGCAGCAGCACGCTGCCGGCCAGCAGGGCGTCCCCGCGCGTGCGCCACACCGGCCGCGATTCACCGGACAGCATGGCTTCGTCCACGCGCACCGGACCAGTGCCCAGGATGCCATCGGCCGGGATCGTCGCTCCTTCGGCCACGTGCACGCGGTCACCGGCCACCAGCTCGATTGCCGCCACCGTTTCCAGCCCGCCATCGCCACGGTGCCGTTGCGCCAGCCAAGGCGTGGCATCCACCAGGGCGTCGCCGCGGGCATCGCTATGGTGCCGGGCGCGCAGCTCGATGTAGCGCCCGCCCAGCAGCAGGAACACGAACATGCCCACCGAGTCGAAATAAATCTCGCCTTCGCCCAGCAACGTGGTCCACGTGCTGGCGGCAAAGACCAGGGCCACGGCCAGCGCGACCGGCAGGTTGACGCCAATCCGCCGGCGGCGCCATTCGTCGGCGGCGCCGCGGAAAAACGGCTGGGCCGAATACAGCACGACGGGCAGGGTGGTGAGGAGACTCAGCCAGCGGAACAGTTCGCGCGTGCTGAAGTCGATGAAATCGACGGCACCGAGATACATCACCAGCGCATACGACATCACCTGCATGGCGCACATGCCGGCGACCAGCAGGCGCTTCAGGGCGACATGCATCTCGCTGGCGCGCAGGTCGTCGATGCTGTCGCGGTGCAACGGTTGCGCCTCGCACGCGCCGGCAGCGAACGCGGCGAGCAGCTGGGGGAGTGAGGTACGTCGGGTATCCCACACCACCCGGGCGCGCCGGGAGGTGGCGTCGACCGCCAGGCGTTGCACGCCGGGCAAGGCGCGGACGCGCTGTTCGAGCTCGAGCACGTGGCGCGCGCCGGCCAGCGGCGCAAGGCGCAGGGCGATTTCGCTGCAGCCTTGGGCACGCGTGCGCAACACCTGGGCGACGAGTTGCGGCTGGGCCCAGACCGCGTAGGCGTTCATGGCGTGCTGCGCGGGTGCGCCGGTGCCGCCTCGCGCAGCGTGCTGGTGGGTACGCCAAACACCGTGCCGTGCGCAGGCGTTGCCACCGGCACGTCGGCGTGCCGCTGGCCGACTGCGATGATCCAGATGCAGCCGGCGATGGAAGCCACGAAGACGAGCACGCCCAGCCAGGCAACCGGTTGCCGGTACCAGGCGCCCTGCGGCGCTGCCCGGTCAGCGTGCGGCTGCATCGCCCTGATGGGAGAGATGGTAGACATACGCGGCAAGCACCAGGGTGTCCTCGTTGCTCAGGCGATGGCTCCATGCTGGCATATTGCCCTGGCGTCCGCCGCCGATGCTGCGCTCGATGTCAGCCACGGTGCCGCCATGCAACCAGATCTTGTCGGTGAGGTTGGGCGCACCCAGCGCGGGGTTGCCCTTGCCTTCGGCGCCGTGACAGGCGGCACAGGTCGTGAACAGCGGCTTGCCGGCCGCGGCCATGGCCGCGTCGTGCGGGGAGTCCGAAAGGCTGAGCACGTACTGGGCGAGGTCCTTCACGTTCTCCTCGCCCAGGCTCGCCCAAGGCGGCATGAGACCGCTGCGGCCGTCGCGGATGCTGGCGAGGATGTCCGTGCCGCTGCCGCCGTAGAGCCAATCGTTGTCGATCAGGCTGGGCGCCCCCAGCTTGACGTTGCCGTAGCCGCCGCGGCCGTGGCAGGCGGCGCAGTTGTCCACGAACAGGCGTCCGCCCATTTGCAGCGCCGCGGGATCCTGCGCCAGGCGCTCGGGCGTGTAGCGCGTGAAGCGTTGCTGCAGCGCGCCGAGCACCCGCTCGTTGCGCGCGACGTCCTGTGCCAGCTCACCGTGGGAGGTCCAGTTCAGCAGGCCGGCGTGATGGCCATAGCCGGGGTACAACATCAGGTAGATCCACGCGGCCACGAACATGCTGGCTGAAAACCATACCCACCAGGCGGGCAGGCGGCGCACGCCTTCGCGCAGGACGCCATGCGCCCAGACATGCCCGCTGGTCTGGTCGGGCAGCGTCGGGATCTTTGCCCGCGGCGCCCACAGGAACAACAGGAAGGTAATGCCCATATTGAGCGTCACCAGGCCCATGACCCACAGTGACCAGCCCCAGCTCATGACTTGTCCTCCTGGCCCGGGTCTCTCGTTTCCTGGCCCGGGATGGGTTGCGCCGGCCCGTCGGGGCGATCTTCCATGGGAATCTCCGACAAGCGCTTGAAGACCTTGCGGTGGCGCTTTTGCCAGGCCCAAATCCAGATGCCGATGAAGACCGCCATGCTGATGACGGTGACCACGCCAATCAGGTTGCCCCAGGCGAGCTGGCTCATGGCTGGTCACCGTGGCCGGTTGGCGCCGGGACCGTGGCGGCCGGTTCGTTGCGGATGCCGAGGCCTTGCAGGTACGCCACCAGGGCGTCCAGCTCGGTCTTGCCTTCCAGCGCCTCCGGCGCCCCCGCGATGTCGGCGTCGGTGTAGGGATCACCCAGCCGGCGCAGCGTGCGCATGCGGGCCTGTACGTCGGCGGCGTCCAGGCTGGCGTGTTCCAGCCAGGGATAATTCGGCATGTTTGAATCAGGCACCAGGTCGCGTGGCGCGAGCAGGTGCATGCGCTGCCACTCGTCCGAGTACTTGCCGCCAACCCGCGCCAGGTCCGGACCGGTGCGCTTGGAGCCCCATTGGAACGGCCGGTCGTACACCGATTCCTCGGCGGTCGAGAAATGCCCATAGCGCTGGGTCTCGGCGCGCAGGGCGCGGATCATCTGCGAGTGGCACAGATAGCAGCCTTCGCGCACGTAGATGTCCTTGCCGATCAATCGCAGCGGGTCGTAGGGCTGGACTCCGGGCGGCGCCTTCACGGCATGCGCCTGCATGAACAGTGGCGTGATTTCCGCCAGGCCGCCCAGCGAGACCATGATCGCGATCAGGACGCCGAGCAGGCCGGCATTCTTCTCGATGACTTCAAAGTGCTTGTAGGCCATGACCGCGTCCTCAACCCGCCGCCGGCAGTGGCGCCGGAATCTGGTGCGCGTCCGGCTGCGGGATCGGCACGGGGATTGGCTTGATCAGGTGGGCGCGGGCGTCCGCCGCCGTGTGCCACAGGTTCCAGGCCATCACCACCATGCCGGTGAAGATGCACACGCCGCCAAACCAGCGGATCCAGTACATCGGCTTGATCGCGAGCAGGCTGTCGATGAACGCATAGGTCAGCGCGCCGTCGGCTTCCGTCGCCCGCCACATCAGGCCTTCGGTGATGCCGGCCGTCCACATCGAGGCGACATACAGCAAGGTGCCGACCAGGTGCAGCCAGAAATGCAATTGCATGCCGCTGTGCGAATACATGGCGCGGCCGAGCGCACGCGGCGCCATGGCGTACAGCGAACCGATCGTGATCATCGCCACCCAGCCGAGCGAGCCCGAGTGCACGTGGGCGACCGTCCAGTCGGTGTAGTGCGACAGCGCGTTCACGGTCTTGATCGCCATCATCGAGCCTTCGAACGTCGAGGCCGCATAGAAGATGAGGGAAATCACCATGAACTGGGCTGCCGGATCGCTCTTCAACCGGTGCCACGAGCCGTTGAACGTCATCAGCCCGTTCGCGGCCGAGCCGAGGCTCGGCATCAGCAGGACCAGCGAGAACGCCATGCCGACCGACTGCACCCAATCGGGCAGGGCGGTATACATCAGGTGATGCGCGCCGGCCCACATGTACACTGAGATCAGCGCCCAGAAGTTGACGATGGAGAAGCGGTAGCTCCACAGCGGCTGCTGGGCCTGGCGCGGCACGAAGTAATACATCATGCCGAGGAACCCGGCGGTGAGGAAAAACGCCACCGCGTTGTGCCCATACCACCACTGCACCATGGCATCGACCACGCCCGAGTAGATCGGGTAGGACTTGATCCAGGACACTGGCAGGGCCAGGTTGTTGACGATGTGCAGCAGGCCGACGGCGATGATGAAAGCACCGTAGTACCAGTTGGCCACGTAGATGTGCTTGATCCGGCGCCGCGTCAGGCTGGCGAAGAACACCACCCCAAAGCTCACCCAGACCACGGCGATCAGTATGTCGATCGGCCACTCGGGCTCGGCGTATTCCTTGCTCTGGGTGATGCCAAAAGGCATCGACAGCATCGAGAGCACGCACACCAGTTGCCAGCCCCAGAAGGTGAACTCGGCCAGGCGGTTGAACGCCAGCCGCGCGTGCCCGGTGCGCTGCACCACGTAGTAGCAGGTGCCCATCAGCGCCGAGCCGCCAAAGGCGAAGATCACCCCGAAGGTGTGGTCGGGACGCAGGCGGCTGAAGGTCAGGAACGGAAGGTCCAGGCTCAGTCCGGGCCACGCCAGCAGGGCGGCCGCGTACATGCCGACCCCCATGCCGATCACACCCCAGACGGCGGCCGCCAGCAGGAACAGGCGGACGACCTTGTCGTCGTAATACTCGGTTGTCGGCATGCGGAGTCCGGGTCGTCGCAATATTTAGTCAACAAATTGTGAACGAGCCGCCGAAGCCGAGGAAGGCAGGTGCGTCAATCAACCGCTGCGACATCTTGCCCGGCGAGCGATCCCGCGACCTCGGGTACGCAGCAGCCAAGGCGCCTGGGTGGGACTACCAAGGCGCGCAAAGTTTCGGTTTGGTACTCGCTTGTCGGGGGAGCCGACACGCAGCCGCTATGCCCGACGACGCGTCGATGCGGACTTCGTCTTCGCGGCCTTGGCGGCCTTGGCAGCGTGCGACACGACCGCGCCGCCGACGGTCCCTCCGGGCCCCGTGGCCGGCTTCGTGAGCCACACGCGGAACAACACCGAGTTGTGGCGGTTCGGCTTCTGGTCGAAGTCCACGTGCACCATCCAGCCGTGATTGAAGCCGTCGCGCAACAGTCCCAGCATGCCATCGCGCACTGGCGCGTTGGCGTCCTGGCGCAACTGGAAGCCGAAGTAGTCGTTCGGCCGGTTGCGGAAGCCGATGACGACCTCCACGTCGATCTGATCGCTCGGTGGACCGAACTTCGTGCCACGGTCATGCACCCGCAGCAGGTTCAGCTGTCCGCTCATGTTTACTACGCCCATGATTGTTGCCTCCGGTGACGACTACTGCTGGATGACACGCACGATGTGGCCGCTCCGGCAGCCGGTGCGGGTGAACTCGAGCCGCACGCGGTAGCCGGTATTGAAGGCGTCGCGAAGCAGGTCGAGCATCCCGCGTGCGACGGGACGGTCGGCACCGTTGCGTAGCCTGAAGCCAAACGCCTTTTCGGGCTGCGAGTCGAGGAACACCACGACCTCGCCGTCGAGCTGATCGCCAGGCGGACCGAAGCCGGTGCCCACGTCGTGTACACAGAGCAGCGTGACGCGCCCCACGGCTGCCTGCAGCGATCCGATGGGGAAGTCCCATTCCGGCGGCAGCGGCGCGAGCTTCAGGATGCCGCGGTTGCTGGTCGACACGTAGAGCGCCCGGGGGCACGAGGCGAAGTCGTAGGCGAGATTCATCGGCCGGCACGCGGACGCCGACGCCCTGAGCAGACAGGTCCACCGCGCGCCGTCCAGCGTCTGGAACACGCCGGCCGGACCGACGGCGTAGCGGTGTCCCGCCCGGTACGGATCGAACTGCATGTCGCGCAGGAGCGCCGGCGACGGGTTGCCGTCGTCGGGGATCGCCATCGGGAAGGCGCCGTTCTCGGTGAGCGCGCGTTCGAGTGCGCTGTCGACCCGCCATGACTGGCCGCCGTTCGTCGAGCGATAGACGTGATCGTCGGCAAGGACGTAGACGAGGTTCGAACGGTAGGGGTCGACGAAGAACCGTTGCGCGAGTCGCGGTCGCCCGGCACTGGGGACTTGCGGACCCGGCACGACGGGTTGCCAGTCGGCCATCCCCGGTGCCCATCGCCAGACGCGGCGCTGTCCGCCGCGCGTGGTGTCCTGTTCGCCAACGAAAAAAGAGGGGGACGCATGCCCGCCTGACGCCTGCACCACCGAGACGGCGGTACTCGGCAGGGGCGGCCCGACCTTGAAGGCGCGGACGTTCGGGCCGTCCGCCGTGTCGTTCGTCTCCCAGAACTGGGCATCGTCGATCAGGCTCAGCTTCGTCGTGCGCACGAGCTCGGGCAGCCCGTCGGTGAAGCGCACGGTCACGAAATCGACGTCGTCGGGAACCGGCTCGGCCGCCGTCGTCAGCACGAGCGGCCGGTAGCCCACGTTGTAGAAGAAGCTGACGACATTCCACGCCGCATTCAGGCGGGCAAGCGCGCCGGCCGGATCGTCCGGGTCGTTCAGCGCGTCGATGATCTTGCTGGGCAGCGGCGGCGCGCCAGGGATGCGCTGCACCTCGCTCGTGCCGAACGACGTGTCGGGGGCGCGATCGGCGCCGGTCGCGTAGAGATAGACGACGCCGCGGCCAACGCCGCCGTCGCCCTTGCCGTCGCGTGGCGCGAAGACGACGACCCTGCGCGGCTGCCGCGGGTCGCTGAATGCACAGTCGTTGTCGCCGCCCAGGTAGTGCTGGGTTTCCCAGGTGGCGCCGTCGTCGGGGCTGGCAAAGCCGAAGTTGTCGCCCATCCCCATGCAGATGGCGGCGCCCCTGTTCGTCTGCGGCGCGATGGCGGCGTTGACGATGCCCAGGCTCGACACGCCGAGCCCGTTCGTCCACGTGCGCGCGCCGTCGCCGCTGATGTTCGGGCCGCCGTCGTTCACGAGCAGCGCGCGGCCCCGGCCTCCGATGCGCGAGTAGGCAGCGGAGACCGAGAAGCCGTGCGGGTCGAGGTGACAGTTGGCATCCTCGATCCGCGTCCAACCGCTGGAATCGGCCGGCTCGCCCTCGGCGAGGTGGACCGTGCGGCGGTCGCTCGCCACCAGCACCAGTCCGCGCGTCCTGGCGTCGAGGACCGGCACCACCCAGCCCGAGCCGCTGGCCGTGACGTTGGGGTAGTTCAGCGGAATTGGCGCAAGCCGCAGCCACTCGCCCGCGTCCGTGCCGGTGAACGTGCCGCGCCAGACGATGCCTTCGACGTTGTTGATGGCGGCGTTCGACTCGAACGTGGCGACGAAGACGACGTTCGGGCTCGCCGGGTGCACGGACAAGCTGCGCGCGCCCGAACCACTGCCGTCGCCCTGGGCACCGAGCGAGAGCGGCTGTGCATCGGCCTGCCACGTGGTGCCGCCATCGATGGAGTGCCAGATCCGCGAGCCGGCCGCATAGATGTGTCGCACGGCGCCCTGCGCCGGCGCGACCGCCACGTACCAGACGTTCTGGAAGGGCGCCTGCGGCTGGATGGTGGTCCAGGTCAGCCCGCCGTCGACGCTGCGGGCGAGGGAGCTGCCGCCGGCGGCGAAGAGGAAATTCGCGTCGTCGGCAGCCATCGACAGGCAGTTGGCCTGGGTGACGGCCGTGCCCTGCGTGAACTGGTGCACCCGCGTCCAGGTGGCGCCGCCGTCGGCCGTTCGCCAAAGGCCAACCGCGCTCGGCAAGCGCGCATCCTTGCCGACGGCGACCACGACGACATCGGGATCGGCGTGCGAGACGACGATGTCGTAGATGGTCGTGCCCAGCAGCGCGCCGGGTACCGTGACGCCGGTGCCCGGCGGCTGTGGCCATTCGAGGTGACGCCATGTCGCTCCGCCGTCGTCCGAGCGCCACACCCCGGAGTGGCCACCCAGGTACGCCCGCCGACCGGCGGGATGCAGGGCGCAGCAAAGCGCCTTGCCCGACACCGACTGGAAGTTGCGGTCCAGGCGCCTGGTGGTGTTGTCGTTGCGGGGGCTGATGTCGACGATGTGCATGACATGCTCCGCCGGAATCCGGTCAACCGGATCGCGCCTGAGCGACAGCCGTCTCGCGCACCAGATCGCCAGCGCCAGTACGTCGGCAACGTCGTCGAAGCGCTTCCGCCTGCAATATAGGACGAACAAACGCGCTGTTCCAGAGTATTTGTGCCGATAAATGCCCTGTTCCAGGTGGCTCGATAGCTGCTTGATGGACCGAAACCGCTCGTGTCCAGCCCCAGAGCGAATTCGGCCCGGAATCTGCCCAACTCGAGCGCCGCCGTGCCGCTGACGGAAGGAGTCGAGTACTTGGGTCAGGATTTTGGGGCGCAGGTCCAGTTTCGCCGGCTGCCGGCGTGCCCGGCACCTACGACGTCCTTGGCCGGTCGCCCGGGGGCACGCAAAAACCTCACCAAGACCAGACTGTCATGACCCTCTGGTTTCTTGCCGGGGTGGGCAGGTATGGCGGGGCAATCGGGTATTCTTGTGGGCTCGTGGCGCCATCGCGCCGTCGTGCTTGCTTGCGGGCTGCCAGATGAGTGATGCCATGACTGCCGTTGCGCCATCCGAACCGCGGGCGGCCGTGCCGCTGGCGCGCCGCGCCAGCGTGGGGGTGAGGGTGGGCAAGGTGCTGGTGGGCGGTGGGGCGCCGGTGGTGGTGCAGTCGATGACCAACACCGACACCGAGGATGCCGCCGCCACCGCGAAGCAGGTGGCCGAGCTGGCCCGCGCCGGTTCCGAGCTGGTGCGCATCACGGTCAATACCCCGGCTGCGGCCGCCGCGGTGCCGCATATCTTCGAGCGGCTGGACATGATGGGCGTGGCCGTGCCGGTGGTGGGCGACTTCCACTACAACGGCCACCAGTTGCTGGCGCAGGAGCCGGCGTGCGCACGGCTGCTGGCGAAATACCGCATCAACCCGGGCAACGTCGGTTTCGGCGCGAAGCACGACAGCCAGTTCGCGAAGATCATCGAGATCGCGCTGCGCGAGGGCAAGCCGGTGCGCATCGGCGCGAACTGGGGCTCGCTCGACCAGGCGCTGCTGACCAGGCTGATGGACGAGAACGCCAGCCGCGCCGAGCCCTGGGATGCCGCTGCGGTGGGCCGCGAGGCGCTGATCCGCTCGGCGCTGGATTCGGCGGCCTATGCCGAGGCGCTGGGCATGGCGCGCGACCACATCATCCTGTCCTGCAAGGTCTCCGGGGTGCAGGAGCTGATCGCGGTCTACCGCGACCTCGCCGCGCGCTGTGACTACGCCTTGCACCTGGGCCTGACCGAAGCCGGCATGGGCTCGAAGGGCATCGTCGCCTCCAGCGCCGCGCTCGCCGTGCTGCTGCAGGAAGGCATTGGCGACACCATCCGCATTTCCCTTACGCCCGAACCCGGCGCTTCGCGCACAGGCGAAGTGATCGTCGCGCAGGAGTTGCTGCAGACCATGGGCCTGCGTGCGTTCTCGCCCTTGGTCACCGCCTGTCCGGGCTGCGGCCGCACCAGCAGCGAGTTCTTCCAGGTGCTGGCCAAGACCGTGCAGGAGCACGTGCGCGAACAGATGCCGTTGTGGCGGGTGCAGTACGACGGCGTGGAAAGCCTCACCCTGGCGGTAATGGGCTGCGTGGTGAACGGCCCAGGCGAATCCAAGCACGCGAACATCGGCATTTCGCTGCCAGGCAATGGCGAGACGCCGGTGGCGCCCGTGTTCATCGACGGCAAGAAGGCGATGACCTTGCGCGGCGAGCACATTGCCGAGGAGTTCGTCGGCATCCTGGACGGCTATGTGGCCAGCAAGTACGCGATGCGCGGCGGTTGAGACGGCCCGCCCACATGCCCGCTGCAGGTGCCAAAGTCACAGGATGACCAGACGGACGTCTGTTGAGAGCCCGCTTTCGCACACACCTGTCCGGAATAAATTCGTGCCTCGACACCGAAAACGTTGCGACGTACGGCTGGATGGCTGTCGCGTGCGACCTGGACTAAAAAAATGGCGGCTCACCCCCGTTGTCTCGCCTTGGGCCGCAACCCTCCGGCGTCATCCCCGCGAAAGCGGGGAACCAGTGTCTTGGACGCCCGCAAAGGCCAAGGCACTGGATTCCCGCTTTCGCGGGAATGACGAGGTGGGGAGTTCCGCGGGAATGACGGTTGGTCGGGCTGGCCTGGGGGCTACGGCAACGGGGCGGAGGTTGATGCCGGCGCGCAGGGTTGCGGCAGCGAAGGGGTGAATCCAGCCCAGGTACCGACGTGGCCGGGCAGGGCGGTGAGGCGGGCTACTTCGGCCAGGTAGGCGCGGCGCGGGATTTCTTCGGCACCGAGGCTCAGGGTATGGGAGTTGGCGACCTGGGTGTCGATCAAGGGGAAGCCCATGCCGCGCAACAGTTGGGCCAACGCCACCAGCGCCAGCTTGGAACCGCCGCTTTGTGCGCTGAACATGGATTCGCCGCAAAACAGGCGGCCGATCGCCAGGCCGTAGATGCCGCCCGCCAACTCCTGGCCATCCCAGACTTCCACGCTGTGCGCATGGCCCAGGGTGTGCAGGCGCACGTACGCATCGCGCATGTCCGCGGTGATCCAGGTCTCGCTGTCGTCATGGCGCGGCGCGGCACAGGCACGGATCACGCGCGCAAACGCGTGGTCGACGGTGAGCCGCCAGTGCTTGTCGCGCAATTGCCGGCGCAGGCTCCGGTTGATCCGCGGCCGCCCGGTGCGCAGGATGCAGCGCGGATCCGGCGACCACCAGAGGATGGGCTC
>DATNBK010000191.1:0-2420 GCA_035571995.1 Rhodanobacter sp.
TGCGATGCAGCGGTACCAGATCGGCGTTCGCGGTCTGCCGCAGCAGGCGGCGCCACAGGGTCTGCTCCAGGTAGCTGCCGCTCGGCACCACCGGCAGGAACGGCGGCTTGTCCGCCACCAGCAGGTGCTCGTCCTGGTACAGCACCGTCGCCGCGCCGGGAATCGGCTGCTCGTCCGGCACCTCCCGGAAATAGCTGACACGCATGCCCGGACGACATGGCGTCCGTGGCGTGATCGGCAAGCCGTCGGCGTCCCGCACTCGGCCACGCTGGATGCGGTCCAGCCAGGCCGTGGCGCCCACGCGCGGGAACTGCGCCACCAGCGCGGCCCACACCGTCGGCCACGGTCCGGGGCGCAGGTGGACCGTGCTCTGGCGCGGGTCGCGCGTCACGCTTGCAGCCGGCGAGGTCATGGTCTGGCAGTCTAGTGCCATCAGCCGGCGTCCCCGTTCAGGGAAGGTGCTTGTCGACCGCCTTTTGCCGCAAGGCGTTCAGCGCGGTCTGCACCAGGGGCACAAAGTTGTCGTCGTCGGTGACCACGCGCTTGCGGCGGGCAAAACGATTCAGTGCATACAGCGCCAGCACCGCGTTCAACACGGCAAACCAGGCGAACAGCGACCCCGGCTGCCACCAGCTCATCAACGCACCGGCAGCCAGCGGACCCACGGCCGAACCGGTGCCATTGACCAGGAGGACCGTACTCGACGCCGACAAGAGCTCACCACGGTCGACGTAATCGACCAGGTGCGCGACGGCAATCGGATACAGCGCAAAGGCCACGCCGCCAAACGCAAACACCATCACGGTGGCCAGCGCGCGGTTGTCGGCGGGGAGCACGACGTTGGCCAGGGCGACCAGCGCGGCACAGCCGCTGATCAAGGCAATGGCCAGGCGGCGGTCGATGCGGTCGGAAAACCGTCCCAATGGCCACTGCATCACCACGCCGCCAAGGATCGCGGCGGCCACGTAGGTGCCGATCTCGCCAGGCGCCATTCCCCGGGCCTGGGCGTAGATCGGCAGCAAGCCCCACAACGCGCCCAGCGCCAGGCCTGAAATCAGCGAGGTCACCAGCGCGGTCGGGGCCAACCGATAGAGGCGGCGCAGCTCGACTTTGGGCAAGGCCTCCATGGTCGGCTGCGCTTCGCGGGTCGCAATGATCGGTAGGCCGGCCACGCAAAACAGCATGGCCACCACGCAGAACAGCACGAACGGCTCGCCCGGCAAGCGCAGGAACTGTTGCGCCACCGCCGCCGCGCCCAGGTTGAGCATCATGTACACCGCAAACACCGAACTGCGGTGCCTGCGATCGGCCGAAGCGTTGAGCCAGCTCTCGATGATGGCGTACAGGCCAACCAGCACCAGGCCCTGCAGGATGCGCATCAGCAGCCAAACCACGTAGATCGAGGTGACCGCCTGCACCAGGGCGCTGAAGGTCACCAGCACGATGCAGAACGCAAAACTGCGGATGTGGCCGATGCGGTGGGTGAGCCGCGGCACGGCGTAGGTGCCGGCCAGGAAGCCGGTGTAGTAGGCCGACGTCAGCACGCCAATCATGGCCACCGAAAAGCCGAGCGCATGCCCGTACAAGGCCACGTGCGAGTGCAGCAAGGCCACACCCATCAGCAGGAAGACCGTGCTCGACAGCAGCGGGGAAACGGCGCGGATGATTGACAGCATGGTGCAGGCGGGCGACCGGCCCCAGCGCTACATCACCACGGCAAGCGGCGACAGGCGCGGGAGCGCGAATAGGGCAATGGATGGAACTTGCTATGCGACAGCCCCATCGGACCAGGCGCGCATGCAGATGATCGTAACGCGTCTTTTGCCGATCCGGGCAACGCTCCGCGGCCAACGCCTGCGCACCATAGCAAGGGTGCGGACAACTCGGCCTGAATCACCCCGATGCCGGGCCGGCGCCCCAGGCGGCAGGCGACGCCAGACATCCGCATCGAAGCGCGCCCGGCCCGATGCCCGCGGTCCGGTGTCCGCCCCCCACTGTCCGCCCTTGGCAACGCGGTGTCCGCGGACACCCTGCCGCGACGGCGCGCAAACACGCAAACGGCATGGGAACGCGCTTTGGCAGCCATGGCGCCGGTTGGCACAGGCCTTGCCATATCTCCCGTGAACTTCCCACCAGACCTTCCCGGAGTACGCCATGAAATTCGAAACCCTCATGTTGAACAGCCTGTTCTGCGCCTGCCTGGTGATCTGCATCTCCGCCATCGGTTCGATGGTCCTGTAAGCCGGCAGCGAACTGCGACGCCCATCCCCGTCGATATCCCCCTTCAAGGAACACCGCCATGAAATTCGAAGCCGTCATGTTGAACAGCCTGTTTGCCACCTGCCTGGTGATCTGCATCTCGACCATCGGTTCGATGGTGCTGTAGGTCCGGAGCGAACTCCGACGCCGCATTGCGGTCG
>DATNBK010000192.1:0-7747 GCA_035571995.1 Rhodanobacter sp.
TCCTGAAGCGACTCACCACGCGAGCAAGGCGGCGCTGCTGCAGTCGATGGAGTTCTTCGAATCGATCATTGGTGACGACGCGAAGAAGTAGGGTTCAATCGCCATTGCGCTTTGCGTCTTCCGGGCGGCACTGGAAATTTGCCTACCAGTGCCGTCGCGCAACGTTCGGCCGCTACCGCTAAGGTTGTCTGGTCTGACCTGCGTGCAGCCACGGCAAGCTGCGGTACGCAACGCAATCCGATTGATACGAGCCGACCCACAGCTGGTTGCCGATCAGCAGGGCAGTGGACGCGCCGTTGAATACCGGGTCGGGGGGTGCGTAGGCGACGATGTGGAATTCCATCGTGGCGGGATCGAGTTCGGCAACCACGGTGCCGCGGTGGCACAGCATGGTGTCCGCCTTGCCGTCGATGATCTTGCGGATACCGCCACATGCCGGTTCGTCGTACATCATGCCGGCGGTAAGCAGACGCCCGTGGTCCCAATGGATGTTGTCCGGCATGAATCCGGGGGCAATGGCTTGCACCGGTGGCGCTGATGGATTTGCCCTGGAGAAGCGCAGGATCGCGTGGCGGCCGAACGCGACGACAAAGAAGCCGCTGTCGTCGGCGGCGGTTTCAAGTCCATTGTTGCCGGGCAGCTCGGTACCCGGCAGCAACCTGTAGCCGATGCTGCCCGGCTTCCACTCATAGACACCGCCGGTATTTTTGCCCTCGACGAAGTCGGCGTATGTATTTCCCGGGTGTACCAGCACGGTAAACAGGATCGTGCCATCCGAGTAGGTGGCAACCGCATTGATGGTCGCCAGTTTCGCCGGAAGATCCAGGCAACCACGCCAGGACAGGGTGGGGATGTCGGACCTGCCATCGACATCGAACACCTCGATGCTGTTGCGCCCGCCGTGGTTGACGACATAGAGCGTGTATTGGCCCCGTCCCTGATTGCGCAGGCTGATTCCCTGGGCGTTGAACAGCTTGGGATCCGGCGCCGATGGACAGTCGGGGAAACGCTGTCGGTCCGGCCGAACCTCGTTGGCAGTCCGCGTATAGGCACGCACGAACTTGTGCGTCTTGGTGTCGAGCAGGGCGATGCCGGCGCCGGGACTGAAGCCGCTGGTGATGACCCAACTGGTATCGCCGATTTGAGCCATGTCCTCGGGATGGGCCTGTCCGCAGACGAGTTCGAAGCCGGAGGGGCTTGGGCAGTCGCTTACCCTGCTGGGCTGGGGGCTTTGGGCCAGGGCGGAAAGAGGTGTGGCGGACGCCAACGGAGCGAGAAGCAAACAGATGGCTATGGAGAAAGGCAACGCCCTCATCGGCTACTCACTGGCAAAGCCGGGTGGTGGTCGTCCGGCCACCACCCGGCAGGGAATCACATTGTGGAGAACTTCAGGCCGATGTAGTAAGTACGACCGACCGGGTTGTAGAGCGACGGATCAGTGCTCCACTGCGAGCTGGATACAGTCACTGCACCCTTGTTCGTCAAGTCGTTGATGCCTGCGCGGATCTGGAAGTTGTCGCCCAACCAATAGGTGCCATAAAGGTCGTAAGTGTTGTACGTCGGTGTTCCAGGTGCGGGTGAATTGGGTGTGGTCACGCTGGTGACATCCTGCATGGCGCCGAGGTAGTGCCAACGGACCCCGACCGTCAAATCCTGGTTGCGATAACCTAGTGTAGTCATCGCCTTCCAGCGTGGATGCGCATTGCCGACCGAGATGGTATTGATGAATTCCTGGTCGGCAGAACCAGGCAAGGTCTGGATCTTGAAGGAATGGGCATAACTGACGTAACTGCTCAGGAACAGCGCACCCGAGGCATTACCCATGCCCAGGCTCGAGAGGCTGGGCGCCCAGTTGAACTGAAGATCTATGCCATCCGTCTTGAGGCTGCCCAGGTTCAGATACGGGGTTTCCACCAATTGCAGTTGCCCGTTTGAATCACGATGGAGCAGATCGCAGAACACGTTGCCAGGTGCATAGCTTGGATTGGAGCCATCCAGGTTGTAGCACTTGCTCAGGGTGGTCAAGCCTGGCACTACGGAAATGACATTGCTGATGTCGATGTTGTAGTAATCAACCGAAGCCGTCATGGTGGAGAACAAGGCAGACTCGGAATTGGACATCCACTGGAAGCCCGCGTTGTAGGTATTGGCTGTTTCCGGGCTGAGGTTGGGGTTGCCGCTCTGCACGCCAGCCACGGCGGTCGTCGGGAAGATGTAACTGTCGATCACCGACGCCGGGATGCCCTGGGTCATGCACAGCTGGCGCACGCTGGCACCACCGGCGCCCGTCCTTGCCGGGGACCGGATGTCACAGGGATCACCGATGGTCGCCGGCGGGGTGCCGAAAGGAACCTGCACGCCCTGTGCAGCGGCGAACAATTCGCCGATGTTCGGGGCGCGGACCGCGCGCTGGTAGCCACCACGGATGAGCAAGGAATCCACGGGGCGCCATTTCAAATCCGCCTCATAGGCGTTCACGCCACCGGAGGTGTTGTAGTCGGAACGGCGATACGCCGCGCCAAGATTGAGGCTCTTGGCAAACGACAGGTCAGCCAACAGGGGGACATCCACCTGGACCGCACCTTCCTTCACGTTGATGTTGCCGTGAGCGGGAGCGGCGGCGATGACCGCCTCGATGTCCTGTGCCGCGAGTGACGTGTCTGGTGCGTACACGTAGGTGTTGCGTCGGGCGTCAGCCAGCAAGGCCAGCTTGACAGGGCCAGCCGGCAGGTCGAACAGGGAGCCGGTAACCGACCCCTGCACGATGTTCTGGGTCAGCCTTTCCTGG
The DNA here is from genome assembly GCA_035571995.1 of Rhodanobacter sp. Lineage (GTDB taxonomy): Bacteria > Pseudomonadota > Gammaproteobacteria > Xanthomonadales > Rhodanobacteraceae > Rhodanobacter. The sequence continues at coordinate 2,789 of DATNBK010000192.1, forward strand.
CTGTGCGCGGTCGTCGTCATGTAGGCGAGGCAGGCCGGCGAGATGTTCGTGCTGTTGACAATCCCGAACGGGTTGAATCCGCCGGCGCAAATGGAATTGCCTCCGTCAGGCGCATTCAACAGGTTTTGGACCCGGCTCTTCAGTACCGAGTTGCCCAGGGACTGGTCGTGACTGGTGGAATCGTGGGACACGTAGACGTCATAGGTCCAATCCTTGAACGGCAACGTGCCCTTGCCACCCACCAGGTATTGCGCCGTCGTATAGAGGTCGTCGGAGTTCTTGTAAGGCACCCCAACGTAACGTCCATTCCAAGTAAAGGGCGCGTCTGCATTGGGCCGTGAAGCGAGTAGTGTCCGTAGGTCCGCCGGGATGAAGGGGTTGGTGGTCGGAATCGTTGTCAGGTTGCCGAATTGCGTCAAACTGCCACCGCTCTCGCTGAAGATGTCCGAGCTGACGTACATGAACTGACCGTACAGGGTGAAGTCAGGGCTCAGGTCATAATCGAATTTGCTGAAAGCCTGCTTGCGCCGGACGGGGCTGCCGATGATGAATTGGGGCCCGACCGGCATGCGGACGTTGCCACCCAATACGGCGTACGCACCCGACCTGGGGCCGAGATAATTCTTGGCACCGGTCTGCGTGAACAAAGTGCCGTTATCGTTGAAACCCAGGTTCAGCGTGTTCGAAACGGGGGCAAACGGTCCATAGCTGGCGAACAGCGAGTTGACGACGCTGGCACTGGGCAAATTCGTCGCGGAAGGAACGAAGGTTCCTGGGCCGATGTACGACGATGGCGTGACCAGGTCGAAGAAGCTGCGACGCGAGCCTTGGAGCGCCTGGCCGTCCGTGTAGCCAAGTGACAACAGCATATGGCCTTTGCCGCCAGCAAAGGCGGACCCCAGCGCAATCGAGGCTGCCCTCTGCGCAAAGTCATTCTTCGTGGAGTTACCGTACTGGACATCTCCCTTGATGCCATCGAAGTAGGGGATGGTGTGGAAGTTCACAACGCCGGACATGGCGTCGGACCCATAAATGGCCGAGGCGCCACCGGTGATCGTGTCCACGTCTCCGACCGCTGCCTCGGGGATGAGGTTGATCGCGACGGCGCCGGAGCTGCTCGCCAACGGCAACCGCCGGCCATCAAGCAACACCAGGTTGCGGTTCGAACCCAAGCCACGCAGGTTGACTGTTTCAATTCCGCCGCCGCCACCCAGGAATACGCTGGATGTCGCATTGAACTGCGGAAGTTGATTGATGACCCCGACCGTGGACGTGTCACCGGTCGACTCCTTGAGCGACGACATGTCGATGGTGACGATCGGGCTGGAGGAGACTGCGTTGGGGATGGGAATCAGGGATCCGGTGACGACAACGGCCTTGAGCGCCGTCGCCGCAGTCGAAGCGGGGGCGGGCCCTGTTTGGTCCTGGGCGAATACCGGCGTGGTGATGCCCGCGCTGGCAGCGAGGCTCACAAGGATTGCCGCGACAAATGGTTTGATTCGCATCGCAACAGGCATCTGGGCACGACGTTGGACGTGGTGCTGGGCTCGTGAACTCATAAGATCTCCAGGAAATCCCCAAGGGATGTAGAGCGGCGGCCACCCGCCGACGTGGCCTTGGCGCGCGCCAAGTTGTCGGTCGACTATACGGACCAGTTCGTACATGTCAATGTGCGGCGCAACAATAACTGACCTGTTCCCAGACAATGGTGCGGTTTTGCGAGGAACCCCCATCGCGGAGGGGCTGAAGCCCTGGCGCGAGGGGAGAGTTGCGGGACGGAGTGTCAAGCGGGACCAGGTCTGGTTCTGCCTGCCCAGGCATGTATACGCACGGTTGCTGCCGGTTCGAACGGCGCCGTGTTGCCTGAAGTGCGTGCTATTTCTTTGTGGCGGAGTCGCCGATCACGGACTCGAAGAAGTCGATCGATTGCTGCAGCGCGCTTTTGCTTGCGTGTTGGGTGGCTTCGGTGGTCTTGCCGATCCAGCTGTGGCCGACACCAGGCAGCATCACCAGCTTCGTGCGTACGCCGGCCTTGCGCAACGCCGCATCAAACTCCTTCGACTGCTCCGGGTTGACCGTGGTGTCATCGGTGCCAGCCATCAGGAGGATTGGCGGATCCGTAGCGTCAACATAGGTGATGGGCGAAGGCCGCCGGAGTTGCTCTGGCGTGCACGGTCCATGGCAACCAAGGAACGTCGTGACGGGTGCGGGCTCGGAGGTGCCTCCGGCCTTCTTGGCCTCGGCATATGACGTCGCGAAGTCGTATGCCCCGTACCAGCCGACGGCGCCTTGTACGCAGTCTGAAACCTCATCCGCACCCTTCGGTGCGGACGCACGCACTTCGACGTTCGGGGCGTTGGGTGTGGAGCGGGCGGGTGGGTCCAATGCCTTCACGCCACACGAGACGGCAGCCAGTGCAGCCAGTTGTCCACCCGCGGATTGACCCCACGTCATCGCGCGATCCGCATCGAGGTGGTATTTCGTTGCATTCACGCGCATCCAACGGATCGCCGCCTTGACGTCCTGGATCGCCGCGGGCGATGGGGCCTCACTTGAAAAGCGGTAGCTGACCGCGGCGACTGCGAATCCGTGGGCCGAGATCGACGCGAGCACGGTGGGCCAATCCACGAAAGCGCCCATGAGCCTTTTGCTGCCCCACGCCCAGCCGCCTCCGTGGATGTATACGATCCACGGCCGGGGACGGGCGTCCTTGTAGGACGCCGGCGGCAGGTACAGATCGAGCAACATCGGCCGGTAGCCACTCAAGGTTTGGTAGGGCATGTCGGGATAGACGGTGACGCCATTGGGGAGCTTGATCGGCTTTCCGCTCAGGGTATCGGCACCAGCGTCGCGCACCGATCCGGCCACCTGGGCTTGGTCCGCGATCTGTGCACCGACCGACATCCCGGGCATGGCGGCTGCGGACGAGCTGATGAACATGGCAAGTCCGGCGCAGGCAAGACTTGTGGTCAACGCAATTGAAACTCGCATGGAAGGTTTCCTGTTTCAGCAGCCTGTCGTGGCTGGGTCGACGCGTGGTGGCGTTCCCGGTCAGTAGTGTTGTCCTCGAAGCCGATGGCCGGCGCCGTCACAGGGAGAAGTGCAAGCCGACGTAGTAGGTTCGTCCGAGCAAGTTGTAGACATAGGGATTCGTGCCGATTTCAGAGGTCGCAACGGGTAGCGGTCCCTTGTTCGTGAGGTTGTTCAAGCCGGCACGCAGCTGTAGTTCGTCATTCAGGAAATAAGTGCCGAACAAGTCGAACGTGCTGTAGGAGCTCGTCCCTGGCGCGGGGTTCGCTGGATTCGTTACGCTCGATATGTCATTCATCGCGCTGAGGTAATTCCACCGCAAGCCGACGGTGAAGTTCTGATTGTTGAAGCCGATCGAGGTCATGGACTTCCATTTGGCGAGTGCAGTACTTCCCACCGCGGCCTGCGATATGGTGTTGACAAACTCCTGCTCCGGTCCGTTGGGAAGGGTCTGGATCTTGTAGGACCGCGTGTAGCTGACCTGGCTGTTGAGGAATAATGCACCGGGCGCGTTCATGCCAAGGCTGCGCAGACTCGGCGCCCAATTGAATTGCAGGTCAACGCCGTCTGTCTTGAGGCTGCCCAGATTCAGGAATGGCGTCACCAACGTTGTCATGAGTCCGTTCTGGTCACGTTGGATCAGCTTGCAGAACTGGTTGTCGGGGGAATAAGTGGGGTTGGTTCCGTCCAGGTTGAAGCACTTCGACAAGGAGGTGGTTCCCGGCACGGCACTGATGACCTGTTTGATATCGATGTTCCAATAATCGACGGACGCCATCATGGTGCTGAACAGGTCGGAGCTCGAAGTGGAGGTCCACTGGAAACCAGCGTTCCAGGTGTTGGCGCGTTCGGGCTTGAGGCTCGTGTTGCCGCTGGTCAAGCCACCCACTGCCGTGGTCGGAAACATGTAGGTGTCCGTGACGGCGGCCGGCATGCCTTGCTCTATGCACAATTGGCGGACGCTGGCGGCATTGGGGCCGCTACGTGCCGAGGAGCGGATGTCGCAGGGATCGCCCGTGGCGATGGGCGGGGTGCCGATACTGACCGTGGCGCGGTTTGCGGCGCCAAAGTATTCGTTGATGTTTGGCGCGCGGACGGCCCGCTGGTATCCACCTCGTACGAGCAAGGAGTCCACGGGGCGCCACTTGAGGTCAGCCTCGTAGGTGTTGACGCCACCCGCCAGGCGATACTTTGAATAACGATAGGCGGCGTCTGCAGTCAGGCTCTGGGCAAAGGGCAGGTCGGAGAGGATCGGTATCTCGACCTGTGTCGCCAGTTCCTTGACCTGGGTGGAACCTGACGAGGGCAATGAAGCGCCAGTCGCCTCGATGTCCCCGGCGGCCAGTGACGTGTCTGGCTCGTAGGTGTAATTGTCCCGGCGCACGTCGCCCAGTACCGCAAGTTTGAGTGGGCCAGCCGGCAGGTCGAACAGTGAACCTTGGACCGTCGCTTGCGCGATATTCTGGTTCAGCTTTTCCTGGCTGTTGGCGGTTGTGGTGAGGTAGCTGAGGCATGCTGGCGACGTGCTCAGGCTGTTGGCTAGGCCAAATGGATTGAACCCACCCGCACAGATCGATGCTCCACCGTCAGGGGCGTTCAACAAGGTCTGCAACCGGCTACCCAGCACCGCATTGAAGATCTGCGAGGTGTGGTCCATCGAGCTGTGTGAAACGTAGGCGTCGTAGGTCCAGTCCCCGGCGATATCGCCCTTGGCGCCAAGGAGGAACTGTGTCGTCGCATAGTCGTCGGCGATGATTCTGGTGGGCACTTCGACAAAGCGGGCGTTCCAGGTGAAGGAGGCGTTGGGATTCGGGCGCGACGCCAGCAGGGTATGCAGGTCCGCCGGAATGAATGGATTGGTGGCGGGCACCGAGGGAACGAAGATCTGGACGAGGCTCAGGCCGCTGTTCCACTTGGATTCCGACTTGA
>DATNBK010000193.1:0-3181 GCA_035571995.1 Rhodanobacter sp.
TTTCGGCAATTCGGCCTGCTTGGCAGCCATGGCCGCAGGCGAATAGTCCGGCTTGAAGTCGCGGGTGACCGGTTCGAGGAACTGGCGCCAGTCGGCGAACAGGCCCGTGAGCTGGGCGTAGTTTGCCGGGTAGGTCGCCGGGTCCGAAGCGCCTGCCGCCATGGCACCGCCAGGGGCCGCAGCCGGGGTCTGCATGGCGGCCGCAGGAGCAACGCACGCGGCAAAGGCCAGGGCAACGCTGCAAGCAAAGGTTTTCATGGGTCTCTCCTGTGGAAACGTGAGCGGCCGCAGCCAGGATGCAATCGTGGATGGAAGGGCCGCCCCACGGGGCCGATCCCCGAAAAATTTCCCAAACGCCGCGGCAAGGCATGCCGCGGCCCGGCTGCAAAACTTAGCATGCCCAGGCAGCAAATGATGCAGGTTGCAGGGACGATGATCCGGTGTCGTGCGCGCCCCCTTTCGTTTCCCCGCAAAGCCATTAGACTCCAGAACACGGGCACGCGCCGGCAGACCGCCGGCGCCCCCATGGTTCGCTGGAGGGGCTTGCATGCAACCCACCGATATCAGCAACCCGCAGTACTTCCACAAGGTCGTCGATTGCCAGTGGGCATGCCCCGCGCATACCCAGGTCCCGCGTTACATCCGCATGATCGCCGCCGGCCGGTTTGACGACGCCTACCTGCTCAACTGGGACTCCAACGTCTTTCCCGGCATTCTCGGCCGCACCTGCGACCGTCCCTGTGAACCAGCCTGCCGGCGCGGACGCGTGGAGGAGAACAACGGCGAGAAGGCCGAGCCGGTGGCCATCTGCCGGTTGAAGCGCGTGGCCGCCGACCACCGCAGCGCCGACATCGAGCGGCGCATGCGCGAACGCCTGCCCGACCGGATACCTGGCGCCGAACGGTTCCGCGTGGCCTGCGTGGGTGCCGGGCCATCCGCGCTTACCGTCGCCCGCGACCTGGCGCCGTTGGGCTACCGCGTCACCCTGTTCGAGGCCGACGCCAAGGGCGGTGGCTTCATGCGCACCCAGGTGCCGCGCTTCCGCCTGCCCGAGGTGGTGATCGACGAGGAAGTCGGCTACATCCTCAAGCTGGGCGTCGAATTGGTGGGCCAGCGCCGGATCGACTCGCTGAAGTCCTTGTTGGCCGAAGGTTTTGATGCCGTTTTCATCGGCTGCGGCGCGCCACGCGGACGCGACTTGCACATCACCGGCCGGGACGAAGCTGCACGCCACATCCACGTCGGCATCGAGTGGCTGGCCTCGGTGTATTTCGGCCACATCAAACGCGTAGGCAAGCGCGTGCTGGTGCTGGGTGGCGGCAACACCGCCATGGACTGTTGCCGCAGCGCCCGCCGCCTGGGTGGCGACGAAGTCAGCGTGGTCGTGCGCTCGGGCTACGAGGAGATGAAGGCCAGCCCGTGGGAGAAGGAAGACGCCGAGCACGAAGGTGTGAAGATCCTCAACTGGCTGAACCCCAAGGCCTTCGCGCACGAGAACGGCAAGCTGACCGGCATGTGGTTCACACCGATGCGCGCCGAGGTCGACGCCAAGGGCAAGCGCAAGCTGCTGCCGACCGGCGAGCCTGATCGGCTGATCGAGTGCGACGAGGTGCTGATCGCGGTGGGCCAGGAAAACGCCTTCCCTTGGATCGAGCGCGACCTCGGCATGGCCTTCGACGAATGGGGCATGCCGGTGCTCGACCAGTTGACCATGCAATCCTCCCTGCCCGGGGTGTTCTTTGGCGGCGATGCGGCGTTCGGGCCCAAGAACATCATCTGGGCGGTCGAGCATGGCCACCAGGCCGCGGTGTCGATCCACAACCTGCTCCAGCGCCAGGACGTGCGCAAGCGGCCGCCGCCGCTGACCAACCTGGTGTCGCAGAAGATGGGCATCCACGAGTGGAGCTACGACAACGACATCTCCCCCGACGGGCGCTACGTCGTGCCGTGGGCGCCCAAGGAATTGACGCTCAGCAACATCCACCAGGAGGTCGAGCTCGGTTTCGACCTGCAGGCGGCGTGGAAGGAAGCGCAACGCTGCCTCAACTGCGACGTGCAGACCGTGTTCACCAAGGACATCTGCATCGAGTGCGATGCCTGCGTGGATGCCTGTCCGATGGATTGCATCACCTTCACCGCCGACGGCCCGGAGCTCGAGTTGCGCGAACGACTGACCGCGCCGGCCCAAAACCCCGACCAGGACTTGTACGTGTCCGGCCCGGTGAAGACCGGCCGGATCATGGTCAAGGACGAGGACGTCTGCCTGCATTGCGGCATCTGCGCAGAGCGCTGCCCGACCGGTGCCTGGGACATGCACCGCTACCTGTTTGCCGAGTCACACGCCGGGGAAGATCCGGTCCCCGCCATGTCCCCAACGAAGCAGAAGGTGACGATTTGACCATGCAAAATGAGTCCCTCTCCCTCCGGCGACCGTCAGGGGGAGTGGGCAATCACGGAGTGGCCGCATGAACCCGCTCCAGGCCACGAACGACTTCGTCGTCAAGTTTGCCAACGTCAATGGTTCGGGCTCCGCCTCGGCCAACGAATTGTTCGCCAAATCCATCCTGCGCATGGGCGTGCCGGTCAGCCCGCGCAACATCTTCCCGTCCAACATCCAGGGCCTGCCGACCTGGTACGAGGTGCGGGTCAGCGAGGCCGGCTGGCTCGGCCGGCGCGGCGGCTACGACCTCATGGTGGCGATGAACCCGCAAACCTGGGACGCCGACGTCGCCGGCATCGCCCCCGGCGGTTACCTGTTCTACGACAGCAGCAAGCCGCTGCCAAAGGCCAAGTTCCGCGACGACGTCAACACGCTCGGGGTGCCACTGACCGCCATGGCCAACCGGCACTGGGATGATCCGCGGCAGCGCCAGCTGTTCAAGAACATCATGTACCTCGGTGCGCTGTCGGCCCTGCTCGGCATCGAGCGCGACATGGTCGTCGAGCTGATCGGCGAGCAGTATCGGCGCAAGCCGGCGCTGCAGGAGCCCAACGTGCACGCGCTCGACCTCGGCCGCCAATACGCCACGGACAACTTCACCCCGCTTGGCCTGCGCGTGGAACGACGCGACGCCGTGGGCGACCGCATCTTCGTCGACGGCAACCACGCCGCCGCGCTGGGCATGGTGTATGGCGGCGCCACCGTGTGCGCCTGGTACCCGATCACCCCCTCCTCGTCGCT
>DATNBK010000194.1:0-4406 GCA_035571995.1 Rhodanobacter sp.
CAAGGTTCGTTACCGCATGCTCACTGCACCGCTCGTGGTGCACTGTTGTCATTGCCGTTGGTGCCAACGTGAAACCGGCTCGTCCTTCGCACTCAATGCCATGATCGAGGCCGACCGTGTCGTCAGCCTGGGTGGCGAGCCGGAGATCATCGTAGTCCCGTCACGCAGTGGTGCCGGACAGCGGATTGCCCGTTGTCCCGATTGCAAAATAGCTGTCTGGAGCCACTATGCCGGCAGCGGCCATCTCACCAAGTTCGTCCGGGTGGGAACGCTCGACACTCCAGACGCCCTGGCACCGGACGTCCACATCTTCGCGGCATCGAAGCAAGCGTGGGTCACGCTGTCCGACAACGTGCCGGCCTACGCCGGGTATTACGAGCTCAAGGATATTTGGGGCCAGGACAGCATTGCTCGGTTCGAAGCACTTCGACCGCAGATCGAGGCCTATCGTGCAACGCTGCAGGAGCAGGAAACCTGACATTTCGTTGCACCCGACCGGCACCCGCTACGCGGTATGCCGGTGGCTAGACTCAATCATCAGGAAGTGGCATGCAGACTATCGCTGACCTCAAGGAACTGCTGGCCAAGCTGCAGCCGGCGCTCGATCCCGGCCGCTACGCTTTCGTGGCCCTGCCCGCTGGGCATGCGCTTGAACCGGCCCACGTCGTGGCTTCCATCCGCGAGCCCGAAGGGCTGTCGGTGATCCTTCCGGAACAGGCGGCCTTGGACTTGGGCCTGCCCATCGCGTTTACCGCTGCCTGGATCACCCTCACCGTCCACTCGGATCTTGCAGCCGTTGGCCTGACTGCCGCATTCTCACAAGCATTGGGGCAGGCCGGGATCAGTTGCAATGTGGTGGCGGGCGTTCATCACGACCACCTGTTCGTGCCAGTTGATGCGGCACAGTCGGCCATGGACACTCTGCAAGCATTGTCGCGATCCACTGCCTGACAATTCATCCGGGTGGACGCGCCAAAGTACGCCGCTCAATTCCAGCGTGAAGTATCCATGGAGACAGCATTGAGTCCCGCCAAAGACATCCTCGGCACTTATCTGCATTTCCAGGACGGCGGGCAGGCCGAGACCGTTCCGGTGTCGGACTCGTTCTGGGAAGAGATGGCTGCGGGAAAGCACCCCCAGCTGGACCAGGGCAAGCTCATGTCGGCCTTCACCTTCTCTGAGCCGTGGAGCATGTGGGAGCGCCATCCTGCCGGCGAAGAGCTGGTGATGCTGCTCTCGGGTTCCGCGACGGTCGTGCTCGAGGAGGCCGGCCAGGAGCGATCTGTCCATCTGGATACGCCTGGCGCTTACGTCCTGGTGCCGAAGAATGCCTGGCACACCGCCAGGACGTCGGTGCCAACCACCATGCTTTTCCTTACTCCTGGCGCCGGCACAGTGCACCGGCCTGTTGACGCGTGATGACCCACACCAGCAGGCGCGCTGCGTGCGCCGCTGGATCCAAGCATCTGACAACACCATGAGGACCCGTGATGCTCCAACTACGTCCCAACTGCGAATGCTGCAACCGCGATCTGCCGCCCGGGTCGGCCGAGGCACGGATCTGCTCATTCGAGTGCACATTCTGCGAGGCTTGCGCGAGCGGAGTGCTCGGCGGCCGGTGTCCCAATTGCGGCGGCGAGCTTGTCCCACGGCCCCGTCGTCCTGCCTCCAAGCTCGCCAAGTTCCCGGCCTCCACCGGGCGTATCTACAAGCCAGCCGGCTGCGCTTCGGTGCAATAAGCGCCGCTCATGTTCCAGCACGCCACCGGTCTCGTGTCCGTTCTCGCGCCCGCGGGGTTTCTGGTCCCGGCGCCACCCGTTGGTATGCGGGCCGGGTCCGCACCTGTGGGCGGCTCGGCTTGGCTCGGCGGTGGAGGTCATGCGTGGAGGTGACAGCGATGTTGCGCGTTGTGCTGCTTTTGGCATTTTTTGCCGTGCCAGGTCCTGTCCTGGCACAGCAAACAGTTCCGTTCCACCTTCGGAACAACCTGGTCAGTGTCCAGGCGACGATCAACGGGGAAGAAGTGGGTGCTGTCCTGGATAGCGGTACCGGTACGGTGATCATCAGCAGGTCGCTTGCCACCAGACTCGGGCTGAAGCTGGGAGATTCATTGCAAGCGGCTGGCGGTGGCGCCGGCGACCAGAGCATTTTCCCCGTGAAGTTGAAGCACGTCGAGTTTGGTTCGCTTGCGCTGGCTGACGTGCCGGCTTATGCAATCGATCTTGACTCCATATCGTCCTCATCGGGATTCACCGTCGATGCCCTTCTGGGCGCGCCGTTTTTCAGCAAGCACGTCGTCCGCGTGGATTACACGAACTCAACCGTGTCGATCCATGGCGAGGGCACCTCGCCAGCCTGTCCAAACCCGATTCCCCTCAAGCTTGTCCACAACGTTCCCGTGGTGGTTGCCAAGGTCAAGAGCCGACCAGGCTCGGCTCCAAGGACCGTCAACCTGGTTGTTGACCTCGGCAGCCGGCATTACAGCTATCTCGGCAGCGCGTTCCTGCAATCGGACCTCGGCAAGACGCTTTACGCCGGCGGCCACAAGCGATCGATCGCCGTCGGCACGGGTGGGCGGGCCATGGGCGTGGTGACCACCTTCGCCGAGCTGGCCATCGGGGCGCAGGATTTCCATGACGTTGAGTTCGCCCTGACCAACGAGATCAAGGCTTTCGACTTGAAGGAAATCGATGGCTCCTTGGGCGTCCCCCTGTGGAAAGGCGGCGTCATTACGTTCGACTACCCCAGGCATCAGCTGTGCATCCAGACGCCGCACGAGTGAGTGGGGAGCTCCAACAAGACCGTCAAGCGGACACGGTCCGCGTGCCGTTTCCTTCCTGTGCGGTGCCGGACATACGGGATCAGGGTGATACTCGTAGAAAGTCGACTCCAACCCCGGCCCTGGTTTCCCTGGAATGAGGACTGGCCCATGACCAAGCCCAATATGTTCTGGCTCATGACAATCGCCGTAGTGATCGGTATCGGTACGGCCGCTGCCCAAGATACAAACCCCATGGTTCCGGACCCGGTTTTAGCCAAACGGCTTGGGGCTGATGAGCATGGAATGCGCAATTACGTCCTCGTTATCCTTAAAACTGGACCTCACAGAACACCCGATGGTCCTGCCAGAGATGAAATTTTCAGGGGACACTTCGCGAATATCGAGCGTCTGGCCAGTGAAGGAAAATTGGTGGTCGCCGGCCCCTTCAGCAATGAGGCGGACTGGCGTGGGATGTTTGTATTTGCCGTGGAAACTCTCGAGGCCGCCCGGCAATTGGTCGCCACCGATCCGGTCATCAAGAGCGGAGAAATGGTTGCCGAATATCACAAACTGTACTCATCGGCGGCCCTGATGTCGGTGAACGAGATACATAAGCGGATCGCTCCAAAATAGCCAAGGTATTCATGGTGAACTTGCCATCCGCTCCTGGTCAGTACTCAAACGACGGCCCGTCAAGACGCCGCGTCTAGTCTGCTGACGCAGGCAAGCTATTCCAAACCACGTTGGGCGCCGCACAATGCGTTTGTGGTCACTTCACCCCAGGTATCTTGATCCGCAGGGCCTGGTCGCCTTGTGGCGTGAGGCACTGCTGGCCAGGGCCGTTCTGCGCGGCGAAACGCGTGGGTACATCCACCATCCGCAGCTTGAGCGATTCCGGGCTCATGCGCAGCCACGAGTTGCCATAAACGCGTATCTGCTTGCCGTCCATGTCGAGGCCGTCGCACGCGGCTATGCGTTCGACAAGACCAAGCTGGGGCCGGCACGCATCGCACAGCGCATCCCGGTCGACTCCGGCCAACTCGCGTTTGAGTGGCAGCACTTGCTGCACAAGCTGGCTGTGCGTAGTCCCGTGAGGTACGCCCAGTTGCGGCGCATCGCTGTTCCTGTCTGCCATCCGTTGTTTCGTCGACGGACTGGGCCGGTGGCCTCATGGGAGCGGGCGCAACGTGACGCCTGACAACCAACCAGCGGATACGCGGCGCGACGTCAAGTACGTGCGCCAGCCCCCACAGGACTGCCGTGCACACACCAGTCCTATGGTCCCGACTGGTTTCCGGCGCAGCACGTGGCGGTTCGCTTGCACTGAAATTTCGTTTCCGCAACTGGCGCTTGTCGGGCTTCCCGTGCAAGTATTGATCGGCATTGGCGTTGCCCCCTACGCGAAGGCCACTCCTGGCAACGAGAGCTCTTGATGAATGTGGGGCAGCCGCCGGACAGTGCGTCCAAGCGGCGACGACGCCGGCCACCTCCAGCGTTGGGCCGCCTTATGCACCATTGTGTTTCAGACATTGACTCTGCGGAACACTACACCTGGGGTGGCGCCTGTGACGGCTGGCGCCTGCTGAAGGAGCCGACGCTCAGCGTGATCCAGGAACGAGTCCCGCCCGGTGCGGCCGAGACCCCG
>DATNBK010000195.1:0-2153 GCA_035571995.1 Rhodanobacter sp.
AGGCCAAGCAGTCCGGGAACCTTGCGGATCGCCAGCAGCGCGCCGTCCACGTAGGGCTGCGCACTGCTGCCGGCGTCGTGGCGCAGGCGCAGGGTCTGGTCCGGCAGGCCGAAGATTGCCTCCGCGCCAATCACGAAACCAGGCAGGCGCAACGCATGCACCTGGCTGCCGGCCAGGGTGCCGCCGCGCGTCTCGCGCATGCCCACGGTTTCCTCCAGCGGAACCTGCAACTGTGGCTGGCGCACCCGGCCGAGGCGGGTCGCCAGCTCACGCACGGTGCCGCTGGGCGCGTCCGGCTTGGTGGCCGAGGCGTAGTCGATCAACTCCCACTGCGGGATGAGCTTGGCCGCCATTTCCGCAAACTTGATCAGCAGGACCGCGGTCAGCGCGAAATTGCCGCAGGCCAGCACGCCAAGCCCGCGCTCGCGCGCCGCCGCATCGATCACCGCGTAGTCCGCATCGCCCAGGCCCGAGGCACCGACCACCACGTACGCACCATGCTCCAGCGCGGCGAGGATGTTCGCCTTGGCGCTGTCCGGCCCGGTGTATTCAACGAAGACATCGCAACGCACGGCAGCCAGTGCTTCGGCGACGCTGGCGAAGACGGGTGCGTGCAGGCGCGGCTCGCCCAGCACCTCGGCCAGTTGTTGCCCGGCATGCCGGCGGCCGACCGCCGCCACCAGCTCCAGGTCGGGGGCCGCCACCATGCCACGGGCCAGTGCAGACCCCGCCCAGCCGGTGGCACCGGCGACGCATACCTTCAAGGACATGGTGACCTCGCTTCCGCCCGGGTGCCGTGGTCGCAAGCCGCGCAACGCGGCCACGACGTGATTGGTGTCAAAGGGGACTATTAATGGGGAAGGCTCACTTCCGCTTCGGCAGGTACAAGTCGGTGATGCTGCCTTCCTGGATTTCCGCGGCCATGCCCACCGACTCGCCCAACGTGGGATGCGGGTGCACGGTCAGCGCAATGTCGGCCGCCTCGCTGCCCATCTCGATGGCCAGGGCCACCTCGGAAATGAGGTCACCGGCGTGCACGCCGACAATGCCGCCACCAACCACGCGGTTGGTCTCTTCGTCGAACAGCAACTTGGTGAAACCCTCGCTGCGGCCCATGCCCAGCGCACGTCCGCTCGCTGCCCACGGAAACTTGGCCACCTTGACCTTGAGTTCCTTGTCCTTGGCTTCGCGTTCGGTCACGCCCACCCAGGCCACCTCCGGATCGGTGTAGGCAACCGAGGGGATGACTCGCGCATCAAAGTAACTCTTCAAACCGGCCACCGCCTCGGCTGCCACGTGGGCCTCGTGGGTGGCCTTGTGCGCCAGCATGGGCTGGCCGACCAGGTCGCCAATGGCGTAGATGTGCGGCACGTTGGTGCGCATCTGCGTGTCGACGTCGATGAAGCCGCGCCCATCCACCGCCACGCCGGCCGCCTCCGCGCCGATGCGCTTGCCGTTGGGCGCCCGCCCGACGCTGACCAGGACGCGGTCGAACACCTTGGTCTCGGGCACGCTGGCGCCTTCATACTCGACTTCGATGCCCTTCTTGGTGGCTTTCGCGGACACGACCTTGGTCTTGAGGTGCACGCCTTTCAGGCGCTTGCCCAGGCGCTGCGCCAGCGGCTTGACCAGGTCGGCGTCGGCCGCCGGGATCAGCTGGTCCATGAATTCGACGACGGTCACCGCGCTGCCCAGCGCGGCATACACCGTGGCCATTTCCAGGCCGATGATGCCGCCACCCACCACCAGCAGCTTGCCCGGCACGTCCGGCAACTCAAGGGCACCGGTGGAATCGACCACGCGCGGGTCGTCCCACGGGAAAATGGGCAGGCGCACCGATTGCGAGCCAGCCGCGATGATTGCCTGCTCGAAGCGCACCAGCTTCTTGCCCTCGGCCGTCTGGACTTCCAGCTCGTTTGGCGAGACGAACTGGCCATCGCCCTGCACTGTACGTACCTTGCGCTGCTTGGCCATCGCGGCGAGTCCGCCGGTGAGCTTGCCAACCACCTCGACCTTGAATCCGCGCAGCTTGTCCAGGTCGAGCTTGGGCTTGCCAAAGCTGACCCCGTGCGCCGCCATCGCTTCCGCCGAATCGATGACCTCGGCGGCGTGCAGCAAGGCCTTGGAGGGAATGCAACCGACATTCAGGCATA
>DATNBK010000196.1:0-10869 GCA_035571995.1 Rhodanobacter sp.
GAGGTCGAGCATGGCAGCTTCAATCTTCATATTGATGCACGACACACGGACTCACGCCGGCTCATAAGCCATCGCGGCGCCGTCCACCAGCAGGCCCACGGTGTCGCCGACCTGTGGGCACAGATGCCCCGCCAGGCGAACTCGCACCGGCTGTTGCGAAGCCGTGAGGCGCAGGTCGATGCTGGCGTCCGGCCCGTAAAACACGCGGCCCGCCGCCACCGCAGGCACACCTTCGGTATCGCCCACGACGCGAATTTGCTCGGGACGCAGCATCACGGTGGCCTTGCCTTCCCGTGCCGCCAGCGCTAGCGGGAGTGTCCCCATTTCACACACCACCTCGGCGTTGCGCACCACGCCGGGCAGCAGCACAGCCTCGCCAACGAAACAGGCCAGCTCCGGCGTGGCGGGCTGGCGGTACAGGGTTTCGGGCGTGGCCGTTTGCACCAGGCGGCCCTGCCACAGCACAGCCACCTGGTGCCCCATCGCGAGTGCTTCGGACTGGTCGTGCGTGACCAGCACCGCGGTGGCGTGCGCGGCACTCAGGGCATCGGCCACGGCCTGGCGCGTCTCGACGCGCAGACCCGCATCGAGCGAGGAGAAGGGTTCATCGAGCATCACGAGCGAGGGCGAGGGAGCCAGCGCACGCGCGAGCGCCACGCGCTGCTGCTGCCCACCCGACAGCGCTTGCGGCGGGCGGTCCCCGAAGGCGCTGGGCAGGCCCACCAGCGCCAAGGAACGCCACCAGCGCGACGGCCGTGGCAAGGGATCGAATCTGTTTCATGGGGTATTGCCTTGAAAAATCAGGTGCGCACGGCCTCTCAGAACGTGATGGTGGCGCGCACGCCCGCCACCAGCGCATTGCCCAGCGTCCGGGCCGGGTTGTTGGGATTTCGCAGGCCGGCGCCGGTGTTCAAGGTGTACTGCAGATCACCCTGCACGACCCACCAGGGCGTGACCTGGTATTGATAGGTAAGCTCCAGCGCGGTTTCGCTGCCCGCCGCACCGTAGGGCACGCCGTTGGCGCCGGATGAGGTGAGCACCGCATTCTGCAAGGCCAATTGGTGCGCATGGTCGCCGATCTTGATATAGGCCAGGCCTACGCCGGCCGTATCGTTGCCGCGGCCCTGGAATGGAGCCGTCATCACCACCCCCGCGTTCGCGCTCAGGCTCACCAGATTGCGGTCGCCGGGCGCGCCCATCACGCGCGCGAACACGCCGATGCTGCGGGGTTCTTCCGGATCCGGGCGCCAGACCATCTGATCGGCCACCGCATACCAGCTGTAGTCATTGGTGTAGACCAGCGGCACACTGCTGGACGCCGGGTTGGCCAGCGAAAGACCGTTGTTGTCGTAGAGCTGGTCGTTGAACGGGTTGGCGTTGTTGTACCAGAAACCCAGTTTGTAGTTGCCGGGCAGTCCGCCTTGTCCGGGCTCCACCATCTCGCTGTTCGCTGGCTTGTTGATGGAATACTGCAATTCGGCAATGGTCAAGGCACCGTTGCGCACATTGAAGTTGGTGCCGCGCAGGTTGCTTGGATTGTTGCCCAGCGGGTTGCCGTCATAAACGCCAGCCAGAGCAGTCAGCGCGGGGCCGAGCTGCGCCTTGATGCGCACGCCCAGGGCCGCAAGCGGGTAGGCCGGCCCGCCCGAAGGCAGGTCATAGGACGGCAGGCCGGCCCAGCCAAACATGGTGTTCACAAAAGTGCCGGCATAACTGCTGGCCATGAATTCCTGGTCCAGGCTTTGCTGGCCAAACTTGATGTTCGCCTTTTGATCGAGGAACGATTGCTGGTACCACAACTCCCACAACCGAGTGGTGTCCTGCGCTTCGATGCCGCTCGATGTGTTGAGCGATCCCACCTCGTACTGACTCAGGTTGCGGCCGTGAGTCTGCAGCAGGCTCGCGTTGAACAGACCGCCGGGCAAACCAATGGCCTTTTGACTGTCCACATTCAGCGTGATGGTGGTCAGGCCGTCATAGGCTCCGCCGGTTTGCAGGCCGCCCTGCGTGTTGTACAGATACTCCGAGACTTCGGTGGCATTCAGTGACACGCCCCCGCGCGCCATCCACGAGCGCAGCCCCCACATGTCACCCAGCAAGCTGGAACGCGTCCAGACGCCGGTCCACTGGCCAACCGGTTGCGCCTGAATGCCTTGGTCGGCCTGCGGACCGCCGTCCGCAATGGCATCGGGATTGACCGACGCAGGGCCGGCGAGCGCCGGGGCCGAGGCCAGCGCCAGCGAGGCCAGCGCGACGCCGGCGAAACTTCTCGCCCGTGCAAAGCACCCGGACGCGGCGCATTCCCCGGCGGCGCCACTGTTCCTGCGCGACCCATGATCGACCAGGGCGCGCTGCATCAATTTGGTCCTTTATTTTTGTGCGTCATGACGAGGGACAGGGATCGGATGCTTTGGCAAATCACGCAAATGCGCGAGCGAGAGTCGATTGGCACGTTGAATCCGTGAATCAACGATCACCTGAACATCAATCTTAATGAGAATGACACGCGATAACGAACCCTCACGCCGAATGACTTTTTCTCTTTACATCCGGTTTACATTCAGCGGCGCAATAACCACCGCGCCCCGGATGGCGTCGCGTATATTTATTCGCAAACCACACCATGGAAACGCGAATGATCGGATCGACCTGGCGAGCGCTCCTCGCGGCTCCCGCGCTGCTGCTGTGCACCGCCGCCCACGCGGCCTTGGGCGGGCACGTCGGGGACGTGGCCGGCGACGCCACGATCATGCATGCGCGGTCTCTGACGGCGCTGAACCGCCAAGGCCTGAGCTACACGCGCGAGCAGATCGCCCTGCCGGGCGGCGGCACCGCGACGGAATACGTGGATGGCGGCGGCAACGTGTTCGCCGTCTCATGGTCTGCACCGGTGATTCCCGATCTCTCGGTGTTGCTGGGCAGCTACAAGGCCAATTTCGACTCGGCCCAACTTGCGGCGCGCGACCCCCACGCAGGCAACAGGGCCGTGCGCCTGCGATCGCCACGAACCTTTCAGGCCGACAACGGGGAATGGGTGGTGTTCTCCGCCGGTCACCTGAGAAGCTTTCATGGGTACTCCTACCTGCGCAGCCAATTGCCGGCCGGCTTCAGCGTGACAGAACTCGCGCCATGACCCCCCGGCGCGGATCTCTGACTCCCAGACAGCCCATTCGGGCAATCCGCGCAGGTCTGGTCATTTTGCTGGCTTGCGCCCTGGGTGCGTGCGGGGGAGGCGGATCGTCATCTCCTTCGGGCGCCGGCCTAACTGCGGCCCTGCCCACAGCCGCGGCGGGCGACGCCAACGCAGTTCCCATTTACGTGGATGGTGGCTTGCCGCTGAACCTGGGTTTCAGCGTGCCCAATGCGATCTACGCCGACATCGACGTCTGCGTTCCTGGCGGCACGCCATGCGCCGTCATCAACCATGTGCTGGTGGACACCGGTTCGGTCGGGCTGCGCCTGCTGGCCTCTGCCATGAATGCCGCCAATCCTTCGCTGCTCGCCGCCATGCCGCAGACTTCCACGGGCGCCGGGGCGGTGACCGGCGAATGCCTGCCGTTCGCATCGGGCACGACCTGGGGCGGGGTGCGCTCGGCCGACCTGCACTGGGGCGGCGCCAACTACAGCGGAGAAACCGCGGCCAGTATCCCGATCCAGGTGATTGCCGACACCGATTCGCGCCTGTCCACCATTCCCGCGGCATGCGCCGGCATGGGTTCTCCCATGCAAGGCGCCGCCGACCTGGGCGCGAACGGCATCATCGGTATCGGGTTGTTCGCCCAGGATTGCGGCAGTTACTGCGCGCAAACCACGACCACACCGATCTACTACCAATGCAGCGGCACGGGCTGCAGCCCGATCACGATGCCGATATCGCAGCAAGTATCGAACCCCGTCGCCAGCGCAGCCGGCACCGACACCAACGGCAGCATGATCAGCCTGCCGGCCGGCGGAGCCGTGCAATCCAATGGCCTGCTGATCCTGGGCATCGGCACGCGCGCGAACAACCAGGTCGATTCAGCCAGCGTCGTCCTGGGCGCTTCCACGTCCGGAAACACGGTGGGAGACTTCTCGGCCAGCTTCAACGGGAACACGCTGCCGCAGAGCTATATCGACAGCGGCTCCACTTCCAACTTTCTGCCCGCCACCGGCACCGTGCCGCTACCCGCCTGCAGCACCGGGCCGCTCGCGGGAACCGGCTACACCTGTCCCGGGTTTTCCGTGGCCTTGACCGCCCTCAATACCGGTACAAAGGGCACCGCAGGCTCTGCCCGTGTGCTTGTCGTGGACGCGAACCAGGCGATCCAGTCCCAGCCAAGCTTCAATGTCATTCCTGGGCTGGGGTCGTCGGAAGATCCACCGAACACCACCATGGACCTGGGTGCGAGCTTTTTCCTCGGGCGGGTCATCTCCAACCTGATCGAGAACCAGTCCGCCCCCGGATTGCCAATTCCCGGCCCGGCGTTCGCCTATACCCCTTGAGCGGAGCGGGCGGTTCGTCTACATTGTTTCCTTCAAGCGGAGGAAAACATGAATCATGTGCATTTGCTGGACCGCCTGATTGGCGCCGAACTGCCCACGCTGCGCACCGCTGCGGAACTGCAATCCTTCGAGGCAACGCCGTACGACGAACGCATCCTCCCGCAAAGCACCTATGAGGCACTGCAGCTCGGCGCGGCACACGACCCCGGCGCGGCGGCGTTCCAGTTCCTGAAGAAGGCCGACCCCGACGAAGTACCAATCACCGTCACATACGCTCAGTTCATGGCCCGCGTAACGCAGTCGGCCAACTTCTTCAGCGACCTCGGGGTCGGCCCGAACGATGTGGTGAGCTTCCTGCTGCCGCTGCTGCCGCAGGCCTTTTTTGCGCTGTTCGGGGCCCAGGCAGCGGGCATTGCCAACCCGGTGAATCCGCTGCTCTCACCGGGGCAGCTCACGGAAATTCTGCGCGCTGCCCATACCAAAGTGCTGGTCGCGCTCGGCCCCCTGCCCGGCTCCGACATCTGGAACAAGGTGCAGCGCATCAAGGATGATCTGCCGGACCTCAAGGCCATCGTGGTGGTGTACGGCACCACCGACGAGGCGAGCGGGGTGTACAGCTTCGACGCGTCGATCGATAACTACCCGGCCGACCGGCTGACCAGCGGGCGGCGCATTGCCGCCGCCGATACGGCCGCCTACTTCCACACCGGCGGCACCACCGGAACGCCCAAGCTGGTGCGCCATACGCATCGCAACCAGGTGTATCAGGCCTGGGTCATGAGCTTGATGCTGCCCTCGGGACCGGGCCGTACCCTGCTGTTCGGGCTGCCGCTGTTCCACGTGGGTGGCGCGCTCACGCAAGGCCTGGGTCCGCTTACGGGCGGCAGCACGCTGGTCGTGGTGGCGCCGGCCGGCTGGCGCGAGCCAAACGCGATCCGCAACGTCTGGCGGCTGGTGGAACGCTACCGGCCGAACGTGTTCGGCGGCGTGCCGACGGTGCTCGCGGCCGCACTGGGCGTACCGGTCGCCGGCGCGGATGTCTCCAGCATGAGCTACGCCAGCGGCGGCGGCTCGGCCATTCCGGTCGCGGTCGGCAAGGCGTATACCGAGCAGTTCCACGTGCCGGTACTGGAGGTCTATGGCATGACCGAGACGTCCAGCGTGCTCACCATGGGTTACGCCAGCCGGCCGGTGCAACTGGGTTCGGCGGGCCATGCGGTGCCGTACAGCCGGGTGCGCATCGTGAAGGTCGATGCCGAGGGGCGTTATGCCGGGGACTGTGCCACCAACGAGATCGGCGTGATCGCCATGGCGGGGCCGGGCGTGTTCTCCGGCTACCTCAGCGAAACCCATAATCGCGGCGCCTTCGTCGAGCCGGGCTGGGTCAACTCGGGCGACCTGGGACGGCTCGACGACGAAGGCTACCTGTGGCTCACCGGGCGCGCCAAGGACCTGATCATCCGGGGTGGCCACAACATCGATCCGCTGGCGATCGAGGAGGTCTTCTTCGGCCACCCGGCCGTGGCGCTGGCTGCCGTGGTCGGCCAACCCGACGCCTACGCCGGCGAGTTGCCGGTGGCGTTCGTGCAACTCAAGCCGGGCCAGCAGATCGATGCGGCCGAGCTGCTGGACTATGTGCGCGAACGCACCCCCGAACGCGCCGCGGTGCCGGTGCACCTGTATTTCATCGACGCTATCCCGCTCACGGGTGTCGGCAAGGTGTTCAAGCCGGCCCTGCGCTGGGACGCCACGCGCCGGGCCGTTGGCCTGATGCTGGCCGATTTACAGCCGCCCGGCGGCAGTTTGACCGTGGAGGTGGGCGCCCATGCGGCGCATGGCAGCCTGATCACGGTGGCCATCACCGGTGTGGCGGAGCCGACCCGGACGCTGCTGGAGCGGCAGGTGCACGAGCGGCTGAACCCGCTGGTGACAAGGCACGAGGTGGTGTAGCGGCGCGCGGCGCGCCTCACGCGCCCCGGGCTTTGGCCAGCTCGGCCCGCATCGCGGCAATCGTGCCCTTGTAATCCGGCTTGCCGAAGATCGCGCTGCCCGCCACGAAGGTGTCGGCACCGGCCGCAGCCACGCGCGCGATGTTCTCCAGCTTGATGCCGCCATCGACTTCGAGACGGATATCGCGGCCAGAGGCATCGATCCGCTTGCGCACGGCCTCGATCCTGCGCAGCGCCGAGTCGATGAAGCTCTGGCCGCCAAAACCGGGATTCACGCTCATGAGCAGGATCAGGTCGATGTCGTCAATCATCCAGTCCAGCACATCCAGGCTGGCGGCCGGGTTGAACACCAGGCCGGCCCCGCACCCCTTGTCCTTGATCGCCTGCACGCTGCGGTGCACGTGCGGGCCGGCGTCCGCGTGAAAGCTGATCTGGTCGGCGCCGGCGTCGGCAAACGCCGCCGCCAGCGCATCGACCGGCTGCACCATCAGGTGCACATCGATAGGCACCGGCGCGCCGTCGGGCCTCTGGGCGTGGGATCGAAGTGCCTCGCAAATCATCGGCCCGAAGGTCAGGTTCGGCACGTAATGGTTGTCCATCACGTCGAAATGAATCCAGTCGGCCCCGGCGGCGATGACGCTGTGCACCTCGTCGCCCAGCCGGGCAAAGTCGGCGGACAGAATGGAAGGGGCGATCCGGAACTGGCGGGGCGTGGTCGGGCTCATGTCGTTATTGTCGCAGTTGCAGGGGCAGCGAAGTTACCATAGCGCCCATGCCCAAATACCAGATCACGGTCGAGGTGCAGCCGCGTTACCTGCCCGAGCAGTCCACGCCGCTGGACAATGTCTATGGCTTTGCCTACACCGTCACCATCACGAACGACGGCGAGGTGCCGGCGCAGGTGATTGCGCGCCACTGGTTCATCAGCGATGCCGACGGGTTGACCGAGCAGGTCAAGGGACTGGGCGTGGTGGGCCATCAGCCGCTGATCAAGCCGGGTGAATCGTTCCGCTATACCAGCGGCTGCCGCCTGCGCACGGCCAGCGGCACCATGCACGGCAGCTACTTTTGCGTAGCGGAGGACGGCGAGCGCTTCGAAGCGACGATCCCGATGTTCGTGCTCGATGCCGGAGGCGGCGATACGCCGGCCCGCCGCGTACTGCACTGACCCGCTGATCGACCGGCCCGGCGGACGGATCCGTGGCCGGCATATTCATCGGGTTCCTCCACTTTATGTGATAAAAACGTTTTGCCGGCCCTGTGGGGATGGGTGCATGGGCAGGCCGTTCTTGCCACATCCCATTCCCTTGCCAGGGCCTTGGTGCCCGCCGGCCTGGTCCGCGCGACTCTCCCGTCGCTTTCCTCCAACCGCCACAGGAACCCATGATCCATGAATGAAATGATCACGATATGGTCGCAATGGCTCAAACCCTCGGCCGGCCTGCCGACCGTGCAGTGGTCGATTCTGCTGGCACTGGCCGCCGCCGCCGGCCACCTGGTGCAGCGTTACCTCGGCCTGCCCAAGGTGCTGGGCTATTCGGTGGTAGGGGCGTTTGCCGGCCTGGCCGGCTTCACGGGCGCGGTCTGGCCGCTGGAAGGCATCGGGCTGTACCTGGTGGAGCTCGGTGTGGCGGTGGTGCTGTTCGAGGCGGGCGGGCGCATCCCGCTGCGCTGGTTCCGGCATAACCCGATGGTGCTGGTGCAAAGCCTGCTCGAATCGTTCGGCACGCTGGCGCTGGTGTTCTGGGTGCTGCGGGTACTGGGCGTGCCGGTGAACGTCGCCGAGCCGCTGGCGCTGGTGGCGATGGCTGCCTCGCCGGCCATCCTGATGCGGGTGGTGATGGACACGCGCGCCTCCGGCCCCATGACCGAGCGCTCCATGGTGCTGTCCACGCTCTCCTCGCTGTATGCGCTGATCCTGGTCAGTGCCCAGGCCGGCCTGATGAACCGCGCGCACCAGGGCGTGATCGAGAGCGTGTCCTCGATCCTGGTGGTGCTGGGCCTGTCGCTGCTGGTAGGCGCGATTCTGGCGCTGGCGCTGCGCTCGGCGCTGCGCGTGATGAGCCCGAACAGCGAAAACACCTCGATCCTGCTGCTCGCGCTGATCGCGGTCGGCACCGCGCTGGCCGCGCATTTCGGCGGGTCGGCGCCGCTGGCGGCGCTGCTCGGAGGCATCTTTCTCAAGCAGTTGCATCCGCGCCCGTGGGCCTGGCCGCGCCAGTTGGGGACGGCCTCGTCCCTGCTGACCATGCTGATGTTCGTGCTGGTGTCGGTCGTGGCGGCCCAGGCGGACTGGAGCAAATCGGTGGGCACGCTGGTGCTGGCGCTGGTGGCGGCGCGGCTGGTCGCGAAGTTCGTCGGCGTCGCGCTCGGCAACGCCGGCACGGGCGCGAGCTGGAAGCAGGCGCTTTGGGTCGGCTGCGCAATGTCGCCGATGTCGTCCATCGCGCTGCTGCTGGTGGTGCAACTGGCAGCGGCGCCCATGGCTCAGGGTCCGATGATCGCGGGCATCGCCTTGCCCACGATCCTGCTGATGGAGGTGCTGGGCTCCGTATTTGCCACGATCGCGATTCACCGCGCCGGGGAGAGTTCGAAACCCTGGGCGCCGGTGCTGCTGGGTTCCACGCTGGGAGATGGCCATGAGTCTTGAACCTTTCCAGCAATCGGCGGCACTCTCGCTGGGCGTCGAACTGGAGCTGCAGCTGGTCAACACGCACGACTACGACCTGGCGCCGTATGCCGCCGACATGCTGCGCATGATGTCCAAGCACAAGCTGCCCGGCAGCGTGGTACCGGAGATGACGTCCAGCATGATCGAGATCTCCACCGGGGTGTGCCGCTCCTCTTCCGAGGTGCTGGCCCAGCTCTCGCAGATCCGCGATGCGCTGGTCAAGTGCGCCGACAAGCTCAACATCGCCGTGGTGGGCGGCGGCACGCACCCGTTCCAGCAGTGGCACGAGCGGCGCATCTACGACAAGCCCCGCTTTCGCGAGCTGTCGGATCTGTACGGTTACCTGTCCAAGCAGTTCACCATCTTCGGCCAGCACGTGCACGTGGGCTGTCCCGACGCCGACACGGCGCTGCTGACGCTGCACCGCATGTCGCGCTATATCCCGCACTTCATCGCGCTGTCGGCCTCGTCGCCTTATGTGCAGGGGCAGGATACGGCGTTCGACTCGGCGCGTCTCAACTCCGTGTTCGCGTTTCCGCTGTCGGGGCGCGCGCCGTTTGCGCTGACCTGGGACGAGTTCCGCGTGTACTTCGACAAGATGACCAAAACCGGCGTGGTCAAGAGCATGAAGGACTTCTACTGGGACATCCGGCCCAAGCCCGAGTTCGGTACCATCGAGATCCGCGTGTTCGATACGCCGCTCATGGTGGAGCGCGCCGCCGCGCTGGCCGGCTACGTGCAGTCGCTGGCATCCTGGTTCATGAACGAGCAGCCCTTCATGCCCACGGAAGACGACTACCTGGTCTACACCTACAACCGCTTCCAGGCCTGCCGCTTTGGTCTTGACGCCGAGTACGTGGACCCGGCCACTGGCGAGCATCTGGCGCTGCGCGAGCATATCCTGCTGACCATGCACCAGATCAACAAACACGCCGAGGCCCTGAGCGCCAGCAGCCCCTTGAAGCTGCTGCGCGGCGACCTGAACCGCAACCACAACGACGCGCGCTGGCTGCGCGAACGCCAGGCGCAGGAGCGGCTGCTGGCCGAGGTGATCCGGCAGGCGGCACAGCGCTTTCGCGGCAGCACGCCCGGTGCCTGATCCGGGCGCGCGGCCAGCCTGTATGCTCGACGCCGAGATGGGCGAATTCGACCTGATTGCACGCTATTTCACGCGGCCCGCACGAAACGCGGTGCTGGGCGTGGGGGACGACTGCGCGCTGTTGCAGCCCGGCCCCGGCATGCAGCTCGCCATCTCCAGCGACATGCTGGTCGAGGGCTGGCACTTCCTGCCCACCGTGAACCCTTGCAAGCTGGGCCACAAGGCGCTGGCCGTGAACCTGAGCGACCTGGCCGCCTGCGGCGCGAAACCGCTGGCCTTCACGCTGGCGCTGGCACTGCCGCGCGCCGACGACGCCTGGCTGGCGCCGTTCTCGCGCGGCCTGCTGGCGCTGGCCGACCTGCATGGCTGCGAGCTGATCGGCGGCGACACCACGCAAGGGCCGCTCAACATCTGCATCACGGTGTTTGGCGAGGTGCCGGCCGGCCAGGCGCTGCTGCGCTCGGGCGCGCGGGCCGGCGACGACCTCTACGTGAGCGGCACGCTGGGCGATGCGCGGCTCGCGCTGCAGGCCTTTCGCGGGACCCTGACGCTGCCGGCCAAGGTGTTCGAGCAAGCGCGCGCGCGCATGGAGCAGCCGACGCCGCGGGTGGCGCTGGGCCTGGCGCTGCGCGGCGTCGCCAGCGCGGCCATCGACGTGAGCGACGGCC
>DATNBK010000197.1:0-18383 GCA_035571995.1 Rhodanobacter sp.
CGCAAGTGGTCGGGGAACGCCACCTCGCGCGGCTTCTGCACCAGGTCGAGCAGCGCGGCCAGCAACGGCGGCAGCAGGATCATGGCCAGCACGGCCAGCGTCCACGATGCGGCGCGGT
Source organism: Rhodanobacter sp. (assembly GCA_035571995.1). Classification (GTDB taxonomy): domain Bacteria; phylum Pseudomonadota; class Gammaproteobacteria; order Xanthomonadales; family Rhodanobacteraceae; genus Rhodanobacter. The sequence continues at coordinate 119 of DATNBK010000197.1, forward strand.
CGATATACAGCCAGCCAAACAACAGCAGCGCCAGCGTCGCCGCCGGCACCAGGCTGCGGCGCAGGTTGTCCAGGATCTTCCAGCGCGAGAGGGACGTGGTGGCGTTGTGGCGCCACCCGCGCTGCGCCGTCGGCGCCCACGGCAGCAGCCAGGGCAGCAACTGCCAATCGCCGCGGATCCAGCGGTGCCGGCGCTTGACGTCCACGCCGTAGTGCGCCGGATGTTCTTCGTATACCTGCACGTCGCTCAGCAATCCTGAGCGCACGTGGCAGCCTTCCACCAGGTCGTGGCTGAGGATGCGGTTGTCCGGGAAGCGCCCGGCGAGCGCCAGCTCGAAGGCGTCGACGTCGTAGATGCCCTTGCCGATGAACGAGCCTTCGCCAAACAGGTCCTGGTAGACGTCCGAGACCATGCGCGTATAGGGGTCGATGCCGGCGTCGCTGCCGAAGAACTGCGCATAGCGCGAACGCGCGCTGCTGGGCAGGCTGAGGCCCACACGCGGCTGCAGGATGCCATAGCCGGCGACGACCCGCTGCTGCGCCGGATCGTAGACCGCGCGGTTCAGCGGGTGGTCCAGTGTGCCGACCAGCTCGTGGGCCGAATCGCGCGGCAACTGGGTGTCCGTGTCCAGGGTGATGACGTAGCGGATCGACTGCAGGGCATCGAGGTCGCCCGCCACGAACATGAAGCGCTCGCGTCCGTGGCCGCGCAGCAGGGCGTTGAGGTCGTTGAGCTTGCCGCGCTTGCGCTCATGGCCCATCCAGCAGCGTTCGGTGGCGTTCCACTGGCGGGGCCGGTGCAGCATGAAGAAGCGGTCCGAGTCGGCGCTGGCGTAGCGCTGGTTCAGGCCCTCGATGCGCAGCCGCGCCAGGCGCAGCAGCGCCTCGTCGCCAGGCAGCTCCGGGGCGTCCGCGTCGCCGAAATCGGTCAGCAGGGCGAACTTGAGGTTGCTGTCGCGGTTGCCGAGGAAGCGTACTTCCAGCGCCTCGACCAGTTCCTCGAGTTCGGCCGCGCTGCTGCACAGGCTGGGCACCGCCACCAGGGTGCGCGCGGTGTCCGGGATGCCGCCGGAGTAGTCCATGCGCGGCAGCGACCTGGGCGCCACGGCCAGGGTGACGAACCAGTTGAGCAGGCTCAGGCTGAGCTGGCTGGCCAGCAGCACGGTGGCCACGCCCAGCAGCCACAGCGCCCATCCCGCCAGCCCGGCGTGCGCCGCCACCACCAGCAGCGGCCGCGTGAAGGCCGCGGTCAACAGTGCCAGCGCGCCGAGGTAGATCGGCAGCGGCGCGCGGGCAAGCAGCCGGCTCCAGCGCAACCCCAGCGGCGGTCGCACGCCGAGGCGCCGTTCGAGCTCGCGCTGGCCGCGGTCGATCAGGTAGTAGCCGACGTGCTGCCCGCGTCCGTCGGGGCCGGCCTGCGCCTCGCGGCAGCAGGCGACCGCCGCCAAGGCCACGTCCAGCTCGGACAGGTGGTGGCGGCGTGCCAGCGCCTCCACCGCGTGGCGGTAGCGGTCCCGGGTGCCGAAGTCCATGGCCGCATAGACGTCCGACGGATCGGTGCGCAAGGCCTGCTCGACCGCGCTGGTGTGCTCGACGAAATCGCGCCAGTCGATGGCCGACAGGGTGCGCAGGCTGCCGATGCTGTTGCCGATGGAAACCTGGTTGGCAGCCTGGTCCTGGGTCTCCAGTTGCACGAGCTGCTCGATGCTTTGGCCGGTCTCGGCCAGGCGCTGCTCGATCCAGCTCAGCGGCAGGCCCAGCGCCGGGCTCTGCCCTTGCAGCCGGCGGGCCATTTCGGCCACGAACGCGCTGCCCATCTGTGGCTGCGAGCGCGCCATGTCGGCGACCACCAGCACCACGCTTTTCGGATCGGTGCCAGCCGTGGTGGTCATCGCCTCGGCCCAGCGCGCCGCTTCGTTGCGCGCACGCCAATCGGCCATCACCCGCGCCGCCACACGACGCAGGTTCTCGATCAAGGCCAGGCGCAGCATGATCGGGATGGCCCACAGCTCGCCCAGGGTCAGCGGTGAGACGGTCTGGTAGGCGCGCACGAAGCGGCTCAGGCCGACCGTGTCCACGCGGCCGTCGCCGTGCGCGATGATCTCCAGCGCCAGGTCATAGACCCGCGGCAAGCCGGCGGAGGGGCCGTCGCGCAGGCGCGCCAGCTCATGGCTGTAGCCCTCGGGCAGGTGCCGCCGCGCCGTGCGGATCTGCTCCTCGATCAGGTAGAAGTTGTCCAGCAGCCACTCCGCCGCCGGGGTGACGCGCTGGTGCCCGTGGCTGGCCGCGGTCAGTCGTTCGCCGGCCTGGATCAGCACCGCCTCGTTGTCGGCCAGGCGGCCGAGCAGGAGGTCCGCGCGCGAGTGTTCGCTCAGCCGGTGCCGGGAGGCCAGCAGACGTCCGTGCTGTTCCATCTGCTCGGCGCTGAACAGCTCGGCGCGGAGCGCACGTTCCTGGGCGAGCGTCTTGTTCGATTCGCCGCGCGGCTCGCGGCTGGGTGGCGCGGGCCGGCGTCTGGACCAGTTGAAGAGGCTGCCAATGTTCAAATCTGGTCGTTCCTGGGTGGTGATGCCCGCGCAAGCCGGGCGCAGGGTTCCATGGGGCCCGCGATGGCGCGTCAGCAAGCCCGGGTGATTGCCCGATGGCCGCTGCCATCAGCATACGTTGCGGAGCGTGAAGGCAACGCTTTGGCGCTGACCTGGGGCAACCGCGTGACAGCTTGGTTTCTGCCGCCGCCGCTTCTAGCATGCGCGCATCGTCAATGCTGTGGAGTAAAGACTGGTGAGTGTCCGCCTGGCAACGGCTGCCGATATCCCCGACCTGTGCACATGGAATGCCGCCATGGCCTGGGAGACTGAACACAAGCGCCTCGATCCCGAATGCCTGCGCCGTGGTGTGGCGGGCGTTTTTGCCGAGCCGGGCCGCGGTCTCTACCTGGTGGCGGAAGTGGATGGCGAACCGGTGGGCTGCCTGATGCTTACCCTTGAGTGGAGCGACTGGCGCGGCGGTCCATTCTGGTGGATCCAGAGCGTGTACGTGGTGGCCCCGGCACGCCGCCGCGGCGTGTTCCGCGAGTTGTACCGGGCCGCAGAGCAGCGTGCGCGCGAGGCCGGCGCGGTCGGCCTGCGCCTGTACGTGGAAACTGAAAACACCACCGCCCAGGCGACCTATGCCGGCCTCGGCATGCAGCGCTGCCACTACGCCATGTACGAAACCGAGTTCGACCCCCCGCCCGCCGATGCCTGATACCAGGTTGCGATATATCGCGACATCGTTCGAGTACAGCGAAACACCATCCCATCGTCATCCCCGCGAAAGCGGGGATGACGGGAGGGGGTGGCGAGACCTTTCTCAAAATGCTCCGGACAGCGGTGCGCGCAAGCAGGAATGACGCCGAAAAGTCCAGCCTTGCGATATCGCTTCAGTGGAGCGGCGCGGCCGGGGCGCCGAGCTGGCCTTCGGCGTCCAGCCAGACACGGCCCATGGCGTGGATACGGCCCTGGGTGGCGTAGTGGTCGGCCAGCGTCGACAGCAGCGGGCCCAGCGCCTGCGGCCACAGCGGGTAGCCGTGGGCGAGGATGCGCGAGCTGCCGCCGGCCCCGCGCTGGGCGACGCTCACGGCAACGATGCCCAGCCCGGGCGCTTCGTGCGCGAAGAGTTCCGGCGCGTCGTAGCCCGAGTCCCCTTCGGCGAGCATTTCCAGCAGGTAACCGGGACCGGCCGCGTTGGCCAGGCTGGCGCCGGGTTGCAGGTGCAGCGGCACGCGATGGGCGTCCAGCAGCACGGCGTACTGGCGCAACTCGAACAGGATGCCGGCGAAATCGTGCGCGCGTTGCGCGTCTTCGCCCGTTTGCGCGGCGAGCCAGCGGGCCGGCGACTGGGCCAGCACGCGGCCGGCGGAAAACTGCAGCGGCAGGCCGCGCGCACTCATCGTCGTCTCGCTTTGCCCCGGCGTCAGCAGGGCGACTTCCAGCAGGTCCCACAAGGCAGCCAGGTTGACGCTGGAGTATTGCGCGCTGGCCAAGGCCAGCACGTCGTCGCGGCTGAGATAACGGGCATGGTCCAGGCGCATGTCCAGGGTGCGCATGAGCCAATCCGCGGTGAGCTTGCCTGCTTCGCCGCGGCCGATGAGTTGGTCTTCCACCGCCTCGGACAACTCCGTGGCGAGCTCGGGCGGCGCGAGCAGACTCATCGGCAACAGGCGCAGCGGTCCCTCGGCGAACTCCGCCGCCGGCTCCAGTTGCGGCGCCGGCATCTGGCCCTCGTGGTGGCCAAACGCCACGACGTTGCCGAGGTGGCCGCGCGGCACGCGGCGGGCCAGCTCCTCCAGCGCGGCCCAGACCGGGAAGCCGGGGCGCAACAGTTCGGCGGTGTCGAGCAGTGTTCCCGCCACCGCCAGGCGCGCCTCGTCCACCATGGGCAGCAGCGGATGCAGGTCGCTGGCGATCAGCTTGGCCAGTTCGGCGGCCTGGTCGCGGCTCAGGGTGCGTTGCGCAGGCGCCTGCCCTTCGCTGAGTTCCAGCGCCAGCGCGATTGGCAGGGCAACGGTGGGAAGTTGGGACACGGGCGACAATCCATGTGGCGATGACGCTCTATTCTAGGCCCTCGCCTGGATGCGGGCCGGGGCTGCAGTGGGCGCCCGTGCGGATCGTCGACTGCGGTAGCATGCGGCGAAGACGTCAGGCGTGTGCGCCACTGGCGGGAGCATGGATGGCTGGACGGCGCGCTTGGACGTGGCGTCGACGGCAATGAGGTTGGCAATGGGCAGCAAGGGGATGGGTTTGATCTGGACGGCCATGCTGGTGCTGGCCGGAGGTAGTGACGCAGTGATGGCACAGACCAGCCCGCCTGCACCGCCAGCCCAGGAGGCCGCCACGCATTACAAGGATTGGCCGGCGATCGCGGCGCCCAGGCCGCCCGACGCCGCACTCGATGCGCGCTCGCGCTCGATCGTGGCGCAGATGACTCTGGCGCAGAAAATCGGGCAGATGACCCAGGCCGAGATCAAGTCGATCACGCCCGACCAGGTGCGCGAGTTCTACATCGGCTCGGTGCTCAATGGCGGCGGCTCCTGGCCGCATGGCAACAAGCACGCCAGCGTCCAGGACTGGCTGACCCTCGCCGACCAGTACTACGCCGCTTCGATGAGTGTCGACGCGAAGGTGAAGATTCCGGTCATCTGGGGTATCGACGCGGTGCACGGCGACAGCAACGTGTTTGGCGCCACCTTGTTTCCGCACAATATCGGCCTGGGCGCGGCGCACGATCCGGCGCTGATCCACGCGATCGGCGTGGCGACCGCACGTGCCGTGCGCGCCACGGGTATCGGCTGGGCCTTCGCGCCGACGGTGGCGGTGGCGCAGAACGTGCGCTGGGGACGTACCTACGAAAGCTTCTCCGACGATGGCCCCCTGGTGCATGCCTATGCGCGCGCCTACGTGGAGGGGCTGCAGGGCCCGTTCGGCAAGGCGAACGTGATGGCCACCGCGAAGCACTTCGTCGGCGATGGCGCGACCGCCGGCGGCGTCGACCAGGGCATCGCGAAGGTCGACAAGCTCACCATGATCAACGTGCATGGCGCCGGCTACTTTGGTGCGCTGCAAGCCGGCGTGCTGAGCGTGATGGCCTCCCACAACAGCTGGGACGACGTCGCCGACGGCGTCAGTTATGGCCGGATGACCGGCGCGCGTTCGCTCCTGACCGGTGCGCTGAAGGAGAAGATGGGCTTCCAGGGTTTCGTTGTCTCGGATTGGAACGCGATTGGCGAGTTGCCCGGCTGCACCAACGCCAGTTGCCCGCAGGCAATCAATGCCGGCATCGACATGGTGATGGTGCCCGACGACTGGCGCGCGTTCATCGCCAACACCACGCGCCAGGTGCAGGCCGGCGAGATTCCCATGAGCCGGATTGACGACGCGGTGCGCCGCATCGTGCGCGCCAAGCTGCAGATCGGCGCGTTCGACCTGCGTCCCTCGCAGGGTGCCGGTGCCGGGGACGCGAGTCGGCTGCAGGACCGGCCACTGGCGCGCCGCGCCGTGCGCGAGTCGCTGGTGCTGCTCAAGAACAACCACGACGTGTTGCCGCTCAAGCGTGGCAGCCGGGTGCTGGTGGTCGGCAAGAGCGCCGACAACATCGCGAACCAGGTCGGCGGCTGGTCGATCACCTGGCAGGGCACGGGCAATGACAACGCCGATTTCCCGAACGCCACCAGCGTGCTCGCCGGCATCCGCGAGGTCGATGGCGCCGCGCAGGTCGGCTTCAGCAGCGATCTGCACGGAGTCGACCCCAAGACCTACGACGCGGTCATTGCCGTGATTGGCGAGACGCCCTACGCGGAGATGATTGGCGACCTCGCGCCAGCCGCCACCTTGCGCCACAGCGACCGCTATCCGGAAGACCTGGCCGTGCTGAAGGCCGCGGCAACGGCCGGCAAGCCGGTGATCACGGTGTTCCTGTCTGGACGTCCGCTGTTTGCCAACGACCTCATCAATCTGTCCGATGCCTTCGTCGCGGCGTGGTTGCCCGGCAGCGAAGGCGCCGGGATTGCCGACCTGCTGTTTGCCGGAGGCGCGGACCAGCCCAAGTTCAATTTCCGCGGCACGCTGGGCATGCCATGGCCGGGCGTCCCCTGTCCGTATGCCAGTGACGGCAAGGCGGATTGGCTGTTTGCCCGCGACTATGGCCTGCACTATCCAAGCCGGCACGAGCTGCCGACGCTGCCGACGCACGCTGAGGTCATCACCTGCGCCAAGACCTCGACGCTGGCTGTGTTCCAAACCCTCGCCAAGCCACCCTTCACGCTCTACTTCGGCAGCGCCGATGGGACGCAGGCGCAAGCTGTGGGCAATGACCTCAACGCCCGCATCGACTGGCCGGCGCAGCACCCGCAGCTCAGCCTGCGCACGGTGCAGGTGAATACACAGCAGGACGCCAAGGCGGTCACCTGGCACGCGCCGGCCCGGTTTTTCGTGCGCAGCGCGCCGAGTGTCGACCTGCGACCCCTGCTGGCCGCCCACGGCGCGCTGCAATTTGATGTCGTTGTCGACACGCCGGCGACCGGCCCGGTCCAGCTCTACCTGGGTTGCGGTGACGCCTGCACCCGCACGCTGGACGTGAGCCGCCTGTTTGCGGGCTATCGCCCCGGCACGCGACATGAGGTCTCGATACCGCTGCGCTGCTTCAGTACCGCGGCCCTGGATTTTGCCCAGGTCGAGGTGCCCTTCGGGGTGCTCGCGGCGCAGCCGTTTGCGGCGGCGTTTGCCGATATCCGGGTCACGGCCGGCGCCGACGAGGGCGCCGGGTCGACCGCTTGCCCGGGAGCCGCATCGCAGTGACACGCCGGTTGCTGCGGCGTGGCGCTTGCCGGCTTCGACCGGATCACCGTGGCTGAGCGCCACGGTCTACCCGCCTGGACAGGAGTTGCCGGTGCGGGCTTGTTGGCATTGCTGGCACTGCTCGTGCTGGTGCTGTGGAACACCGTCAGCATGGTTTCGGTGCCGTTGGCCTTGCCGCCGCTGCCGCAACTCGAAACACCGGTGGAAGTGTGGCTGAGCACGGCCGACCGGCGCCTGCTGCTGGCGCGCCAGCCGAACGTGGTGCCGGAGGCGGTCGGGCCGGCGACAGCCGAGGTGGTGGTCGACCTGGGCCAGCACTACCAGACCATGTCCGGTTTCGGCGCGGCCTTGACCGATTCCTCGGCCTGGCTGCTCTACAACCGGATGGGCAGCCGGCAACGCGAGGCCTTGTTGCGCGAGCTGTTCGGGCCGCCGCCGGGGCTGAATTTCAAGTTGCTGCGGCTGAGCATCGGTGCCTCGGATTTCTCGCTGCACCATTACACGCTGGATGACATGCCGGCGGGCCAGGTCGACCCGCAGTTGGAGCACTTCAACCTGGCTGCCGCGCAGCCGGCCGTGGTGCCGGTGGTGCGCGAGCTGCTGGCAATCGATCCGCAGTTGCGCATCATCGCCTCGCCGTGGAGCGCGCCGGCGTGGATGAAGACCAGCGCCAACCTGATCGGCGGCACCCTGCTCGAGCAATACGAGCCCACGTACGCCGCCTACCTGGCGCGCTACGTGGACAGCATGCGCGCGCTCGGCATCCCAATCTTCGCGCTCACCGTGCAGAACGAGCCGGCGTTCGAACCCTTGACCTATCCGGGCATGCTGCTGTCGGCGGAGGCGCGCGCGCGGATCATCGGCCAGTACCTGGGGCCGATGCTGGCCGGCGAGGCCTCGCCGCCGGTCATCCTGGGCTGGGACCACAACTGGGATGAGCCCGACCAGCCCATGACCGTGTTGTCCGACCTGGATGCCGCGCGCGACATGGCTGGCATCGCCTGGCACTGCTACCGGGGCAGCCCCGCGACGCAGACTGAGGTGCATCGCGCCTTCCCGCGCAAGAATGTCTATCTCAGCGAATGCTCCAGCGGCGACTGGGCCTCGATCCGCAAGGACCGCCTCCTCTGGTACGCCCGCGACGTGCTGATGGCCTCGATCAAGAACTGGGCCGGCGGCCTGTTGTACTGGAACCTGGCCCTCGACCAGCGCCATGGGCCACATGCCGGCGGCTGCGACGCCTGCACCGGCATCGTCACCATCGACACGCCGCAAAGTGCCGTGGTGGCGGCGATGCGGGACGCGGCCACGCATCTCGACGCGTTGCGCGCGGACAGTAGCCACGGCGAGACCTTCGATGCAGCGCTCGACGTGGCCGACGATCTCCTGCAGCACGCCATCACCCTGGGCGAACCGGCCGCCGTGGTGCATCGCAATGTCGAGTACTACGCGTTTGCCCACTACAGCCGTTTCGTCCTGCCCGGCGCGGTGCGGGTGAAATCCACCGGCAGCATCACCGGCGTCGACAGCGTGGCGTTCCGGAACGCGGATGGGGGCAAGGCGGTGCTGGTGGCGATCAACAGCGAGCCTCGGCAGCAAGTCCTGGCGGTGAGCCAGGGGACGCTGCACTTCGACTATCCGCTGCCGCCCTACAGCATGGCCACCTTCGTCTGGCAACCAGATGCCGCCAGTGCCGGGGCACCGTCCGGGCCGGCGCCTGCAAGCAGTTCGCCCTGGCTGCCACCGATTCCTGTGCCGCCGCTGCCTGTCCCGGAGATCGCCATTGCCTCATCGGCCGCCGGCCCACTGCAGTAGCGTGGACGTGCAGGTCTTGCCTGCATCGGCAACGCGGGTCTCGTGGCCTGAGATCGCCTGGTGGTTCCATGGGATCATGCCGCGTTGGCGGATGGCGGGTCTGGCGCCCGGGGTGGGATGAGGTAGTGACGGTGGCGGGCGACGGACGATTGCGTGCAGTGGATGCGGCAAGCCAGGCCCATGGCCTGGTGATTTACCGCGCCAGCCGCCTGGAGGCCTTGCTGCCGCCGCTGCAGCAGTTGATGGCCGCCACGCCGCCGCCCCACGTGCTGACACCGCATACCTTGATTGCGGCGCATCCGGGCATGCGCCAATGGCTGGGCGGCGCACTGGCGCGCGAATATGGCAGCGGCGGCATCGCCGCGAACCTGGACATCCTGCTGCCCAGCGCCTGGATCGACCGGTTGGCGCAGCGCGAGCTTGGCCAGCGGGCGGTGGCGTTGCCTGGCTACCAGCGCCAGCACTTGCGCTGGACCGTGCACGCCGCGCTGGGCAGCGAGGTGCCGGGCGTGACCGATGCGCGCATCGCCGCCTACCTGCAGGCGCATGCGGAGAGCGATGGCGCGGGGGGCCGTGGTGCCAGCAACGGTGCGGACGCGGCCCGCCGCCGGTTCCAGTTGGCGGACCGGCTGGCCCGGGTGTACTCGCAATATCTGGTGTATCGGCCGGACTGGCTGCGTGCGTGGGAGCAGGGTCGCTACCACGCCGCCACGCGCGGCGCCACGGACAGCGTGGCCGCGACCACCGAGGCGCAGTTGCTCGGCCCGCTCTGGCGACACATACGCGCCCGCCTTGGCGCGCACCGTGGCGACATCGTCGCCGACTTGCTGGACAAGCTGGAGCGCGGCGCACCTTCCGCGGCGACCAGCGAGACCTTGCACGTGTTTGGCGTAAGCCACCTCGCGCCTTCCGAGCTGGCCGTGCTGCGCGCGTTTGCCCGCCACCGCCTGGTGGCCATGTACGTGCCTGATCCCTGCCGCGAATATTGGGGCGGCCTGGCGCGCGAGCTGCCGGCATTGCGCGCACAGCGGCACGAGGAGGAGGCGCGCATCGAGGCGGCCGCCGGCAACGAGTACTGGGCACCGCAGGCCCATGCGCTGCTGGGAAGCTGGGGACGGCTCGGCCAGCACTTCATCATGTCGCTGGCCGATGGCGATGGCGACGTGCTGGAAGACGTGCGCCATTGGCAGGACGCACGGCCCGAACCGCCGCGCGATCGTCTCGCGCGCGTGCAGCAGAGCATCCGCCAACTGCAACCGTCATTGCTGGCGGTTGACCTTGCTGACGCAGCGGTCGCCGCCGCCGAACGCGCCGATGCCAGCCTGCGCATCCATGATTGCCACACGCGGCTGCGCGAGCTGGAAGTCCTGCGCGATCAACTGCTCGACGCGCTGGCGACGCCAGGCGCGGACGGTGCGGCGCTGAAGCCTTCGGACATCGTGGTCATGGCGCCGGACATCCAGGCCTACGTGCCGCTGATCCCGGCGGTGTTTGGCGTGCCCGGCGATGCACGCGAGCGCCTGCCCTATCACCTGGCGGATGTCGCGGTGGCGCATGGCCATGGCCTGTTCACCGCGTTCCAGCGCTGGCTGGACTTGCCGGGCACGCGCCTCACCGCGCCCGAGGTGGTCGACCTGCTTGCCATCCCCGAGGTGGCGCGGCGCCTCGACCTGGACGCCGCAGGCCTGGACGAACTCACCCAGTGGCTGCGCCGCAGCCGCGTTGCCTGGGCGCTGGACGGCGCATTCCGGGAGCGCTACGGCGTGCCGCCGATCGCCGAGCATACTTTTGGCTGGGCCATGGAACGCATGCTCGGCGGCTACCTCATGGCCGACGCCGAGGGCGCCGATCGCCAGGCCAGCGTCCTCCTGGCCGACGGCAGCGAGCTCGCGCCGCTTACGTCGATCCACGGCCCGGCCGCAAGCAACCTGGGCGCGCTGGATCAGTTGCTGGGCGAGGTGCAGGCGCTGTGCGACCTGGCCGGGAAGAGCCTGCCGGCGAGCACCTGGGCGCCGTTGATGGAGCGGCGCTTCGAAGCGTTGTTCCGCGTCGATCCGGGTGACCGCGCAGCACGGGACGCGCAGAACCTGCTGCTGCGCTTCATCCGCGGCCTGGCCAACGAGCCGGCGGCAGCCGGCGAGGATCCGCTGCTGCACTTTGCCGTGGTGCGCGATCTGCTGGCCGAGCGCCTGGCCGCCGCGCCGGAGCGCCAGCGTTTCCTCCTCGGCGGCATCACCTTCTGCGGCATGGTTCCGCAGCGTGCCATCCCCTTCCAGGTGGTGGCCGTGCTTGGCTTGAACGACGGCGAATTTCCGCGCACGGACAGCGACGGCGGCGTCGACCTGATGACGCGCTGCCGCCGCCTGGGCGACCGCGACGTGCGCAGTGACGACCGCTACCTGTTCCTGGAAACCCTGATGTCGGCACGCCGGCGCCTGCACCTCAGCTACATCGGCCAGGGCGTGCGCGACGGCAAGCCGCGCAATCCCGCCGCGCTGCTGGCCGAGCTGCTGGCGGCGCTGGATGCGGCGGCCGGCTTGCGCGCCGACGACAGGCAAGCCGACCGGCCGTGGTGCGTGCGCCATCCGCTGCAGCCCTTCGACCGGCGCTATTTCGACGCGGCCGATCCGCGCCTGTTTTCCTACAGCGCCGCCTTTGCCGCCATGCATGGCCGCGCCCAGGCCGCCGCGGTGCCGGCGTTCCTGGACGAGGCGGCCCTGGACGCCGCGAGGGAGTTGGCGGGTCCGAAACTCGCCGCAGCCGGCGCAGCACCGCCCACCGTCGTCACGCTGCGCGAGCTTGCCGGCTACTACAAGGATCCGGCAAAGCAGGTGTTGCAGCAGCACCTGCACTTGAGCCTGGATGCACTGGACGACGACCGCCTGCCGCAGCGCGAACCGTTGGCGGCGCAGTTTTCCCGGCTCGACGGGGTGACGACCAGGCTGTTCTTCGACGATGGGCTGGCTGCCGGTGCCGAGGCGCTGGCGCAGCCGCCGGCATGGTTGCGGCTGGGCGGCCTCATGCCGCCAGGCGAACCTGGCGCGGTGGCGTGGGAGGACGAGCGCACGGCAGTCAATGCCTTGCTGGAGCAGGCCCGCGCGCTGCCGGGGTTTGCCGTCGGCATCCCCGCGGCCAGCCGCCACGCGATCGACCTGGAGCTGGGTGCCTGGCGCATCACGGGCCAGGTGGAGCGTGTCTTCGCGGGCGAGTGCGAGGGCGTCGCGCATTGGTGTTTGCTGCGACCCTTCCCGGCCGGCAAGGGCAAGCTCAAGGCGGAGCCGGACCTCGGTTTCAAGGAGCGCGTGCCCCTCTTCCTGGAGTGGGCGCTGCTGCGCCTGCATGGCGCACGCGGGGTCGGCACCGTGCCGGCCGTGCGCCTGCATGCGCTCATCGCGGACAAGGACCGGCGCTGGCAGGACGGCATCAATGCCTGGGACGCCCGCTTCATGGCTGCGCCCATGGAAGGGCGTACGTCAATGCTGGCCGACCTGGAACGGCGCGTGGCCCGGTTGCTGCAATGGTGGCGGGGGGCCCAGTCCGCGCCACGCTGGTACTTCCCGAAAACCGCCTGGGCGTCGATCAAAACTGAGCTGTATCCAAGCGCCCGCAAGGCGAAAGCGGACGACGCGGACACTGCGCAAGCGCAGTCCGGCGCAACAAAGGCCGCACAGGCGTGGGCATCGGCACACGACGGTGGTGGCGAGCGCAACTACGCGCCCGGCTACAACCAGCTGCTGGCTGGGGAGGCGAGCTTTGCTCCCGACACGCCGGAGCTCGACGCCTTGCACGCGTTTGCCCAGGCGCTGCATGCCAACATCAGCTTCGTCAGGGGCATCCTGGAGAAGGCACCGTGACCGCGCCCGCAACCATGGCCGCTGTCACCGGTGCCTCCGCCGACTGGCGCACCCTGAACCTGGCGCCCGGCGGCCGCAGCCTGATCGAGGCCAGCGCCGGCACCGGCAAGACCTGGACCATCGCGGTCCTCTACCTGCGCCTGCTGCTGGAGCGCGAACTGTCCCCACGCCAGATCGTGGTGACCACGTTTACCGAGGCTGCCGCGCAGGAGCTGCGCGAGCGCCTGCGCGGCAAGCTGGAGTGGGCCTTGCTGCAGACCGACGCCACGGCGCCGGAGGACGATCACAGCCTGGATGCCACGTGGCTGCACGCGCGCTGGACAGAAAGGCCCGAGCAGCGTTCACGCGACCTTGCCCGCCTGCGCCTCGCGCTGGCCGAACTCGACATCGCCCCCGTCAGCACCCTGCATGGCCTGTGTCGGCGCGTACTCGCCGACCACCCGTTTGCCTGCGGCGTGGCCTTCGTGCCCGGCGACATGGTCGCGGGCGAGACCCTGTTGGCGGAAGTGACCGAGGATCTCTGGCGCCGGCTGCAACAGGGCGACGGCAGCGATGAGCTGGCGGCGTTGCAGCGCACGGTCTTGCCCGGCCTGTCGCTGCGCGAGCTCAACGCCGGCCTGGCGCTGTGCCTGAAGCCGGGCGTTGCCGTTGCGGCGGCATCCTCCGTGCGCATCGAGGAAGTCCTGCCGACGGCATGGGCGGAGCGGCTGCGGCAGTTGGTCGCCCGCGAAGGGGTGTTCTACCAGAGCAGCGTATTGCGCCGGGCCTGGAAGGAGCTGGCGCAATGTATCGACGGCCAGGCCGCGCTGCCAGGGCAAAAGACGATCGATGTCCTGCATGGCGCCGACGAGCTCAAGGGCATCCTCAAGGGCGCCATGGACGATGGCGAAGTCATTGCCGCGGCCAGTTTCTCGACGCAGGTGGCGGGCGCGCTCGAGGCGCTGCGCGAGCAGGCGCTGCGGGATTTCTGGAGCCGGGCGAGCGCGTTCGTCGGCCACGAAATGCAAGCGCGCCTGCAATTGCGCCGGCAAATGACGTTCGATGCGCTGCTTGGCACCGTCGCTGGCGCGCTGGAACGCGAAGCCGCGGCGGGCGCCGCGCGGCCGCTGGCCGATGCGTTGTTTGCGGCGTGGCCGGTCGCGCTGGTGGACGAATTCCAGGATACGGACGGCCAGCAGTACGGCATCCTCGATGCCATCTATCGCGACGACAGCGGCGGCAAGCGTGGCCGGCTCGTGATGATTGGCGATCCCAAGCAGGCGATTTACCGCTTCCGCGGGGGTGACATCCACGCCTATCGGCGCGCGGCAGACCAGGTCGACGCCGATGGTCGCCTCACGCTGGGCATCAATTATCGTTCCTCGGTCGCCTTGGTTGAGGCATGCAACCAGTTTTACGAACACGGCGGCATGGTGCTCGGTGCGGATGAGGACGCCGTAGGGGCAATCCGCTACCGGCGCGTGTTGGCCAGCGATCGGCGCGCAGACCAGCCGTATACGGTGGCCGGGCAGGTGTGCGCGCAGCCTTTGCAAATCCATTACTGGGCCGACGCGCCGGTGGCCGCGGCCGAGCGTTGCGACTTGGCGCTGCGCGTGTGCGCCAACCAGATTGCCGAGCTGTTGCAATCAGGCGCGCATCGGATCGGCGACCGTCCGGTGGCGCCTTCGGATATCGCGGTGTTGCTGCCCACCGGGCGCAACATCGGCGACCTGCGCGACCTGCTTGCGGCGCGTGGCGTGCCTTGCGCCAGTTCTTCGCGCAGCAGCGTGTTCCAGACCGATCTCGCGCGCGAGCTGCAGGTCGTGCTGTACGCCGTCGCGCACGACGACGACTTGCCGGCTCTGCGCGCAGCCGCAGCCACCCGCCTCTGGGGCGACCGCTACAGCCAGTTGCGGCAGCGCGCGGACGACGTGGCAAGTTGGCAGCCGGTGGCGCACATGTTCCGGCAATGGCACGGCCTGTGGCGCGAGCGCGGCGTGCAGGCCGTGGTGGACGGGCTGATGGCGCACATGGCGCCGCGCTACCTGCAGACCCTGGGCGGCGAGCGCGCGCTCACCGACCTGCGTCACCTGGGCGAGTTGTTGCAGGCACAGGGCGAAGAGACGGCAGGGACCGAGGAATTGCTGGCCTGGTTCACCTCGTGCCGCGGGGATGCGGCTGCCGCGGGCGACGATGCCGCCGAAGCGGCGCAACTGCGCATCGAGTCGGACCATGCCCGCGTGCAGCTCATGACCCTGCACGCCAGCAAGGGCCTGGAATTCCCGATCGTGTTCCTGCCCTTGATGTGGGCCCACGGCGAGCGCCTCGGTGCGGGCATGCACGTGGTGAGCGATGCCGACGGCCACCGCCGCGTCGGATTTTCCGCGGCGGCAAGGGACAGCGAGGCGCGTGACCTGCAGGACGAGCGATTCCGCGTGCTGTATGTCGCGTTGACCCGCGCCATCCACGCCTGCCACGTGTTTGCGCTGCCGCCCGGACGTCCGGCGAACGGGAGGAGCGACAAACCCGCGGCTGGCACGGCGCGCAGCGCGCTGGACGTGATGCTTGCGCGCGCGCAGCCGCCGTTGCCCGGGGACGGCGAGTGGCCTGGCGAACTGGCGGCGGCCACGCCGGGACTGCGTTGGGTCGAGGGTTGGCAGCCGACTGCCTGGCGCGATTTCCGGGCTGCCGACAGCGACGATGAAACGCGCATGGCGCGTGCGCTGCCGCCGCCGCGCAGCGGCCCGCTGGAAGCGCGGCACAGCTTCACCACCCTGATCCAGGGCGAGGCGCACGAGGCCCTCGACCCGGGAGCGTCCGCAGGCGACGAGTCCGACCTGGAGATGTCCGCCTCCGCAGGCGATGCCACCGTGGAGCCCGATGGCATGACGGACGGCGTCACGATGCCGTCGCCAGCCGAGACCGGCGCCATCGCGCCACATCCCGAGCTGCTGCCCCTGGCCGCGGTGCGCGGCACGGACATCGGCAACGCCATCCATGCGGTCTTCGAGCACCGCTCGATTGGCGTGCCCCTGGGCGCGCAGCGCGCGCTGATCGAGCGCTGCCTGGAGGATGCCGGCGTGCGGCGCCAGGGCATCGCCATGCCTGCCCTGGTTGCGGCGCTGGCGCGACGCCTGCAGTCGGCGCTGGAGGCGCCACTGGGTTTGCGCGACGAGCCTGCGCTGCGCCTGACCGACCTGCCCGAGGTCGACCTGTGCGCCGAGATGGAATTCACCTTCGTGCTCGATGCCGTCGCCATGGCCGCGCTGCAACGCGCGTGTGCGCGTCACGGCGAAGGCGACCTGGTGCCGCACGGCACGCGCGTGCTGAGCGGCCTGATGAACGGCAAGATCGATCTCCTCTTCCAGCACGGTGGGCGCTTCCACGTGCTCGACTACAAGGGAAATTACCTGGGCGAGACGCTTGCGGATTACCAGGGCGAGGCGCTGCGCGCGAGCATGGACCAGCACCGCTACCGCTTCCAGGCGCTCATCTATACCGTGGCGGTGGACCGTTACCTGCGCCAGCGGCTCGGCAGCGCGTACCGCCGCGGGCAGCACCTGGGCGAGTGCATCTACCTGTTCGTGCGCGCGGCCGGCCTGGCGCCGGATGCCGGCATCTGGCGGCATCGTTTCCCCGACGCGCTGCTGACCGCGGTTGGCGAGGTGCTGGACACCCACGGCCATGCCGGGGAGGCTGCATGAGCGTCGGCGGCACCTACCATTTCCGTCCGTTGCCGATCGACGCCACGGCGCCCGAGGCGTGGCGCCCGCTGGATCGCGCGGTCGCGCGCTGGGTCGTCATCCACGGTGGCTCGCCCCTGCTCGCCATCGTCGCTGGCTGGGCCAGCCTCGCCGAGGGCCACGGCGACAGCGCCTTGCCGCTGGAGGGGCCCGATGCCGCGCGCCACGGCATGGGCGCGCTGGACCTGGCCGCACTGGCGGCGCTGGCCGACGAACCCCTGGTCCAGGTCGTCGGCAACGAAGGCCTGCCACCTGCCACCGCGCCGTTTGTCGTCGATCACGGGCATTTCTACCTGCGGCGGAATTTCCTGCACGAGGTGGCCGTGGCGCAGCAACTCGATGCGCGCCGCGCCGCGGGCAGGATGGACGTCCAGACGTCCGCCGACGATATTGCTGAACTGTTCCATGGCGCCACCGGGTCCGCCGTGCAGGCCCAACGCGATGCCGTTGCCGGCGTGCCGGGACGGCGCCTGTTCGTGCTCACCGGCGGCCCCGGCACCGGCAAGACCAGCACCGTGCTGCGCATGTTGCTGATGCTGGCCAGGAACGCCACGGCGCAGGGCGCAAAAATGCCGGCAATCCGCCTCGCCGCGCCCACCGGCAAGGCCGCGCAGCGTCTCGCAGCTTCCCTGCGCGAAGGCGGCCGCGCCTTGCGCGAGCGGGCGGATGGCCCGCTGCCCGCCGCGTGGCAGCCCTGCCTGGATCACGTGTTGGCCGCCGACGCTGGCACCTTGCATCGCCTGTTGGGCAGCCGTGGCCACTCCGGCGGCTTCCGCCACCATGCCGGCGATCCCGTGGCCGCCGACATCGTGGTGGTCGACGAGGCCTCGATGGTGGACCTGGCCCTGCTGCGCGCGCTGCTCGATGCGCTGCCGCCGGCAGCGACGCTGATCCTCGTCGGTGACGCCGACCAGCTGACCTCGGTGGGCACCGGTTCGGTGCTGCTCGACCTGGTGGCTGCACTGGACACCGATGGTGCGCCCGAGCTCGTGCGCCTGCAGCACAGTTTCCGCGCCCATCGGGATTTGGTGGCGATCAACCATGCGATCCTGCAGGGTGACGCTGCCGCGTTTGCCGCGGCATGGCAAGCTGCAGGCGCGGCTGCTATCCGCAGGCAAGTGGCCACCGTGCACGACTTGCAGCGCGTGCTGGGCGGATGGTGCCGCGAGCTGCGGCAGTCGCTCCAGGCCAGCGGCGCTTATGCCGCCGTACCCGAGGGGCGCGACGACCTCGTGCTGGCCGCGCTCGATGGCCTGCGCCGGCGCCAGTTGCTGTGCGCCTTGCGCGAAGGCCCGTTTGGCGCGGTCGAGGCCAATGCCGCGATTGAACGCGTGCTGCGCGTCGATGCCGAGGACCATGTCGGTACCCCCTGGTATCCGGGGCGCGCGGTGCTCATCACCCGCAACGACACCGCCGCCGGGCTGTTCAACGGCGACCAGGGCCTCTGCCTCCTGGGTACGGACGGCCAATTGCGCGTGTGGTTCGAAGCCGCCACGACGGCAGGCGACGAGGCCGTGGCCAACGACCAGCGCGGCGTGCGT
>DATNBK010000198.1:0-4895 GCA_035571995.1 Rhodanobacter sp.
CCTGCTGCCTGCAGTTCCGGGTCGACGGCAAACATGCCGAAATAGGCGGCGTCGCCCTGCCGCTCGACGTGACAGGAAGCAAGCAGGCGACCGTCACGCTCGGCAAGCAGCACGTGGCAATCCGGCCGCCGCAGCAATTCCGCAACGGCCTGGGCATCGGTCCGCTGGCCATCGAGCAAGGACGACTCGGTGGTCCAGCCGCGCTCCCCGGAAGGCCCGCGGTAAGCCGACTCGACCAGGGCCACGACGCGTTCGACGTCGACATCCCCGGCATAGCGAAACGTGGGCGACGGGCTCATTTCCATGCGCGGATCATAACCAAGGAAGACCGGCGCCGCCCATGACCTGGCGCAGGTACACACGGCCGGCGGCACCGCCGGGGTTCAATGCGCAGCGGTGCGCTGCGCCTCGTAGGCGCGCAGGCAGACCGCGACCAGCGCCAGCACGGACGGTGGCGCATCGCCCGCAGGCTCGGCGCGCGCCAGCATGTCGCCGATGATCTGCTCGGCCTCGATGGGATGGCCGCCGACCAGGTCGCGCATCATCGAGGCGGTCAGGTCCGAGCCGCGCCCGGTCAGGAACGCGAGGGCGGTCTGCCGGGTGTGGTCGGCCACGGGACGGCCAGCGCGGGCAGCGACGGCGCAGCACTCGTCGAGCAGCGCGAGCGTGGCCTCCCTGCCCCCCGGGATGGCGACAATGGTGCCGACCGGCGCGCGGAACAGACACGTCACGCCAGCCAGACTGGCCAGCATCACCCACTTGTCCCACATGTCCTGGACGATGGTGGCGCTGGCGTGGGCGTCGAAGCCGGCCCCGTCGAGCTCCGCCGTGATCGCGCGCAGGCGCGGCGTGGTGCTTCCGTCACGCTCGCCGAAGGTGAGCGCGTGCTTGTCGTTGAGATGCCGCACCGCACCGTCGGCGTCCAGCGTCGCGGCAATGATGCAGCGTCCGCCCAGGACATGCCCGGCGCCAAAGCGCTGGTCGAGCAGGTCCAGGTGGCGCATGCCGTTGAGCAACGGCAGGATCGCCGTCTGCGGGCCGACTGCCGGGGCGATGTCGGCCATGGCCTGTTCGAGCCCGTAGGCCTTGCAGCTCAGCACGATCAGGTCGTAAGCGCCAGCCAGTTCGTCCTGGAGTAGCAGCGGCGGGCCGGCCAGCGTTACGTCGCCAAACGGACTGTGCAACACCAGGCCCGTGCGGCGCAGGGCCTCCGCCCGCCGCGGGTGGACCAGGAAGCTCACGTCGCGACCATGCTGCAGCAGCCGCCCACCGAAATAACCGCCGGTCGCTCCGGCACCCAGGATCAAGATACGCATCTCAGCCTCCCGCACCATCGCCGCCCCGTGACGC
Organism: Rhodanobacter sp.; assembly: GCA_035571995.1. Taxonomy (GTDB): domain Bacteria; phylum Pseudomonadota; class Gammaproteobacteria; order Xanthomonadales; family Rhodanobacteraceae; genus Rhodanobacter. The sequence continues at coordinate 1,351 of DATNBK010000198.1, forward strand.
GGCATCAAACCGGTCCATGTACGCGTCCTTCTCGCGCCACAACCCCTTCAACCAGGCCTTGACCCGCCCGCGGAAAGTCGCGTCCTCGTTGTAGTCGCCGCGCAGTTCCCCGCCAATCGGCAGTGTGCGCACCCGCACGTGGACGCGGCGCAGGCGCCCCACCAGCAGGTCCAGCATCGTGCATGGGCCGTCGGGGTAGATGAGCGTGACATCCACGATCCCGTGCAAGGCGTCACCCATGGCATCGAGCACAAACGCCACCGCGCCTGCCCTGGGACGCAACAGGTGACGGAACGGCGAGGTTTGGGCGGCGTGCTTGGCCGGGGTGAAACGCGTGCCCTCGGCAAAACTCACCATCGACACCGGCACGTGGCGGAACTTGCGGCAGGCACGGCGCGTGGCCTCCATGTCCTTGCCGCGCAGTTCGGGATGGCGCAACACCGTGCTGCTCGAATAGCGGCGCATGAAGGGAAAGTCCAGTGCCCACCACGCCAGGCCCAGGAACGGTACCCAGATCAGTTGCTGCTTCAGGAAAAAGCGCAGGAATGGGATACGCCGGTTCAGTATCTTCTGCAGCACGGCAATGTCCACCCAGCTCTGGTGGTTGCTCAGCACCAGGTAGCTGCGCGTGCGCTCGAGTTCTTCCAGGCCATGCACGTCCCACTGGATGCGGGTGAACAGGTCGAACAGGGCGTTGTTGACGCCGATCCAGCTTTCCGAGATGGCGACCAGCCCCCGCGAACAGGCGCGCCGCGCCGGGCGCCATGGGATTACCAGCTTCACCAGGGTCAGCGCAAACAGGGGCAGGACATGGGCCAGCAGGCTGATCGCCAGTGCCAGCAGCACCAGGGGCACGCGCAACAACGCAGGCAGCGTAGCGAACATCGGGATCCAAGCCGACGGGAGAGGCGAAGCATAACCGCTCGCGCGAGGCGACGGCTCAGGCCAGGAGCTTGCGTACCTTGCGCAAGGCAGCGACGAAGGCGTCCACCTCCTCGCGGGTGTTGTAGAACGCGAAGGAGGCACGCAACGTGGCCGGCACGCCAAAAAACTGCATCAGCGGATGCGCGCAATGATGCCCGGAGCGCAACGCCACGCCTTGCAGGTCGAGCAGGGTCGCCAGGTCGGTGGCTTGCGCTCCCTCCAGCAGGAAGGACAACACCGGCACCTTGTCCGGCGCCGTGCCGAAGATATGCACGCCCGGAACCTCGCCCAGGCGTTCCGTGGCATAGGCCAGGAGTTGCTGCTCCCAGGCATGGGCCGCGGTGAGATCCAGCCCGTGGAGGTAGTCGATTGCCGCCGCCAGGCCGACGAAACCGGCGATGTTCGGCGTGCCGGCCTCGAACTTGTGCGGCACATCCGCGAAGGTGGTGCCGCTGAACCGCACCTCGCGGATCATGTCGCCGCCACCGAAGAAGGGCGGCATCGCCTCCAGGTGCTCGCGCCTGGCCCACAGCGCCCCGGTGCCGGTCGGCCCGAACATCTTGTGCCCGGTCAGCGCATAGAAGTCGCAACCCAGGGCCTGCACGTCGACCGGCCGATGCGGCACGGCCTGCGAGCCGTCCACCAGCAGGGGAATGCCGCGGCGACGGCAGGCGCGGGCCAGCTCCGCCACCGGGTTCACCGTGCCCAGCACGTTGGACGCGTGCGTCACGCAAGCCAGCTTCACCTCGGGCGTCAGCATGGCGACGTAGGCATCGACGTCGAGCACGCCGCGCTGGTCGATGGGTGCCGCCTTCACCGTGGCCCCGCTGCGCGCGGCAACCAGCTGCCAGGGCACGATGTTGGCGTGATGCTCCATGACCGTGGTGAGGATGCTGTCGCCGGGCTGCAAGCGCGGCAACGCGTAGCTGTAGGCCACCAGGTTGATGGCATGCGTGGTGCCCGAGGTCAGGATGACCTCATCGCGCGAGGGCGCGTGGATGAAGGCCGCCAGCTTGTCCCGCGCCAGCTCGTAGGCGGCCGTCGCCTCGTCCCCGAGCTGGTGCACGGCACGCGCCACGTTGGCATTGTGCTCGCGATAGTGGTTGGCCACGGCCTCGATCACGGCCGTCGGCTTCTGGCTGGTGTTGGCGTTGTCGAAGTACACCAGCGGCTGGCCGTGCATGGTGCGCGAGAGCAGCGGAAAGTCCGCGCGGACGCGCTCCACGTCGAACGCGGAAGCTTGCTGGATGGAGGCCGTCTCTGCACTCATGCAATCACCTTGTTCCTTGCCTTGGGGCGCGCTGGCGCAGTTTGTCCCGCCCACGGCGCTAGGTCGGCAAATGGGCCATCAGCAACGCCGCCAGGTGCTCGCGCAGCGCCGCATCGGCCAGGTCGCCCAAGACCGCGCAGCAGAAGGCGCTGGTGAGCAGCGCGCGCGCCTCGCCGGCACCGATGCCACGCGAGCGCATGTAGAACAACGCCTGCTCGTCGAGCTGGCCCACGGTGGCGCCGTGCACGGCCTGCACCTCGTCGGCGTAGATCTCCAATTCCGGCTTGGTGTCGATCTCGGCGTCGCGCGAGAGCAGCAGGTTCTTGTTGCTCAGGTTGGCGTCGCTGCCGTCGGCGCCGGGCGCCACCAGCACGGCGCCACGGAATACGCCCCGCGCACGGTCGGTGGCCACCCCGCGCCAATGCGCGTCGGAAACGGTATCGCGCGCCTCGTGGCGTATCGCCAATTGGGTGTCGATGTGCTGCCGGGCCTGCGGCATGAATACGCCGCGGCCATGGAAGCGCGCGCCATCCCCGATCAGCGCCACCTGCAGGTCATGCCGCACCAGGGCGCCGCCAAGTTCGATGGCATGCATGACGGCATGGGCCTGCGCGTGCAGACGCAGGCTGTTGCGCCGGATCAGGTTGTTGCCGCCGGCGGACTGCAGCACGGTGTGGGTCAGCCTGGCGTGCTCGCGCAGCTCGATGTCGCTGACCAGGGTGGCCAGGTCTCCCTGCGCCGGATCGCCCAGGTGCTGCTCGACCAGGGTCAGCGTGCTGCCCTGCCCCAACTCGATCACGTTGCGCACATGCCAGGCCAGCGGCGCTGCACCCGGGACACCAATGAACACCAGGTGCACCGGCCCCGCGACTTCGACCCCGGCCGCCACGCGCAGCACCACCCCGTCGACCGCGTTGGCCGCGTTGATGCGCGCGAAGGCGTCGCCGACCTCGCGGTAATGCCGCGACAGCACGAAGCGCAGCGGCTCGGGATCTTCCCCAAGTGCCCGCGACAGCGGTTCGAGCACCACGCCCTCGGGCAAGTCGCCCAGCGCAGACAGGTCCTGCCGGAACACGCCGTTGACGAAGACCAGGCGCGGGCCGGCGGCGGTCGGCAGGGCAAACGTCGCCGGGTCGACGCTGCGGCTGGCCGCCTCGGGATCGCCACCGGCAAAGCCGCGGCGGGCCAGGCTGCGTAGCGAGGTATATTTCCACGCTTCCACCCGCGTGTCGGGCAGGCCGGCCGCGGCCACCGCTTCGCGGTTCTCGCGGCGCGCGGCATCGAGCCAGGCGATGCCCGACTCGGGCAACGCGGCTCCCAGCAGGGAGTCGAGCAAGGGCGAGGACGCCAC
>DATNBK010000199.1:0-2279 GCA_035571995.1 Rhodanobacter sp.
GCGTCGGCGAGGAAGCAGGGCACGCCCAGCTTCGAGAAGCCTTCGGCCAGCACCATCAGCGAGACGGATTTGCCGGTGCCGGTGGCGCCGGCAATCATGCCGTGGCGGTTGCCGTAGCGCGGTTCGAGCACGACGCTGGCGCGGTCGTTGCGGCCGATCAGGATGTCGGTCATGGGAGTCCCTTCGTTGTGGTCAAATCCGATTGTAGCCAGCCGTTGCCGAAGATCGGTTCATTGAGTCCGCCGGTGCCGCGGGCTATGGTGTCCGCTTTTCGTCGGGTGGTTTTGCTCATGCGGTCTGTTCGTGTCGTTCGATCCCTGCGCCTGGCGCCGCTGGCGGCGGCCTTCGGCTTGCTGGCCGCCTGTGCGGGCGCCGGCGGCAGCAAGCCACCAGCGACGGTGGCTGCGCTGTACACCCGGCTCGACCAGGCCACCCAGGATTACCAGACTGCGCTGCAGCAGATCCGCGCCGGCAACGACGCGGCGGGACAGCAGACGCTGGGCCGGGCGCTGGACACGCTGAAGAGCGCCTCGGTGCAGTGCGGCAGCACCGCCGGTTGCGACCCGCAACGCTTCTTCTCTGCCTACGACCGCATGCTGCGCCTCAAGGACGGCAGCTTCATCGGCGACGAGACTCCCGACGACGAGCCGCAGACCGGCATGGCGCTGGACCAGCGCAGTGCCGCCGCGCTGCCCGAGGCGCAGCGCAGCGTGACCCTGCTGCACGGCCAGAAGCTGTCCGAGCTGATCGCGATGAACGGCGCGGTGAAGGCCGCGCTGCAGATGTGGCTGACCCAGTGGCGGCCGAACCTGATCGATGCCTGGATCAACTACCAGTACCTGCGCAACGAGATGTGGCCGCAGTACAAGCAGGCCGATCTGCCCGAGGCGCTGTTGTTCGGCATCATGGCCAAGGAATCCGGCGGCAAGGTGCATGCGGTGTCGCGCTCCGGCGCGGCCGGCCCGCTGCAGTTCATGTACGCCACCGGCATGCGTTTCGGCCTCACCAATTACAACGGCTTCGACCTGCGCTTCGATCCGGCTGCTTCGGCGCGCGCGAACGCCGAGTACATGAACGAGCAGCTCAAGGTGTTCAACGACAACCTGGAGCTGACGCTGGCGGCCTACAACGGCGGCGAGGGACGCATGAAGCGGCTGGTGGGGCCGGACACCTCGGTGAGTTTCTACGACCCGCGCATCTACGACCAGCTATCGCAGGAGACCCGCGATTACGTGCCGTCCGTGCTGGCGGCGGCATGGCTGTTCCTGCACCCGGACAGCTACAACCTGCGTTTCCCGAAGATCGACGGCGTGCCCGGCAGCATCACGCTGAAGCGGCCGGCCTCGCTGAGCGAGCTCACCGTCTGCCTGGGCTCGGCCGGCGGCATGGAGGAAGGCTGGTTCCGCACCTTGCGCAACCTCAATCCGCGGCTGGACCCGCAGCAGGAGCAGCCCGCGGGCGCGGTGCTGCAGGTGCCGAAGCTGCTGGAGCATTCCTATGCCGCGCGCTGCGTGGACGGGCCGTGGCCGATCCTGGCCGCCGACCTGCACAATGCCGCCGCGCCGGTGGTGGCCGAGCCGCCGCCGCCACCGCCGAGCCCTGCGAAGATCCGGCGCTACAAGGTGCGCCACGGCGACACCCTGGTCGGCATCGTGCGCAAGCTGCGCTGCTCCAGCGTGCAGGAGATCGCCGAGATGAACCACCTGCGCCACCACCACATCTCGGTGGGGCAGGAGTTGAAGGTGCCGGAGTGCCGCTGAAGCCGTCGCCCGGAGGCTGACGATCAGGCGGTGGCGCTGGCGCGCATCCAGTCCTTGACCGGGTCGGCCGGGCGATGCAGGCGCTTCAACTCGCCCAGCAGCTGCAGCACCTGGCGGTGCTGGGGCAGCAGGCGATCCTGCGGCGAGTGCTTGGTCTCGTGGTAGGCCACCGCCAGCCACAGTGCGATGCCGCGCAGCGCCACCTCGGGATTGTCCGAGCGCGCCCGCTCGTAGCCGGCCCCGGTGCCTTGGCCCCAGGGCAGGTAGCGCGCCTCCGGCGGCGTGCCGTACAGGTGCGGGAATTCGCTGCGCGAGGCCTGGCCGATCTCGCGCAGGGTCAGCAGGCTCAGCTGGGCCCGGGTGCGCTGGGGCAGGGCGCGCACGCTGCGCTCGATCTCGCGCAACTGGCGGGTGAGCTGGTGTGCACGGAGGAAGGCGATGGCCGGGCTGAGCAGCTGCATGGAATCCTCGTCCCCTGACACCGCGACAGGTGCGGCAATGGCGGGAGGATAGTGGGCG
>DATNBK010000200.1:0-6030 GCA_035571995.1 Rhodanobacter sp.
TCCGCGCGCGCGTGGGCCTGTATGAGCCACGCGGCGAATTCCAGCTGGTAGCCGAATACATGGAGCCGGCCGGTGCCGGTGCCCTGCAGCGCGCCTTCGAGGAACTCAAGGCCAGGCTGGATGCCGAGGGCTTGTTTGGCGCCGAACGCAAGCGCCCGCTGCCGCGCTTCGCGCGCCGCATCGGCGTGATCACCTCGGCCACCGGGGCGGCCGTGCGCGACGTCATCAGCGTGCTGTCGCGGCGCTGGCCGCTGGCCGAAGTGGATGTTCTCGCGGTGCCGGTGCAAGGCCGCGAGGCGCCGCCAGCCATCGTCGGCATGCTGCGCAAGGCCTCGCTCTGCGGGCGCTACGACGTCCTGCTGCTGACCCGCGGTGGCGGCTCGCTGGAGGACCTGTGGGCCTTCAACGAGGAAGCCGTGGCGCGGGCCATCCACGCCAGCGCGGTGCCGGTCGTCTCGGCGGTCGGGCACGAGATTGATTTCAGCATTTCGGATTTCGTCGCCGACCTGCGTGCGCCCACCCCATCGGCAGCAGCCGAATTGCTGGTGCCGGACGTGCTCGCCATCAGTCGCCAACTCCGCGACTGGCAGCGGCGGCTGCTGGACCAGCAACGCAACCGGCACCAGGAGCGGCTCCAGCGGCTGGATCTGTTGCTGGCCCGGCTGCGCAACCAGCGTCCGCAAGCGCGCCTGGCGCGCGACCGGGAACGCCTCGCCCACCTGCGCCACCGCCTGGCCAGCACCATGCACGCGCGTACCGAGCGTGACCACCGCCGGCTCGACCAGGTGCACAGCCGCCTGCTCGCCCGTCACCCCCGCCACATGCTGCCGCTGCTTGCCCAGCGCCTGCGCGAACAGCAGCGGCGCCTGCAGCGTTCGATGCAGCAGCGCGACGAACGGGCGCAGGCGCGGCTGCAGGGCGCTGCGCGCGCCCTGCACGCGGTGAGCCCGCTGGCCACGCTGGAGCGCGGCTACGCCATCGTGTTCGATGGCAGCGGCAAGGTCTTGCGCTCGACGCGGAACGTGGCGACTGGGACGAGACTGCGGGCGCGCCTGGTCGATGGTGAGCTGGCCGTGCAGGTGCTGGACGAGGCGCCAGCTTCGTAGGGGGCTCGCTGGCGTCACGCGTCGCGGGATGGTGAGGAAGGGGTTGTTGAACTGGGTTCCCGCGTTCGCGGGAACGACGAGAACAGGCATTCGCGGGAATGACGGGCGTAATGCCGGGACCGGCGCGCGGCCGAGCCCGCAACGCCATGGCAACGCGCGCTGGCGCAGAATCCGGCGTTGCCATCGTCATGTCAGGAGGCCGCCATGCTCGCCAAGACCTACCCGTATTACCTCGCCAATCGTCCACAGACATCGAAGGACATGCTCGAGGTCCGCGACAAGTACTCCGGCAAGGTGGCGACGCGCGTGGCGGTACCCGACGGACGCGCGGTGGAAAAAGCCATCGCCGCGGCGGTCAAGGCCACCACGCCGATGCGCCGCTTCAAGCCCTGGGCGCGCCAGGCGGTGCTGCAGCACTGCGCACGGCGCTTCGCCGAGCGTCGCGACGAGCTGGCCGAGTCGCTGTGCATCGAGGCTGGCAAGCCGATCAAGGATGCCGCCGGCGAGGTCACCCGCCTGGTCGAGACCTTCCGCATTGCCGCCGAAGAGGCCGTGCGCATCGATGGCGAGACAATCACCCTGGAGCTGGCCAGCCGCCTGGACGGCTATCACGGCTATACGCGGCGCGTGCCGATCGGCCCGGTCGCGTGCATCACGCCGTTCAATTTCCCGCTCAACCTGGTGGCGCACAAGGTGGCGCCGGCCATTGCCGCTGGCTGCCCGTTCGTGCTGAAGCCCGCGGAGAAGACCCCGGTCGGTGCGCTGATCATTGGCGAGGTCCTGGCCGAAACCGACCTGCCTGCCGGCGCGTTCTCGATCCTCACGCTCGATGGTGAACACGCCGCGCCGCTGGTTGAGGACGAGCGCTTCAAATTGCTGTCCTTCACCGGCGGCCAGATTGGCTGGCAACTCAAGGCACGTGCCGGGCGCAAGAAGGTGGTGCTCGAACTCGGCGGCAACGCTGCCTGCATCGTCGATGCGGACCAGGGCCCGCACCTGAAGCGCGTGGTCGAGCGCCTGGTGTTCGGCGCGTTCTACCAGTCCGGTCAGAGCTGCATCGGCGTGCAGCGCATCTATGCCCACGACGATGTCTACGACGCGCTGAAGCGGCGCCTGGTGGGGGCCACCCGCAAGCTGGTGGCTGGCGATCCGAAGAAAAAGGAAACCTTCATCGGACCAATGATCGACGAGGCAGCCGCCACCCGCCTGCAGGAGTGGATCGAGGAGGCGCGCGCCGCCGGTGGGAAACTGCTGTGCGGCGGCAAGCGCAAGGGCAATATGCTGGAGGCGACGCTGATGGAGAACGTGCCGGGCGACGCCAGGCTGAGCTGCCAGGAAGCGTTCGGCCCGGTTGCCCTGCTCTCGCGCTACAGCGCGTTCGAGGACGCCCTGGCCCGCGTCAATGACTCGGATTACGGCTTGCAGGCTGGCATCTTCACCGACAGCCTGGACCACGCCATGCGCGCCTGGAGCGAACTGGAACAGGGCGGCGTGATCGTCAACGACATCCCCAGCTTCCGCGTCGACAATATGCCCTATGGCGGCGTCAAGCTGTCCGGGTTTGGACGCGAAGGCATCCGCAGCGCCATCGCCGACATGACCGAGCCACGCCTGCTGGTCATGTACGAGGGCTGAGGCACGTCGACAACCGCACGCGGGTCAGTCCGTGCCCCGCACGCGCAACGTCAATCCGCGCAGGAAGTGACGCAGCAACTGGTCCCCGCAGGGGCGGAAGTTCTTGTGCCCCGGCTGGCGGAACAGCGCGCTCATCTCGGGCTTGGAGACCGGCATGCCGGCGGCGGCCAGAATCTCGTGCATGTCCGCGTCCTGCAGCTTGAACGCCACGCGCAGCTTCTTCAGCACCATGTTGTTGTCGATGCGCTTCTCCGGCGACCGCGACGGCCGGCTGGGGTCGGGCCCGCGCAGGCTGGTGACCAGGCCATCCAGGAAAGCCGACAGCACGCGGTCGCTGCATGCGATGGCGCCAGGTTCGCCGTCCTTCTTCAGCAAGGCCTGCACGTCCTCGCGGCTGGGCACCAGCGCCGGATCGGCCAGCGCAATGACGTGGGCGAGCTTGGCGTCGCTCAGGTCGAGCATGTAGCGCACGGCGCGCAGGATGTCGTTGTTGGTCATGGCAGCCTGGTCATCGGCGAAGAACCACCATGCTACCAAGCCGGCTGCAGCCGCGAGATTTGCCCGGCGTGGCCTCACGGCTTGCGAATCGGCACCCAGGACCCAATACCATCCACCTGCGCTGTACCGTTCCGACAGCGCCCTGCGAGTACGTATGACTGCTGCCGAGAGCCCTGCACCACCCACCCGGCGCCTTGGGGCGCTGCGCCTGCTGTGGCCGTTCGTCAAGCCGCATTGGCTGCTTGCGGTGGGCTGGCTGGTGTTCCTGGCCACCTCGTCCGGCGCGACCCTGGTCCTGCCGCTCGCCGTACGACACGTCATCGACCAGGGCTTCAGCGATTCAAATGCGGCGGCGATCAACGAGATCTTCCTCGGCCTGTTTGGCGTTGCCCTGGTGTTGGCCTTTGCCACCGCGGCCCGTTATTTCTGCATCACCCTGCTCGGGGAACGGGCGCTGGCGTCGTTGCGCGGGCAGTTGTACGCACACGTGGTGAAGCTGGACGTCGGCTTTTTTGAACGCAGCCGTGTCGGCGAGCTGATTTCGCGGCTGGGCACGGACACCGAAGTGGTGCAGGCGCTGGTCGGGTCAGGCATCTCCGTGGCCTTGCGCAGCCTGGTGATGCTGCTGGGCGCCAGCGCCATGATGGTGTGGACCAGCCCGCGCCTTGCCGGGCTGACGGGGCTGGTGATCCCCTTGGTGATGGTGCCGATCCTGCTGTTTGGCCGCCGCGTACAGAAACTGTCGCGCGCCAGCCAGGATCGACTGGCCGACGCGGCCGCACTAGCCAATGAAACGCTGAATGCCGCCCCGGCCGTCAAGGCCTACGCCCGCGAGGATATCGAGAGCCGTCGCTACGGCGTGGCGATCATGCGTGCACTGGACAGCGCGCGCCAGCGCATCGGCATGCGCGCCTGGCTCACCGCGGTGGTGATCGTCCTGTTCTTTGGCGCCATCACCCTGGTGCTGTGGGCCGGCGCGCGCGACGTGCTGGCGCACACCCTGGATGCCGGCGTACTCGGGCAGTTCGTGCTGTACGCGGTGTTTGCCGCCGGCTCGATCGCGGGGCTTTCTGAAGTCTGGGGCGATGTCATGCGCGCGGCCGGAGCCATGGAGCGCATTGGCGAGCTGTTCGCCGAGCGCGCGGGTATCACCAGTCCGCCCCAACCCGTCACCTTGCCGCGTCCGGTGCGCGGTGCACTGCATTTCGAGCATATCGGCTTCCACTACCCCACGCGTCCGGACACGGCGGCGCTCGAGGATTTCGAGCTCGACATCCAGCCCGGCGAGACCGTAGCCCTGGTCGGCCCGTCGGGTGCCGGCAAGAGCACCGTGCTGGCCTTGCTGCTGCGTTTCTACGACCCGCAGTCCGGACGCATCATGCTCGATGGCGTCGACCTGCGCGCGCTGGCCTTGCCCGAGCTGCGCGGCGTCATTGCCCTGGTGCCGCAGGAGACGGCCATCTTTGCCGGCACCGCCGCCGACAACATCCGTTTCGGTCGACAGGACGCGAGCGACGCGGAAGTGCTCGCTGCCGCACACGCCGCCGAGGCCCACGAGTTCATCAGCGACATGCAGGGCGGCTATGCCGCCGAGCTTGGCGAACGCGGCGTGCGCCTCTCCGGTGGCCAGCGCCAGCGCATCGCGATTGCCCGCGCGATCCTGCGCGATGCGCCGCTGCTCTTGCTGGACGAAGCCACCTCCGCGCTCGACGCGCAATCCGAGGCGGCGATCCAGCAGGCACTGCAGCGCCTCGAGCAAGGCCGCACCACCCTGGTGATCGCCCATCGTTTGGCGACCGTGCAGCGCGCCGACCGGATCGTGGTCATGGACGGCGGCCGCATCGTTGCCCAGGGCACGCACGAGAGCCTGCTAGCCGAAGGCGGCCTGTACGCCGAGCTGGCGCACCTGCAATTCGTGGCGTGATAAAGGGGAGGTTGATAAAGGGGACGTGGCAAATCAAAGCGCTATTTAATTGCCACGTCCCCTTTGTCGTCCCGATCCGATCAGGACTTCCCGAATGCGCGGTTGTTCCTGCGACGCAGCGCCGCAAACCCGATCAACAGGAGGCCGAACCCAACGATGGACAGGGAGCCCGGTTCGGGAACCTGCAAGGTGTCCGATACGGTAACCACCGCATCCAGGCCCTCGCCATTGTCCCCCACCTCGCCAGCCATCAGGAAAATACTGCCGCTGAACCCCACGGGCGGAGCGAAGATCGCCGTGAGGACGCCTCCGTCGCCGAGGGTGAGGAACCCGTTGGCCTGGTTCACATCGGCAATGGAAACCCCGTCGACTGCATTCAGGGTGGCCGTTGCCAAGTCCACCGTGCTGGCATCCAGCGATCCAAAGGTCGGTCCGGGATGAGCCGCGGTCGGCAGGAGCACCGGGTCTGCGGTTGGACGGGTCGAGCCCGCCGTGAACAGGAAGCTCGACGCAAAGGATTGGTCCCCCGTCGTTGCCAGGTTGCCGTCCGCATCGAGAAACAACGCATCGAGATCGAACCCGGAAAAGATCCCCGACGAACCGGCTGTCCCGCCGTTGTTGTCGGTGACCTTGACGGACTGGATCTGGCTAAGCCCGGTGCCCATCAGGTCCGCCGCGAACACGCCAGTACCGCCCACGTTGCCAACATGCGTAAAGCTGACCGGAACGACTGTTGCGCTGACGACAGTTCCGTAAGCGAGGGCAATCAAGGAGAGAATGGAAAGCAGTGGTTTCAAGGTGGAGTGCGAGGTACTCATCGAGGGTTCCTCCGAGGGTTCTGCATATCCCGCGCAGCCAGTTGCTGCG
>DATNBK010000201.1:0-4830 GCA_035571995.1 Rhodanobacter sp.
ACTGCTATAGGAACTTCGTGGCCCTTCACTTCACGAGGTAACCAGACATGGGCGTTTTTTCGCGGATGAGCGACATCATCAACTCCAACATCAATGCGATGCTGGACAAGGCCGAAGAGCCGGAAAAAGTGGTCCGCCTGATCATTCAGGAAATGGAGGACACGCTCGTCGAAGTGCGCTCCGCCGCGGCGCGGGGCATCGCCGACCGCAAGGACTTGGAGCGACGCATTGCCCATGCCCTGCGCGAGGCCGATGAATGGCAACGGCGCGCCGAACTGGCCATCACCAAAGGTCGTGACGACCTGGCCAAGGCGGCCCTTGCCGAAAAGAAGCATGTGGACGACGCACAGGTTTCGCTCAAGGAGCAGTGCAACGAAGTCGAACTCGGCCTGGCCAAACTCAGCGACGACATCGCCGCGCTGCAGGTCAAGCTGGCCGATGCCAAGCATCGCCAGAAGGCACTCGAAACCCGCCAGTACACGGCGTCAAGCCGCCTGAAGGCGCGCAGCCGGACCCATGACGAGCGCATCAACAATGCGCTGGGCCGCTTCGAGCACTACGAACGCAAGCTCGAGCACATGGAAGGCAAGGTCGAGGCCTATGACCTGGGCAAACAGCACGATCTGGTCCGTGAATTCGCCGACCTGGAAACCAACGACCACGTCGAGGCCGAGCTGGCTGCCCTGAAGGAACGCATGGGTTCGGTGAATCCCGCCAGCGGCGAGTAAAGCCCAAGGCGTTGGAACGGCCCTCGATACGTAGATTTCAATCCTGGAGAGACAAGGCATGAACTGTTCACGAGATGAATTCCGGCAACGTCGGCTTTATCGCGACTCGGAACGCGGGGTGATCCTTGGGGTGTGCGCAGGCATTGCGGAATACTTCGATTGGCCGCTGTGGATGGTCAGGCTGGGCACACTGGGACTGGGCTGGTGCTTCCCGGCAACCGTCGTGGTCGGCTATGTCATCGCCGCCCTGGTCATGCCGGATCGTCCGCTGCGCTATTGGGGCGACGGCGAGGAACGCAGTTTCTGGCAATCACGCCGCCCCAGGAGCTGAGCCAGGTTCTACGATTGGGGCCGCAACAAGGGATTCAGGACAGGCGGGGCGACGGGCGGGCTGGTCACAGCTGGCGACACCACGTTCGTGCGCTGGACACGCAGTTGCTGCACACAGGTTTACGTCACGTCGGGCCAATACGACCTCGGTCGCCAATGCGATCTGGACGACATAGGAATCCACGATGGAAAACGGTCAACTCTTCGTTCTGGGCATCATCATCATCGTTTTTGGCGCACGCATCGTGCGCGACCACCTGCGCTTCAAGCACATGCAGCCACGCGAGGATCCCCAATTCCAGGCCCGCATCGATACCTTGGAGCAACGCGTAAGGACGCTCGAGCGCATCGTGACCGACAAGGGCTACGACTTGAAGCGGGAATTCGAAAAGCTGTGAACCCCGGTATCGGGGACAATCCCGCGATTCAATGACGGATCGCGAGCGGCAGCAGACCGCTTTGCAATGCGTCCTGCAAGCCTTTTGTGTTGCCTTCGCCCCAGTCACGCCCATGGGCTCGTTCGGAAAAGAACAGGAAGCCCATGGGATACGTCGGCAGGCCTACTTTGGTGAGCCGGACGTGGCGGTACCGGCGTAGAGGCCGTTGAACAGCAGCTTGAAGCTGCCGTGCGGCTGGCCGCGGAACGTGATCTCCGGACCCACGGCGTAGACCATGCCCTGGCCGATGCGGCCGCTGACAATGGCGGCGTTGCCGTTGAGGTAGGCCTGGCCATTGGCCCAGCCGCTGACCAGGGTCTGGTCGCCATGGAACCAGCCAGACACCGTCGGGTCGAGCGTGCGGTTGGGCAGGGTGCGGAACACCGGGTCGTGGTCGAAGTCCACCACGACGCTGTCACCCATGCCGTAGGCAATCGGGTCGCGGTTGTTCAGCGTGACGCGCAGCAACGAGCCGGGGATGTAGAACTTGGTTTGCGGCAAGGGCTGCGATTTGCCATCCGCGCCAATCTCGGTGAGCGCGCTGGTGATCGGCAGGCCTACGGCCTCGGCCAGGGAAGTGCCCGCGCCAATGGTGTAGAGCGTGCCGCCTGCCTGCACGAAGGCCTTGAGCGCAGGGACGGTTTTTTCGGCGCTCATCGAGCCCATGCGCGCACGCCACTCGGCGGGCACGGTGGCGAGTTCGGCGGCGGTGGGCGTGGGGCGCGGGCGGCGCCTGCTGCCCGTGTTGCCAATGCCGCTGTCCACGAACAGGAGCACGTCGAACTTGTCGCGCAGCTTGCCGGCATCCAGCTCGGGCGCAAACACGAGCTGGAACGGAAATTCGTATTGCTCCAGCAACCAGCGTGTCCAGCCGCTGGGCATGCTGCCGCCGTACTCGTCGTAGAGCCCGATGCGGATCGGCTTGAGCTTCATGGCTGCGCCGGCGGGCGCACTGGCCACGCCGTGCGCGGCCACCCCCAGGTCTTTCGCCGCCGCGGTGAGGATGGGCAGCACCTTGGCGCCGGCAGGGACATAGATGGTACCCATGCCCAGGTTCTTGCCGCCAACCGACTGCGGCGTCTGCATCCAGTACACGGCGGCACCGGCCTTGATCAGGCGGTTGATGACGAGGAAGGCGTTGTTGACCTCGTGGCTGATGACGTAGCCGGCCGGATTGGCCACGCCGGTCACGACATAGGTGGGCATCGGCTGCAGCTCGCCGAACGGCAGTTTCTGGAACGGACCGGAGAAGCCGTCGAGCTCGCGCACGAAGTCCACGCCCATCTGCAGCGCCACGGTCCAGCCGGCGACATCGTAAGGGGGTACTGGCGGGCCGCCCGGATAGGCCAGGTCATTGGGATAGTTCTGCGGCTCGAACATGTCGAGGATGAAGGGCCGCGCCGCCTGCGCCGACATCACCACGTAGCTGCCGGCTGGATAGTGCTTGCCGGCCACGGTGAACGCGCTGGTGGCGCGCTGGATCTCGATGCCGTTCTTGATCAGCACGTTGATGAACTTGGTGGCGGTGGCGAAGTCGGGCTGATCGCTGGGGATGATGTAGCCACGCGGATCGCGGTACGCCCGATCGTGCAGCACGCTGGCGTAGAGAGATGGATCGGCGCCACGCGGACGGAACGGATTTTCGTCCACATCGGCCTTTTCACCCTTGGCGGCCTTCAACTTGGCGTCGGCGGCTTCCAACGCGGCAATGCGGTTGGGCGTGATGGTCCAGGAGTCCTCGCTGCCGCGCTTGATCTGGTTGCGGCCCATCGAATAGATGTTGTACAGCATCTCCTCACGGTTGCGCGAGGCGTAGTCGAGGACGGCGCGGTTGTTCTGCAGCTCGTAGGCGATGGACTGGCTGTAGTGCCAGGTCTGCGGCGCGATCGGCAGCGGCCAGTCGCCGTTCGGCAGTTGCTTGGCCGGAATCAGCGGGATCTGGATCGGGTTCGGCTCGCCGATGATCTCGGTGAGCAGGCCGGTGATGTTGTGGAAGTAGGCCGTGGTACGCACGCCGCCATCCCACCAGGTGGAGTAGTTCGCGCCGGTGCGCTGCACCGAGCCGCCCATGCCGCGCGCCACCAGGCGCATGTGCATGGCCGTGCCCACTGCCTCGATGTTGAGCGGCACCAGAGGGTCGAAGTTGTAGTTGAACGGGTCGCGGAACGGCGGCATGAAGATGACCGTGCCCGCGGGGCCGGTCTGGTGGTGGTTGTAGAGGATATGTGGGAACCACTCCTGGAACAGGACGCGGTTCATGTTGATCGTCTCCCGCATGTTGGACATGTAGGAGTCGCGGTTGTCGTCGTGACCGATGTACTTGTTGTAGACCGTGGGCAAGCCGGGCGCCATGGTGCGCTTGTCGGGCGTGGCGATGCGGTTGTACCAGTTGGACACCAGCTCGACGCCGTCGGGGTTGACCGGAACGTACAGGCCGATGACGTCGTGCAGCAGACGCATGGTTTCCGGATCGTTGCGGCTGACCATCTCGTAGATCGTCTGCACGAGTTGCTGGAAGCCAACGGTCTCCTCCGAATGCAGGCCGCCGTCGATCCACACCACGGCCTTGCCCTCGGCTGCCAGCTTGTGCGCCGCGGCCTCGTCCAGGTCCTTGGCCAGTGCCAGCCGTGCGCTGATCTCGCGATAGTGGTCGAGCTGCTGCATGTTCTCGGGCGCGGAGATGATGACCATCCACTCGGTCTTGCCCATCTCCGTCTTGCCGATGTCCACCAACTTCATGCGGTTAGTCTCGGTGGCAAGCTTTTGCCAGTATTCGACCGCCTTGGTGTAGTTCACCTGTTGGTAGTCGTCGCCAATGTTGAAGCCGAAGAATTGTTTCGGCGTGGTGATGCCAGCGGCCGCGTCGGGGGCTCGCGTCTGCGCCAATACGGGAGTCGTGGCCAGCAGCAGTCCTGCAAGCAGCAGGCAGCAACGCGAGAGCGTGCGATTGAACATGGATCAGTCCCCTTTGACCACTGAAGTGACAAGAATAAGGGAAGAACGGACCGAGTTCACTGCCGGGTCCTGATCTCCCGCGAATGCAGGCAGCAGGATGGGGCGGCTGCCCGCTTTGCACACCCGATCGACCGACGCGGTGCTTGGCGCCGCATCGCCAACATGGGAACCTCGCCTCGATTGAGCACAAGCCGCTTGCCCCCATCTATGTTCCAATGAACCGCCCCTCCATCGCTGGTACGCCGATGGCCGTGAATCCCAGCCCGATCGACGCCTTCCATCCGGCCGTGGCCAACTGGTTCCGGCAGCGCTTTGCCGCGCCTACCGCGGCGCAAGCTGCCGCATGGCCGGCCATCCGCTCCGGCCAGCACACCCTGGTG
>DATNBK010000202.1:0-30795 GCA_035571995.1 Rhodanobacter sp.
GATGCGGGTGCTGCTGCCGGAGCCGGTATTCCAGCACTTGAGTGAGCGCGAAGTTGCGATCCTGGAGTGTCTGGCCAGTGGCCACAGTGACACCCAGATCGCTGATGCCATGGCGATCTCCGCATCGACCGTCCGCTTCCACTTGGGCAACGTGTTTGAAAAACTCGGTGCACGCAATCGCTGTCATGCCGTTGCCATCGGCTTCCAGTCCGGACTGCTGCAACGCTGAACGAGTCTGGCCACGGCTGCGGGTGGACATGGGGTCAGGGTCATTTTTCGACCGAGGTCCCTGACTGTTCCGACGTCACCGTTCGAAAAATGACCCTGACCCCATGTCGGCCCCCATGTCGAGAGCCATCACGATTGCGTCCTCGCGGCCGCCGTGCGCGGGGTAATAGCGCGGACGCCGGCCAATCTCCGCGAAGCCAGCCGCGTGGTACAACGCGATCGCATGTGGATTGGACGGCCGCACTTCCAGGAAGACACGCTGCACGCGATGCCCACGCGCGACGTCCAGCAGCCGCGCGAGCAGGTACCAGCCCAGCCCCTGACTGCGCCGCGACGGATCCACGCATAGATTCAACACGTGTGCCTCGCCGGCCCCGATGGACAGGATGCCGTAACCCGCGGCCAGCTCGTCCACGCTCAACACCCAGCAGGAATGCCCGACCTTGAGGCAATCGGCAAAAATACCCGCAGACCAGGGGAACTCGTAGGATGCGGTTTCCATGGCGCTCACCGCCGCCAAGTCGCCCGGGCACATGGCACGTATCCTGGGCTGCAGCTTGGGTACGCTGGCCACGGACTTCAGCCGCTTGTCGCGGCCAGCCTGGCGCGCAGGCCGCGCAATGCCACCCATAGACGCTGCTTGGCGCGACCCTCGGCAAGCACCGTCGCCAGCTCGTCCACGACCACCACGGAAGCGGAAGCCGCAAGCGCCGCAGGCAGGCTATGCCGCAATGCCTCGGCCTGTGCCGCACCAAACACGAGATAGCTCGCCGCAGCCGGTACCCCATCGAGCTTGCCCGCATGCACCTGGATGCGCCCGGCGCGCGCCAGCAGCGCCCCTCCCGCATGCATCGCCCGACCGAGCAGGTCCAACGCGGCCGGACTGCATTGCTGCGCCAGCACGACCACACAAGCCGTGCCGGTGGCAGGCAACGACTGCAGGCCCACTGTCTCGACTGCTCCGGCCGCCCACCCCGCCCCCGGCCGAACCCGCCTGACCCACGGCACGAACCCCAGGGTGCGCAGCACCCGTACGCGATGGTCTGCATCAACCCGGACACAGCTGCGCACGTTCATTTGCCCCGCCTGGCGCGACGGTGGGCCACCAGGCTCCAGACGGTCCATACCGGCCCGGAAAGCAGGTACACCGTGAAGCCGGCCAACAGCACGCGTGCCGTATCGAGCACCAGCAGGGCCAGCAGCAGCACGGCGGCAACCATCCACACGAAGGGAACCCGCTGGCGTTCGCCGCCTGGTGCCGCCTTGAAGCTGAAATAGCGAAAGCGGCTGACCATGAGCAGGCCCGCGATCATTGCAATCCACGGCGTGACAAAACACAGCTCCGCCCCGGTATACCCGGTCTTTTCCGCACTCCACACGAAGGACATGCAAAGGATCGCCGCCGCCGGACTGGCCAAACCCTGGAAATAGCGCTTGTCGGCGACACCCACCTGAGTGTTGAAGCGCGCCAGACGCAACGCGGCGCAGGCGGCATAGATGAAGGCGGCAGCATAGGCCACCTTGCCCCAGGGTTCGCCGTAATTGGCCAGGGCCGAAAGCGACCACGTATACATCACCAGCGCCGGCGCCAGGCCAAAGCTGACCAGGTCGGACAACGAGTCGTATTGCACGCCAAAATCGGTCTGCGTGCCGGTCAGCCGCGCCACGCGCCCATCCAGGCCATCCAGCACGGCAGCGGCCAGCACGGCCACGACTGCCTCGGTGAAACGCCCGTCTATACCAGCGATGATGGCGTAGAAACCGGCAAACATTGCCCCCGTCGTGAACAGGTTTGGCAGCAGGTAAATGCCCTTGTGACGAGGCGGGTTGACCGGTACTGAAACGCCCATGGGCTTATCCGTGATCTAATGCGCAAAGTGTAGACCATCGGGTCTTGAGTCCGGTGCCCACTGGTGCTAACAAGACTGCCACCTGTCCGCAATCGCCGGAGTCGGCCATGCAGCGTTTGCTTCTCGCCATCGTTTTGCTGATGTTGTCGCCCCTGTCGTTTGCCCAGATTTACAGTTGGACGGACGCTGGCGGCACGGTGCATTACTCGGAAGCCCCGCCGGAAGCGGGTGTCCACTACAAGCAAATCTCGCTGACCGGCACGAGTGTGACCTCGACCAACGCGACACCGGCAGCGGCACCGACGGCAGCAAGCACCGAGGCCGCCACGACGGCAGCCCCCACCCCCCCGGCAACGCCCATGGCCGACACCCCGGACAACCGCACCCGGCTGTGCGCGACGCTGTCCGCAAATTTGACCCAATTGCGCGGGAGCGCGCCCTTGGTGGTGAAAAAAGACGGCATCGACGTCGTCCTGCCAAACAACCAGCGCCAGGCGCAACTGAGTTCGGCCGAGACGCAGTACCAACAGTATTGCCAGAACTCCCAATAGCCATGTCCCTTGCAATTGCACGTACCAGGACGGGTCGTGCACACGAGGCCAGCCGCGATTGCGGTGATTCCCCTGTGATGGCGATGCTCATGGTTGCCTGACCAGGGCCTCGCCCAGGGACCACCTGCAAAATACCGCACACCATCCTGTCGCCCTGCCGGCTGCCATTACAATGGGCGCTTTCACTCTGCCGGAAATCGAGCCATGCGCCTGAGCCAATTCCACCTGGCAACCGTCAAGGAGGTGCCTGCCGACGCGGAAATCGTCAGCCACCAGTTGATGTTGCGCGCGGGCATGATCCGCCGGCTCGCCGCCGGCCTGTATATATGGTCGCCATTGGGCCTGCGCGTGCTGCACAAAGTGGAGAACGTGGTACGCGAGGAAATGAACCGGGCGGGCGCCATTGAAATGCTCATGCCGGCGATCCAGCCCCGCGAACTGTGGGAAGAGAGCGGGCGCTGGGACAAATTCGGCGACCAGTTGCTCAAGCTCAAGGACCGCAAGCAGCAGGACTTTTGTTTCGGTCCCACCCATGAGGAAGTCATCACCGACTTCGCCCGCAACGAGCTCAAAAGCTACAAGCAGCTGCCGATCACGTTCTACCAGATCCAGACCAAGTTCCGGGATGAAATCCGGCCGCGTTTCGGCGTAATGCGCTCGCGCGAGTTCCTGATGAAGGACGCGTACTCGTTCCACCTCGACGCCGGGTCGCTGGCTGCAACCTATGCGGTGATGTACGAGGCTTATTCGCGCATTTTCAGCCGCCTGGGCCTCGCCTTTCGCGCCGTGCAGGCGGACACCGGTGCCATCGGTGGCAATGCCAGCCATGAGTTCCAGGTGCTGGCCGATTCCGGCGAGGATGTCATCGTGTTTTCCGATGGTTCCGATTACGCCGCGAACCTGGAAAAGGCCGAAGCCTTGCCGCCCGCCCACGCCCGCCCGCTGCCGGGCGCGGCGCTCGAGGTCGTGGACACGCCCACCCAGCGCACAATCGATGAAGTGGCTGCCTTGCTCGGCGTGGCGGCAAGCCAATGCGTGAAAACCCTGCTGCTCCGAGGCTCCGCCGGCCTGGTGGCGCTGTGCCTGCGCGGCGACCACACGCTCAATGAGATCAAGGCCGCCGCACTCGGCGAGCTTGGCGGGGAAGTCGCGTTCGCGAGCGAAGAGGAAGTGCGCGCCATTGCCGGGGCGACCGTCGGCTTCATCGGCCCGGTGGGCCTGCCAGCGGATATCCCGGTCATCGTCGATCGCGATGCGGCCGTGCTCGCGGACTTCGTGTGCGGCGCCAATGCCGCCGGACGGCATTTCACCGGCGCCAACTGGGACCGCGACGCACGCATCACCCGTCTTGCCGACCTGCGCAACGTGGAGGATGGTGACCCTTCCCCCGACGGCCACGGCACGCTGCATGTCGCCAGGGGCATCGAGGTAGGGCACATCTTCCAGCTCGGCACCAAGTATGCGCAGGCCATGCATGCCACGGTGCTGGACGACGGCGGCAACAACCAGGTCATGAGCATGGGGTGCTATGGCATCGGCATCAGCCGCATCGTCGCCGCAGCCATCGAACAGCGCCACGATGACAAGGGCATCCTCTGGCCGGCGGCAATGGCCCCGTGGAGCGTCGTCATCTGCGTGATCAATTCGCGCCAGGCACCCGAGGTCAACGCCGCCGCCGAGGCCTTATATCAGGCATTGCAGGCGCGCGGCATCGAGGTATTGCTGGACGATCGTGGCTTGCGCCCAGGCGCCATGTTTGCGGACATGGAGCTGATTGGTATCCCCCACCGGATCGTGGTCAGCGAGCGTGGCGTCGCGGCGGGCACGCTGGAATATCGCGCGCGCGATGCGGAGACCAGCCAGACCCTCAGCGAGGAACAGTTATTCACCCTGTTGGGCTGAGTCAGCGAGCGCTAATGCATGCAAGCGGACCCTGATTTGCTTTCATGTTTGATTCATATTCGCCGCATGGGTACCATATCATTATCAACATTGCCCAGGTATCGCACCGCCGCTTTACAAACATTCCAAAAATAGGTGAGAATTTACGGGTAGTAAGCGCCGCGGTATGCGAAAGCCCACGCAGGGAGCGACAACCAATGCAAAATCCGCAAATCACTTATCATCCGGGAGCACCAAATGGCAGTTGACATCAAAAGCCTCAACCATTCGCAGCTCAACGAGCTGATCAACAAGGCGCAGGTCCGTCAGGTGGAGTTGCGCAAGGAGCGCGTCACCAAGCTTCGCGAGAAGGTCCACGCGTTGCTGAAATCCGAGGGCTATACCTTCGATGACGTATTCGGCCATACCCGCGGCAAGAGCAAGCGCGCCGGGATACCGGTACCGCCGAAATATCGCAACCCTGCCGATCCCGCGCAGACCTGGTCCGGTCGCGGCAAGCGCCCGCACTGGTTCAGCGCCGCATTGAAGGCCGGCAAGAAGGAAAAAGACCTGGCAATCTGAGCAATGACCGCTTGTCGACAACAAGAACGCCGGCCTTATACCGGCGTTTTTTATGCGCGCGCCACAGGTTCCATCTCTTGCCTCACAACGAGCGACGGGCGGAAACCAGCAGATCGCCAAACATCAACCCGGCCACAATGGATACCAGCAGGGTGAACAGCAGCAATGCGGTGTCGAGGCCCAAGGGCGTGTCGTGTTCCATGAGGAATGACATGCTGCGAAAACCCACGCTGCCAGGTACCAGCAGCAGGATGCCCGGTTCGCGGATCACGGCTCCGGGCCGATGGGCAAATCGCGCGTACAAATTGGCCATGGCCCCGACCAGCAGGGCGGCAACGAAGACGCCAAACGGAGCCGCCGGAAGGGAGCCGGAAATCAGCCCGCCCCAGCGCGTGGCGACATATCCCAGCGCAACCGCGACAATCACCACCGGATAATCGCGGGCAGCGGCGCGGAACAAGATGGCAAATGCCACCGCAGCCACCAGCAAGGCCGGGAAATCAGTCCATGCCGGCAACGGCGGCAATGCATAATCACGCGCATGGATGCCAACCGCCACGCTCACCTGCGCTGCCGCCACCGTACCAAAGGTCAACTTGAGCAGCGTCGCCATGGCCCCGCCCAGGCGGGCCATGCCCGACACCAGGTGCTGGCTCGAGATCTCACGCACCGCGGTGGTGAGCGACATGCCCGGAATCAGGATGATCAGGCTGGACAAGACCACCGACTTGATCGCCAACGGCACCACGAACGCGCTGATCACTGTGGCCACCGTCGTCGCCACCACGGCGCTGATCAGGTCGCTGGCCACGGCCAGGCGCGGCCGGCTGGCGGACAAGTCGGTGATCCAGCCGATGATGAGGCCGATCGCCCCAGCCACCACCAGGTCCGCCCAGGCACTATGCAGGAACAGCGCCGCGATGCTGGCGGCCGACAGCCCGTAGCTGAGGATCATGGCCGCGCGCGAGCGCCACGATTCTGGACGCGCCAACGCGCGCAGGCAATGAAAGCCCTCGCGCAGGTCCAGTTCGCCGGCAATCACCCGGTCGGCAATGGTGTCGGCCTCGCACAGGCGCGCCAGGTTCACCTCGCCCACCGGCAAGCGCATCACCTGCGTGTTTTGCGCCAGCCCATCGTCGCCGTGGGCGGCCTCGGCAAAGGAAATGATGAGGGCAGTCGGGCTGGACCACACATCGGCCACCAGCCCGAGGGCCTCGGCCGCGCCGGCCACCGCCATCTCCAGCCGTGGCGAACTGGTGCCGTATTGATGCAGGCGCCGGGCGAGTTCAAGCAGGAAGCTGATGCGCGTCTGCGCCTCGACCGACGTCATTGGTGTCAGCGGCTTGGGAACTTCCGTGCTCATGCCGCGTGGTCTCCCGGCGCCAGGGCGAAACGCATCGTGCGTGCCTGGGTAATCACTGGAAGCGCCAGTATAAGTGTGCCACCGCCTCAGCCGGCCACGAACTTCGGCAGGCACAGGCTGACCCGCAGGCCGCCGCCTTCGCGGTTGGCCAGCAGCACGCGGCCGCCGTGGGCTTCGCTGATCTCGCGCGCCAGGGCCAGCCCCAGTCCGGTACCCGAGCGCTTGGTCGAATAAAACGGCAGCAAGGCCTGCTTGAGCACCGTGTCGGTCATGCCCGTGCCACGATCGCATACCTCGATGTGCCACTCGCGTCCGTGCTCGACGATGGCCAGCGTGACATCCTCGGCAGGCCCTCCCGCTTCGTGCGCATTCTTGACCAGGTTGATGATCACCTGCTCGATCTGCACCGCGTCGAACTGCCCGGGGTGCACCGGCAACGGTCCAAGCTGACGGAACGAGCATTGCAGGACCAGCGCATTCACGAACTGCCCCCAGTCGACGGCAGCCAGCTGCGGTGCCGGCAACTTGGCGAAGCGGGCATAGCCGGCAATGAAGTCGTGCAGATGCTGGGCGCGCTCGCCAATGGTGGAAAACACGCCCGGCAAGCGCGCAACGTCGCCGCGTCGCGCCAGCTCCGCCCCGGAGTGCGACAGCGAGGAAATCGGCGCCAGTGAATTGTTCAATTCGTGGCTGATGACGCGTATCACCCGCTTCCAGGTGGCCACTTCCTGACGCGACAGCTCGCGTGTCATGCGCCGGAACGACTGCAGGCGATGGGGTCGACCCTGCAGGCGGAAGGCCCGCTGCGACAGGTAGAAACGCTCTTCGCTGCCATCCATTTCCACACTGAACAGGACATCGCCACCGGCCGCCACCGCATCGCGCAAGCCTTCCGGCGCGCTGGCCAACACCTGCATGAAGTCCAGGCCCAGCAGACTGCGTCCATCGTTGAACAGATGTCGCGCGGCAATGTTGGCATACGCGACACGGTCCACCGCATCGGTGAGCACCAGGGCTACCGGCGTGTTCTGCACCACCGTATCCAGCAGCAGCTCGCGCTGCACCAGGTTCTGGCGCTGCTCGCGCAAGGTCTGGCCCAGCTCGTTGTGCATGCGGATCAGCCGGCCCAGCTCGTCGCGCCGGTCGATCGCGATGGAGAGGCTGAAATCGCCATCGCGATAGCTGGCCACCGAGCCTTCCAGCGCCCGCAGCAGGCGCACCACCGGGGCCATCGCCACGTGCGCCAGCCACCAGGCCAGGACCAGCACGATCAATGCACTGACCAGCAAGCCGGCATAGATGCCGATCGGTATGGGCGGCGGACGGTCCACGCCCATGCCGGCCCGCATCGCACCCAAGAGCTGTGGCAGGGGCCAATGCGTGACCCCGGTATACACCAGGGCGCCGACCACCGCAGCGGCGGCCAGCAGCAGCGCCAGGCGGGTCTGCAGGGAGATCACGGCCACTCTCATGCGGGCAGTCCTTCGCGGTGCCGCGGCCTGGTTTGCGTGGCGCGCCGGCTCAAGTCGATGCATCCAGTCCATAGCGCTGCATGCGCCGATACAGGGCCTGGCGGGATAACCCGAGATCCTGCGCCGCGCGGCTGACCACGCCTTCGGCGGCGTGCAAGGCCGCTTCCACCGCCTCGCGGCTCGGCTCATCCAGGCTGCGCGTGGACGCCGCCTGGTGCGGCGCGAGGTTCAGCAGCTCCGGTACCACCGTCCCGCCGCCGGCCAGCAGCGCCGCGCGCTCGATCGCGTTCTTGAGCTCCCGCACGTTGCCCGGCCAGGGATAATCGAGCAGCGCCTCGCGCGCGGCATCGCCCAGTTCGGCGCGCCCGGCCAGGAAATGCTCGGCCAGCGGCAGGATGTCGTCGCTGCGCTCGGCCAGCGGCGGCAGGCTCACCTCGATGACGTTCAAGCGGTAGTACAAGTCCTCGCGGAACGTGCCGGCCTTGATCATCGCCTTGAGGTCGGCATTCGTCGCCGACAACACCCGCACCTTGGCTCGGCGCGTGCGTCCGGAGCCGAGGCGCTCGTACTGGCCGGTTTCCAGCACGCGCAGCAGTTTCATCTGCCCGGCCAGCGGCAGGTTGCCGATTTCATCGAGGAACAGCGTGCCGCCGTCGGCGAGCTCGAAACGTCCTTCGCGCGCCTTGTTTGCTCCGGTGTAGGCACCGGCGTCGGCGCCAAACAACTCCGCTTCGATCAGCTCGCCAGGCAACGCGCCGCAGTTGACCGCGACGAACGGCCCGTTTTTCACCCCAGAATTGGCGTGCACGATCGCCGCGATCCGTTCCTTGCCGCTGCCGTTCGGGCCGGTGATCAGTACCGACACGTCGGAGCGCGCCACCTGGCACGCCAACTCCAGGGTGCGCGCCATGCCGTTGGAGGCAAACACCAGGCCGTCGAGATCGTACTTCTCCCGCAGCGCCTCGCGCCGGCGGCGCTGCTCGCGCCGGGCACGGGTGGCTTCCCGCGTGGATTCGCCGAGCTCGAGCAGGTTTTCCACCACGGTCAGCAGCTTGTTGTCGTCCCAGGGCTTGGCCAGGTAATCCGCCGCACCGGCCTTCACCAGCTCCACCGCCGTTTCCAGGTGGGTCCACGCGGTGAGCAGGATCACCGGCAGATCCGGATGCTGCTCACGGATCGCGCGGAACAGCGCCTCGCCTTCCTTGCCCGAGGTGGTATCGGCGGTGAAGTTCATGTCCTGGATCACCACGTCGACGTGCTCGCGCGCCAGGAGGGCCAGGCCTTCTTCCGGGCTCGCCGCCTTGCGCGTCGAGATTTCGTTCAGCGACAACGCCAGCGACAAGGCTTCGCCCACTGCCGGATTGTCATCGATGATCAGCACCGTACGCATGTTTGCTTACCTTTGAACGGATTGCTGCAGATGATCATGGTGGCAAAACCGGGGTCAGAGTGCACTTTCGACGCCAGTATCGGTAGTTTCAGATCATCTCTTCGTCGAAAGTGCACTCTGACTCCGGTTTTTCACACGCCACGCGTGGCCACGACCGGGGGCACGGCCGCGGCGCGCAGCGCCGGGGCAAGCACCGCCAGTTGCCCCAGCAACCACAACGCGATCGCCCCCACCGGCAGGTACCACAGCGGCAGGCGCGGTATCTCGAACGTGCTCATCAAGCCCACGTTGATGGCGATCGCCAGCAACATGCCCAGCGCCACCCCGAACGTGACGATCAGGAAGTTCTCCGTCTGGAAGTAACGCAGGATGTCCAACCGCGCGGCGCCAAGCGCCCGACGGATGCCGATCTGCTTGTGTCGTTGTGCCACCCAGAAGCTGGTCAAGCCGACGATGCCAAACGCGGTGATGCCAAGCAAGGCGACGATGATGCCCACCAACAGGCCAGCCATGGCATGGTCGCCCTTGAAGAAGCGCTCGCGCAAATGCCCGATGGTGTGGCTGTCGGCATAATCGAGCACCACGTCCGGCGCGATCTTGGCGACCGCCGTACGCGCCGCGGTCATCACCCGTTCCAGATCCTGCGGCTTGGCGCGGACGAGATAGGTGCCCGCCAGCTGGCCGCCCGCCCGCACCGGCACGAAGACACACCACTCCGCGCCGTGTTCGCCGTTCTCGTTGTACTGGGATACCGACAGGTGCGCCACGACGCCAATCACGCGGAATTGGTATTTGGCACCCCAGAACTGTTTGCCCAAGGGGCTCTGGCCCGGCCACAATTTTTCCGCCAAGGCTTGCGTGATCAGGACGCGCGACGAAAGCGGCATGTAATCGTTGCCCACGATCGGTTGATAATCGTCGGCAGCGGGCAGGTGGCCCGCCACGAGTTTCAGCCCAAGCGCCTGCGGTGACCCGGGCTCGCCTTGATACAACTGGACCACCGCGCCGACGTGTTTGCCCTCTTGATCGAGGGTGATGCCGTTGACGCCACCCTGGGGCCCGAACGGCACCGAACTGACCACATGCACCGACTCGACGCCGGGGATCGCTCCCAGGCCGGAGACCATCCGCGCATTCAGCTCATTCGCCAGCTTCGCATCGAAGCCGGTCACGACCACGGTCCCGAGCGCGGCCTCGTCCACGCCGCTGTCGAGGTCCATCGCCGACAGGCGATCCTGGATCATGAAGACGGCGTTGCACAACACCGCGCAGGCCAGTGCGATTTCCATCGCAAGCAGGAAGGTGGCGAGCCTGTGCTTTTTCAACGCGGCAAGGATGGGTTGGATTTGCATAATTGATATCCGGAATTGAGCGCTCTTGTGAGGAGTGCGGCCATGGATGGCCGCTTTCACACGCAGGGATAGCGCACTAAAGTGTCTTCAATTGCAACGCCGGCGCAATGCGGCTGGCGCGCAGCGCAGGGAGTGCCCCGGCAAGCAGGCTCACCGCGATCGCCAGCACGAAGGTGACCACGAACATCGACACATCCAGGTGCACCAGGTCGGAATACGGCGTCTGCTGCCGGCGCACCAGCCATAGCCCGACCATCGTCAGCAACCACCCGCCCAGCCCGCCGAAGAAACCGATCAAGCCCGCTTCAACCAGGCACTGCGCAAACACCGAACGCCGCGACGCACCCAACGCGCGCCGAACGCCAATCTCACCGGCGCGGCGCAGGAACTTGGCCAGCAGCAGGCCCACCGTGTTGAACAGGCAGATCCCCAGGAAGGCGAATGCCAGCCAGGTCTGCAGCCGCGTATTCCTTGGAATCACCTGGACGTAATCCAACCGCTGCATCAAATCCAACATGCGCGTATCGGCGTGGGCAAAGCGCCCAAGCGCCTTCTGCTGCTCGGCATAGCCCTTGAGGAATGCGCGGTAGCCGGCGACCTTCGCCGCGCTGTCCAATTCCACCCACAGCGCGACCCACAGGCAGGGCGAGCCTTGCAGGTGGCCAGGCACCGGCGGCCCGCCGCCCCAGCAGGTGAACTGGAAGAAATTGCCGTCGTTGACTTCGAGCGCGCTCTGGAACGGCATGAACACGTCTTCTGGCTTGGCGTAGTAGCTCGTATCGAAACCGTTGCCGGTGAAGCCGCCTCTCGCGTCGTAGAACAGCGGCGTCGGCCGCCACGGCTTGAGCACACCCACGATCCGCACGTCGCTGTCCTTCAGGCGCAGCGTCTTGCCGACACTGTCCTCCCCGCCGAACAGCTTGTCGTTGAGGTCGGAGGAGATGACCGCGACGCGTGTGTGGCCGGTTTCGTCCGCGGGTGTCCACGCGCCGCCGTAGGCGAACGGCACCTCGAACATCGGGAAGAAATCCGAGGTCGTGGCCAGCAGGGTCAGCATCAGCGGCGGACGGTCCACGCCGGGCGCGCTCACCTTCACCGGGCTTTGCACGATGAGTGCCTGGCGATCGGCGCGATGGGCGCTCCACAGCTCCACTGCCGAACGGTCGTCCATCACGTCCAGCGGATGGCGCTTGTTGTACCAATCGGCCGGCGTGGGATCCACCTGCGGATAAAAGATATGTGCGCTCTTGCCCGGCAACGGATCGCCGGACAGCAGGTGCATCACCGTCAGCGTGGTCATCGACGCGCCGATGCCGACCGCGATGGCGATGATCATCAGCGCCGTCAGCACCTTGTTGCGCTTCAGGCTGTGCAGGGCGAGATCAAGGTAGTAGGCAAACATTTCATTCCTCCTGAATTTCCGGCTTCCCAGCCAAGGATCCAGACAACTAAACCGACCGCGTCGCCTCCACCGGCGACACCTTCGAGGCGCGCAGCGCCGGCGCAAACACCGCGCCCTGCCCCAGCGCCAGCAACGCCACCACGCCGACCAGCACATACAGCAGCGACATCCGGTCCATCGCGAACTGCTGCATCAGCCACAGGTTCAAGCCCACCGCCAGGATCGCGCCGAGCGCCACGCCAACCCCGGCAAGCAGCAGGTTCTCGGTCTGGAAGTAGCGCAGGATGTCGGTGCGCGTCGCACCCAGCGCACGGCGGATGCCGATCTGCTTGCGCCGCTGTCCGACCCAGAAACTGGTGAGTCCGACGATGCCGGCACCGGTCACGCACAGCAGGACCACGCAGATCACGCCCATCAGGATTGCCATGCCGATGTCAGCGCGATAGGCACGCGCGCGGATGTCGGAGTAGGGATAGATGCCGATGAAGCCGCCGAAGCCGTTGCGGATGACCCGCTGCGGGTTGGCCGCAACCAGAGCCTGGCGGGCATCGCGCATGGCTGCATCCAACTGGCCCGGTTTGGCGCGTACCGCGATGCGGCTGAAAGAGTTGTTCGGGAACGTCGGCAACAGGGTCGAGTTCCAGACGTAGTCGCTTCCCCAGCCAACGTCAGGCGTCTGCAGGCGCGCGACGATGCCGATGATGGTGGTGGGAACGGCGCCACCGTTGAAATACACCACCTTGCCCAGTGCATCACCCGCGGAAAACAGCTTGTCTGCCAGCGCCCTGGTGACGATGGCCACTGGCGGCTCATAGTCGCCACCGTGGTCGCCGTGGGTGATTTCGCTGGCGGTGAAATTGCGGCCCGCAACCAACTGCACGCCGAGGGTCTTCAGCAGCTGCTCATCGCCGCCGTAGAACGTCGTCGTTGCGGTGCTGTGGTTCTGGTTCGGCTGCAGTCCGACCCCGCCATTGTTCGAGGATTGCAGCAACGGCAGCGACCGGACCGGTGCCGCGGACGCCACATCGGGCAGGCCGCGCAGGGTCATGAGGTCGCCGCGGAGCATCGCGTAGCGCCGCTCCAGCGACGCCGCATCGTTGCCGGCCGGCGCGTTGACGATCTGCTGCTGGATCAGGAACAGGTTCTGCTCATCCATGCCGGTCGGCCGCTGCACGGTCGCGACGCGCTGGCCGATGATGAACACGGCGTTGCACACGATCGCCAGGGTCAGCGCGATCTGCAGCACGATCAGCACGACGCCGGACTTGTGCCTTCGCAATGCGGCGATGATCGGTGGCAATTTCATCGGAGTTTCCTCTCACTATCCAAAGAGCCGGTGTTCTTGAGAAGTGCGGCCATGGATGGCCGCTTCCACGCGCAGGGAGAGCGCACTAATTGCTCTTCAGCTGCCACGCCGGCTGCACCGCCGCCGCGCGCAGGGTGGGATACAGGCCGGCCAGCATCGTCGCCACGATCGCGACGGCCAGCGTGGTGGCCAGCAAGGACACATCCATGTGCGCCAGCGCGGCAATCTCCGGCGGCATCACCCAGCCGACCCCGGCAATGCCCAGCCAGGTCAGTGCCAGCCCCAGCACGCCGCCCGCCAACCCGACCATGCCGGCCTCGACCAGGAACTGGCGGTAGATCTCGCCGCGCGAAGCACCCAACGCGCGACGCACGCCGATCTCGCCGCTGCGGCGCAGGAACTTGGCCAGCAGCAGGCCCATCACGTTGACCAGGCACACCAGCAGCAGGCCCACCGCGACGTACAGCGAAACCTTCGTATCCGACGGCACCACATGCCGCTCGGCCAGCCACGCCATCAGCCCGTGCAGGCGCACCTCGGGCGGCCAGTTGAAACGACCGGCACGCTGCTGCTCCAACGAGTAATTGACCAGGAACTGGTGGTAGTCGCGGACCGCCGCCGCGTCATCCAACTGCACCATGAAGGAAATCCACACGCACTCGGATTTCTGCAGGCCCTTGAAGCCAGACTCCGCCGGCGACTTGTCGCAATTGGTCGTACCGTTGGGCCTGGCGTCGTTGGCGATGGCGGTGTCGAACGGCAGGAAGATGTCGGCGGCGAGCCCGCTGAAGCCGCCGGTGTTGACCACGTCGTAGAACACCGGCTGCGGACTCCAATTGCGCATAACGCCGACCACACGGTAATCGTGGTGGCCAAAGATGAGCATCCTGCCGACGCTGTCCCCGCCGCCGAACAAGATATCGTTGAGTTGGCTGCTGATGACTGCGACCTGGGCGCGATTCGCGTCATCGGCGCTGCTCCAGCCGCCGCCATACGCGAACGGCACATCCAGCATCGGGAAGAACTCGCTGCCGACGGCTTCGCCGGCCACCAGCGTCGGCGACTGGTTGGCGGCCTTGGGCGCCACCGAATCGGCGAGCTGGTACATCGCCGCCTGGTACCTGGCGCGATGCGCGCGCATCAGCGCCATCGCGTCGGTATAGCTCATCGCGTTGGGCGGCTCGGTGCTGTTGCTGCCCGGCTCATGACCCGACGGCCCCCAGTTGTCGATCTGCGGCACGTACAGCCGCGCGGACTTCTGCGGGATGGGGTCGCCGGACACCGCACGGAACACCGACCACGCCGTCATCGACGCGGCGACGCCGAAACCGATGGTCAGCACCATCAACGCGGTGAGCGCCTTGTTGCGCTTCAGGCTGCGCAAGGCCAGGTCCAGATAATAGGCAAACATGTTCCGTCCCTCAGCATGGAGAACCTCCTGCCCCGACAGCTCTACTGTTGTGGGAGAGGATTGGAGTGAGGGGACGCACGACCTTCCGCCACGCCGCCAAAAGCGCCCCCTCGCCCTGCCCTCGCCCCGGCGCAGCCAGGGGCAAGGGTTACCGCATCACACGCTCCTCGTCGCGACCACCGGCGGCACGGCGGCCGCGCGCAGCGCCGGCCCGAGCACGGCCAATTGCCCCAGCAGCCACAGCGCCAGCGCCCCGACAGGCAGGTAGTACAGCGGCAGGCGCGGCAATTCGTACTGGGTTATCAGCAGCAGGTTCAGCGCGTACGCCAACAACATGCCCAGCACGATGCCGAACGTGACGATCAGGAAGTTCTCGGTCTGGAAGTAATGCAGGATGTCGCGCCGCGTGGCGCCAATGGCGCGGCGGATGCCGATCTGCCGCCGCCGCTGTGCCACCCAGAAGCTGGCCAGGCCGACGATGCCGAGCGTGGTGACCAGCAGCATGGCGGTGATCACGCCCACCAGCATGCCCGCCATGGCGCGGTCGTTCTTGAAGACCTCGTGACGCAGGTCGGTCAACGTCCGGCTGTGTTCGCGGTCAATCACCACTTCCGGCATGGCCTTGGCAACGGCTGCGAGTGCATCGCGCAGCACGCGCGGCAAGGCTGCCGGATCGGCCCGCAGCAGGTAGCTGCCGGTCAGGTACGGGCCCGGCTGCGCGGGCAGGAATACCGACCATTGGCGCTGCGCCGGCGTCCATCCCGTAGGATCGGGCCGAACCAGGTTCTTCAACACGCCGACGACGCGGTAATGCGACTTGAGCACCCAAAACTCCTTGCCGAGTGGATCGGCGCCCGGCCACAAATGCTCGGCCAGCGCCTGGGTGATCTGGACGCTGCCCCGCTCGGGCATGAAGCCCGTGAACGGATGGAAGTCGTCGGCTTGCGGTCCGCGTCCGGCGATGACCTGGGCGCCCAGCGTCCGCAGGCTGCCCGGGCCACCCACGTAAAACTCGATCACGCCGCGAAAATGCTCGCCGGCCGCATCGGTACTGATGCCGGCGGTGCCACGGCGGCTGCCGAACGGTATGGAATTGAGCAGGGACACCGATTCCACCCCGGGAACGGCGCGCATGGCGGCAAGCGCACGTGCGTCCACGTCGGCCGCTTGCGTGGCGTCATAGCCGGTCAGTTGCACCGACGCGAGCGCGGTTTCAGCCACGCCGCTGACGATATGCATCGCCGTGATGCGCTGGGAAATGATGAAACAGGCATTGCACAGCACCGCGCAGGCCAGCGCGATTTCCAACGCAATCAGCATCGTGGAGAGACGATGCTTGCGCAGTGCGGAAAGAATGGGCTTGATCTGCATTGAGGATGTCCGGAATCGAGTGCTCTTGTGAGGAGTGCGGCCATGGATGGCCGCTTTCACGCGCAGGGATAGCGCACTAAAGTGTTTTCAATTGCAGCGCGGGTGCGACCCGGCTCGCCCGCAACGCGGGCAGCAGGCCCGCCAACAAGCTGGCCACCACGGCGAGCACGAAGGTCAAGCCGAACATGCCGACGTCCAGGTGCGCGAGATCGGCGTATTCGACCGGTTGCCGTCGCACCAGCCACAGGCCAAGCAGGGTCAGCAGCCAGCCGCCGACACCGCCCAGCATGCCGACGACGCCCGCCTCGACCAGGCATTGCGCGAACACCGCCCCACGCGTGGCCCCCAGCGCACGCCGCACGCCGATCTCGCTGCTGCGGCGCAGGAACTTGGCCAGCAGCAGGCCGACCGTGTTGAACAGGCAGATGGCGAGGAAGGCAAACGCCAGCCAGGTCTGCAGCTTCACGTCGCTCGGCACCACGTGGTTGAACACCAGCCATTCCATCAGGCTCGGCATCCTGGTGTCGGTGTTGGCGAAGCGCCCCAGCACCTTTTGCTGCTGCGCGTAATTCGCAATGAAGGCGCGGTAGTCCGCCACCTTGGCCGCGCTGTCCAGCTGCACCCACAAGGCAACCCAGACGCACGGCGCGTCCTGCAGCTGCCCCGGCGTGGCGACGTTGCCCCAGCACGTGAACTGCCAGAAATTGCCCTTGTTGACCTCCAGCGCGCTGAAAAAAGGCATGAACACGCCTTCGGGCTTGTCGTAGAACCCGGAAGTCTGGCCCTCGGCGAAGCGCCCGCCGCGCACGTCGTAGAAGAGCGGCGAGGGCCGCCACGTGGCCATCACGCCGACGATGCGCACGTCGCTGTCCTTCAGGCGCAGGATCTTGCCCACGCTGTCGGCACCGGCGAACAACCGGTCATTGAGGTCCGACGAAATCACGGCCACGCGCGCACGGTTGGTGGCGTCGGCAACCGTCCAACTGCTGCCGTATTGGAACGGGACCTTGAACATTGCAAAGAAGTCCGGGGTCGTCGCCAGCATCGGTACCATCAAGGGCGCCAACTTGCCATCCGGCGCATGCACCTTGACGTCGCTGCCCGCAAGCAAGGCCTGGCGGTCGGCCCGATGCGCGCTCCAGAGGTCTACCGCCGACCGGTAGTCAAGCATGTCCAATGGCCCGCTTTTGGTATAGCCGGCCGGCGAAGCGTCCACCTGGGGGTAGAAGATTTGCGCACTCCTGCCCGGCAAGGGATCACCGGAAAGCAGGTGCATCACGGTCAGCGTGGTCATCGAGGCACCGATGCCTACCGCGATCGCGAGAATCATCAGCGCGGTGAGCATCCTGTTGCGCTTCAAGCTGCGCAACGCCAGGTCGAGGTAATAACCGAACATCACATCACTCCCTCAATAATCGATCCCACGTCCTGGAACCGTCCCGCAAGCCTCGGCAATCCACATGGTGGGTTCTCCGTCATCACACGCTCCTGGTCGCGACGACGGGCGGCACCGCCGCGGCGCGCAGCGCCGGGCCAAGCACGGCCAGTTGGCCTATCAACCACAGCGCCACCGCACCGATCGGGAAATAGATCGCCGGCAACCGGGGCAGCTCGTAGTGCAGCATCAGGTACAGGTTGATGGCATAGGCCATCAGCATGCCCAGCGCAATGCCGAGCGTGGCCAGCAAGAAGTTCTCGGCCTGGAAATAGCGCAGGATGTTGCGTCGCGTGGCGCCCAGCGCGCGGCGGATGCCGATCATGCGCCGGCGCTGCGCCACCCAGAAACTGGCCAGGCCCACGATGCCGAGCGCGGTGATGGTCAGCAGCGCGATGATGACCCCAACCAGGATGCCAGCCATGGCGCGGTCGTTTTCGAAGAACTTTCTGCGCACCTGGTCGTAGGTCTGCTGCCTGGTCACCACCCGCTGCGGATCGGCCTGCTTCAGCGCGGCCACCGCGGCCTTGAGCACGGCTTCGCGATCCTGCGGGCGGGTGCGGATGATGTAGCTCTGGTCCTGGCCCACCCCCATGAACAGCGGCAGGATCATCGAGTAATGCGCGGTGGCATCGTCGTGGGCGTTGGCGCGCGCCAGGTCCGCCAGCACCCCGACCACGCGCACCCCGACCGGGCCGATGTAAAGCGTCTTGCCCAGCGGATTTTGCCCAGGCCACAACCGCTGTGCCATGGCCCGGGTGATCACGGTTACCGCCGGCACCTCCTTGGTGTCGCCGGTGGCGAGCGCCTTGAGCACGATGTCGGCATCGGTGAATTCGTCCGCGCGCAGGTTGCGCCCCGCCACCAGGTGCATGCCCATGGTCTGCGGCAGACCCTCGCCGAAATAGGTACCGGCGTTGAGCGAGGGCTGGCGCTGCGCAAGATCGAGTTTGATGCTTGAGTTGGAAGAAGATCCGCCCAACGGCAACTGGTTGCTCAACGCTGCCGCCTGCACTCCGGGCACCTGCCGCAAGACGGCCAAATCTTCCCTCGCCCGCGCGTAGATGTCCGGCGACGGCGCAATCGGTGCCAATTGGATTTGCACCAGGGCGTGCTCGTCGATGCCGGTACGCATGTCCATGTGCTGCATGCGCTGCGCGATCAGGAACACCGCATTGCACACGATGGCGCAGGTCAGCGCGATTTCCAGGACCAGCAGAGTGGCGGTGATCTTGTGCCGCCGCAAGGTGGAAAGTATGGGCCGCAGTTCCATCAGTGCGCTTTCCCTGCGCGTGGAAGCGGCCATCCATGGCCGCACTTCTCAAGTACATCGGCTCCGATCAGGTGTTTGGACATAATTAATTACTCTTGAGTTGGAGCGCGGGCGGAACCTGGCAGGCACGCCACGCCGGCAACAGGCCGGCCAGCAGGGTCGCGCCCACCGCCAGCAGGAAGGTGGTCAACAGCATGGCCGGGTCCAGGTGCGCGAGCGGCGCATAGTTCGACGGCTGGTGTCGCACAAGCCACAGGCCAAGCAGCGCCAAAAGCAGGCCGCCCACGCCGCCAACCAGCCCAACCACGCCCGACTCCACCAGCAGCTGCGCCAACAACGCCCGCTTCGACGCGCCCAGCGCGCGGCGCACCCCGAGTTCGCCGGAGCTGCGCAGGAACTTCGCCAGCATCAGGCCCACCGTGTTGACCAGGCAGACCAGCAGGAAGCCGAATGCCAGCCCGGTCTGCAAACGCACGTCGTCGGGCACCACGCGCTCGTACGCCAACCACTGCCGCACGTTGCGCAAGCGGACGTCCGGCGCCCTGACGAAACGGCCCAGGTCATGCTGCTGTTGTGAATAGCGGGCCAGGAACTCCTTGTAGGCAGCGGCCTTTGCGGGGCTGTCCAACTGGACCCAGAACTGCAACCACACACAGTTGTCGGAGGGATAGAGGTGGCCGATGCCACCCGCACCATTGCCCCAGCAGTCACTGGATCCGATGTGGTCCAGATGCAGGTCCAGTGCCGTCTGCAGCGGCAGGAACACCTGTTCCGTATAGCCATAGGAGCCGGTGTTGAGGTCGTAAAAGTGCGGGCTGGGTGCCCAATCGTCCAATACGCCCACGATGCGGAACGCGGCATTGCCCACGCGCAGCGTGCGCCCCACGCTGTCGGCGCCGCCAAACAGGCGCTGGTTCAAATCACTGTTGAGCACCACGTCGCGCGCCCGCGCCTCGTCTTCCGCCGCGGTCCAGCCCTGGCCGTAGCGGA
The DNA here is from genome assembly GCA_035571995.1 of Rhodanobacter sp. Lineage (GTDB taxonomy): Bacteria > Pseudomonadota > Gammaproteobacteria > Xanthomonadales > Rhodanobacteraceae > Rhodanobacter. Next base: position 19,858 of record DATNBK010000202.1, read on the forward strand.
AGCGGGTGCCAAACATCGGGAAAAAATCGGCCGTGGTGTAGCGCGCCTCCACGTAGAACGGATCGAGCCCCGACGAATCCGGCTGGATCGGCACCGAACCGCCAGTCATCAACGCCTGGCGATCTGCCCGCTTGGCACGCAGCAGGTTCTCGCCATCGGTCAAGGTGAGCTGCTCGGGCAGCTCCTTGCCGGGAAACAGGCCACTGTTGTCGCGTGGATCGATCTGCGGGTAATACAGGGTGCCGCTGCGCCCCGGCAGGGGGTCGCCGGACAGCACGTGCAGCACGGTCAACGTGGTCATGGATGCGCCGATACCCAGCGCAATCGCCAGCACCATCAGCGCGGTGAGCATCTTGTTGCGCTTCAGGCTGCGCAGCGCCAAGTCAAGGTAATAGGCAAACACGTCCAACCTCCGGCATGAAACCTCCTGTATCGACAGCCATCCAGGCGGCGATCACAACCGAGCCTTCCTCATCCAGGCTTTGCGGGCAGACAAGGTCCAGGCTGCTGCGGCCCTCCAGGTCCCGCCGCGCCGTACTCCCTCTCCCCCGGCAGAGCCAGGGGAAAGGGTTCATACGCTCCAAATGGCGGGGGTGGGGTCCCTGCATCACGCGCTCCTCGTGGCGACCACCGGCGGCACCGCGGCGGCACGGCGTGCCGGGCCGATCACGGCAAGCTGGCCCAGCAGCCACAGCGCGATGGCGCCGGCCGGCAGGTAGTACACCGGCATGCGCTGGCTCTCGTAGTGCTGCATCAGGTAGACATTGATGCCGAACGCCAGCACCATGCCGCACAGCACGCCGAACGCAGTCAGCAGGAAGTTCTCGGCCTGGAAGTAACGCATGATGTGGCCGCGCGTCGCCCCCAGGGCGCGGCGGATGCCGATCTGCCGACGCCGCTGGCCAACCCAGAAGCTGGTCAGGCCGACGATGCCGAACGCGGTCACCGCCAGCATCACCACGCATACCAGGACCAACATCCACACCATGCTGCGGGTGTCGGCGAAATACTTGTCGCGGATTTCCGCGAAGCTGTGGCCTTTGACCACGGCGTTCGGCGCCAGCGTCCCAAGCTTCCCGACGCCGTCACGCAGCACGCGGCCCACGTTGCCCGGCCCGGTCCGTACGACGTAATCGTTGAGCACGGGTGCCGGACTCAAGGGCATGAAGATGGCCCAATGAAAGCCGACAGCCCCCTCGCCGTTGCGGTTGGGCCTCAGGACGTCGGCCACCACGCCGACCACCGTGTAGTGGTTGTCATCGCCGATCCATGCTTCCTTCCCAAGCGCGTCATGGCCTGGCCACAGGCGCTCGGCCAAGCTTTGAGTGACGAGCACGACGTGGCCAGTCGGCAGGAAGCTTGCTCCAAGCTCGCTGCCCGCGTACTCGGCATCGTCGAAGAAGCGCCCCCGCAACAGGCGCAGGCCCAGCGCTGCGGGCCCGCCCTTGGTGAACATGTATTGCGCGACGTTGGGGCTGTTCTTTCCCAGCAGCTCGCCCGGTCCCGTCGCGACGTTGGAGTTCCAGCCATTTTGGCTGAGCGGCATCGTGGTGATGGCGGCAACCGCCGTCACTCCGGGAATCTCCCGCAGCGCCGCGAGGTTGCGCGGGACATCGGCGCCAGCGAGCTGCGGATCGGTACCCTGCACCCTGATGTCCACGATGCCGGACTCGTCGATCGCGTTCGGCACATTCATCTCGGCGATGCGCTGGCCGATCATGAAGACCGCATTGCATAGCACCGCGCAGGCCAGCGCGATCTCCAGCACGATCAGGCCGGCCGGGATCCGGTGCTTGCGCAGGGCGGCAAGGATGGGTTGGATGTCCATTCAATTCCCCTTCAATTGCGGCGCAGGGGCCACCACGCAGGCCCGCCAGGCAGGCAGCAGGCCGGCCAGCAGGCTGGCAAGCACGGCCACCACGAAGGTGAACACGAACATGGCGACGTCGAGGCGGGCGAGCGCGGCGTACTGCGCCGGCTGGTGGCGGATCGCCCACAATCCCAGCTCGGCAAACAGCAGGCCGAGCAGGCCGCCGGCCAGGCCGATCAAGGCAGCTTCGACCATGAACTGGGCGAAGACCGTGCGGCGCGTGGCGCCGAGCGCGCGCCGCACGCCGATCTCACGCGAGCGGCGCAGGCACTTGGCGAGCAACAGCCCGACCGTATTGACCACGCAGATCAGCAGGAAGCCGAACGCCAGGCCCGCCTGCAGGCGGACATCGTCGGGCACCACCTGCATGTCGCGCATGTATTGCATCACGTCGGGCAAGGCAACCTCGGGGCGATGGAAGCGCCCCAGGGCAATCTGCTGCTGCGCGTAGTTCGACAGCCAGGTCTTGTACGCCGCCGCATCGGAGGCGCTACCCAGTTCCACCCACACGTAGACGAACACGCACGGCGAAGTCTCCAGGTGCTTGATGTCCGCCGCCGCCCAGCAACTGACGTTCTGGGGATCCATCCCGTCTGCGCGCGCCGACTGCAGTGGCAGGTACACCGCATCGCCATCGCCGTAGCTGCGTCCGCCGAGCCCGACCGCGTAGAAGCGGGGCTGCGGCGACCACTTCTTCAGCACGCCCACGATGCGATAGTCATGTTCGTTGATGCGGATGGTTTCCCCGACGCTGTTCCTGCCGGCAAACAACTTGTCGTTGAGGAAGTCCGCGATCACGACGACGTGCGCGCGGCTTTCGCCCTCCTGCTCGCTCCAGCTGCTGCCGTATTCGAACGGCACGTCGAACATCGGGAAGAACGCGGCCGTGGTCATCACGCCGTCGCTGAAGAAGGGCTTCTGGCCCACGTGCCGGGGTTCGACCTTGGCTTGGGTCAAGGCCATCACCGCCTGCCGCTTGGCCTTGCCCGCATGCAGCAGGTTCATCGCGTCGGGGTAAGGCATCAGGCCGCCCCAGGGCGGCTTGCTCTGGCCAGGCACGTAGCCCTGCGCCGGCAGCGGGTCGATCTCGGGATGGAACAGGCGCTCGCTTTTCTGCGGGATCGGATCGCCCGACAGCAGCTTCAACACCGTCAGCGTGGTGATGCAGGCACCGATTCCCAGGCCCAGCGCCAATACCATCAAGGCGGTCAGGACCCGGTTGCGCCTGAGGCTGCGCAGCGCCAGATTCAAGTAATAGCCAAACATCGCCCACTCCAGCAAACGACAATATTTTGAAACTCACCTTCCCCGGCACAGCCAGGGCAACGGTCACGCTGCCGCGGCCCGACGGACTTCATCACGCCGCCCTCGTCGCCACCACCGGCGGCACGCACGACGCCCGACGCGCCGGCACCCACACCGCGAGCTGGCCCAGCACCAGCAACGCCAACGCGCCGACCACCACATAGCCCGACGGGAGCCGCGGCATCGCGTAATGCGCCATCAGCCATACATTCAGCAGCGCGGCGAGCGCCACGCCGAGCACTACCCCGCCCCCCGCGACCAGCAGGTTTTCGACCTGGAAATAGCGCACGATGTCGGCCTTGCGCGCACCCAGCGCCCGACGCACGCCGATCTGCTTGTGGCGTTGCCCGACCCAGAAGCTGGTCAGGCCGACGATGCCGGCGGCCGTGACTCCCAGCAGGATCACGCAAATCGTCCCCATCAACAGCGCCATCGCTTGGTCGGCGCGATAGACCTTGGCGCGAATCTGCGACAGCGACTGGATGCCCCAGCTTTCCGGCATCACGCGCAGGGGATTGACGGCCAGCAACGCCTTGCGCGCCTCGCGCATCACCGCCTGTTCGCGCCCCGGCCGCGCGCGCACCGCATAGCTGGCCGACGCGCCGTCCAGCCGCACCGGTTCCAGTACCGAGTTGTAGGCCCAGGTACTGCCCCAGGCCTGCGTGGTCGGCGTCTGCAGGCGCTCGATAATGCCGACGATGGTGGCCGGCTTGCCGTCCTGGTAGATCGTCTTGCCCAGCGCGCCACCCCGCGGGAACAACTTGTCCGCGACCGGCTTGCTGACGATGACCACCGGCGACGCCACGTCGCTGCTGATCCCGTGGTGAAGGATTTCATCGGCCGTGAAATCGCGGCCGGCAATCAAGCGCACGCCCAGCGTCGGACGCAGTCGCTCATCGCCATAGTAGTAGGCGGCCATCACGTTGATGCCGGCCTGCTGCGGATTCAGGCTGAGATTGCCGCTGTAGATCATGCCCTGCAGCGGCATGCTGGTCGATGCGGCCACGTCCTGCACGTCCGGCAAGGCACGCAGGGTGGCCAGGTCCGTGCGCTGCATCGCATCGAGCTTTTCGATGGCCGCGGCGCCATCACCGGTCGGGGCGCCAAACCACGTTTGCGAGATGCGGACCAGCTCTTCCTCGATCGCGCCCGTGGGCCGGTTCACCCGTTGGATGCGCTGGTGGATCAGGAAAATCGCGTTGCACACGATCGCCAGCGTCAGCGCGATCTGCAGCACGATCAACGCCACCCCGGCCTTGTGCCGTCGCAACGCGGTAATGACAGGATGCAGGCTCATCGACGCATCCTCAGTTGGTCTTGAGCTGCCAGGCTGGCAGCACGCGCGCGGCGCGGACGGCGGGGTACACGCCGGCCAGTGCGCTGGCGAGCACCGACACCAGCACGGTCAATGACAGCAGTGGGAGATCGACCTGCGCGAGATCGGCGAGCCGCGGCGGCAGCATCCGATTCACGCTGAACACGCCCAACCCGGTCAGCAACAGGCCGAGCACGGCGCCGCCGACGCCAATCACTGCCGCCTCGGTCAGGTATTGCGCGTGGATCGCGGCACGCGACGCGCCCAGCGCACGACGCACGCCAATCTCGCCGCTGCGGCGCAGGAACTTGGCCAGCAGCAGGCCTGCCGTGTTGACCAGGCACACCAGCAGCAGGCCGAGCGCGACCAGCAGCGACACCCGGCTGTCGTCGGGCACGACGTGCTGGTATTCGAGGAAGCCGCGAAGGTCGCGCAGGCGGTTGTTGGGCGGCCAGTCGAAACGGCCGATCGCCTGCTGGCTGCGCGCGTAGGCATCCAGATACCGCCGATAGCCGTTTACCGCGGCAGCGTCATCCAGTTCGGCCATGTAGGCCAGCCACACGCAAGCCGACTGCCGCAGGCCTGCCTGACCCGTGCCCGGCTGCGTGCCCTTCGGGCAATTGACCGCGCCGGCGTTTTCCGTGCCTGCGGCGATGGCACGCTGCAAGGGCAGGAACAGCGCCGGGCCGTCGCTGCTGAAGCCGCCGGTGTCGACCACGTCGAAGAACATCGGCTGCGGATTCCATGGCTGCATCACGCCGATCACGCGGTAGTCCTTGCCGTCCAGGTCGAGATTGCGCCCGACGCTGTTGGCGCCGCCGAACACCTGCTGGTTGAGCGCATCGCCGATCACCACCACCGGCGCGCCCTGCGCGTCCTCATCGGCGCTCCAACCACTGCCGTACCGGAATGGCACGTCGACCATCGGGAAGAATTCGTCGTCGACCGCGAATCCAAACACAGGGATGGGGCTGCGCCCCGCGCCTGCAGGCAGCACAGTCGGCGCGATCGCAAAGATCGCCGACTGGCGGGCAGCTCGATGATCGTGCAGCAAGGCCATGGCATCGGCGTAGGTCAAGGCATCGGGCGGCTCATGTGCACCGTCAGCCGCACCGGACCCCGACAATTGCACCGGCCCCCAGGCATCGATCTGCGGCACGAACAGCTTCGCGGATTTCCATGGGATCGGATCGCCGGACATGCCGCGGAACACCGCGTACGTCGTCATCGACCCGGCCACCCCGAAGCCGACCACCAGCATCATCAGCGCGGTCAGGCCCGGGCTGCGGCGCAGGCTGCGCCAGGCAAGGTCGAGGTAGTAGGCGAACATCCCCCTACCCCGCGATCCGCGCGAGCCCGACACCTGCGGGGGCGAGCGAAAATGCCATCATGCGGCCCTCGTGGCGGAGACTGGCGAGACGTTGGAGGCGCGGCGTGCGGGAACGAAGACCGCGGCCTGGCCGAGCAGCAGCACGGCGAGCACGCCAACCAGCACATACAACACAGGCAGGTGCGCCATTTCGTAGCGGGTGATCAGCCACAGGTTGAGGCCAATCGCCAGCAACACGCCGAGCACGGCGCCGCCACCGGCAATCAGCAGGTTCTCGATCTGGAAGTAGCGCAGGATGTCGATCTTTCGGGCGCCGAGCGCGCGGCGCACGCCAATCTGGCGATGGCGCTGCCCGACCCAGAAGCTGGTCAGGCCGACGATGCCGGCGGCGGTCACCGCAATCAGGATCAGGCAAATCACGCCCATCAATACCGCCATGCCCACGTCGGCGCGATACGCCTTGGCCCGGATGTCGGCAAACGACTTGACGCTGTCATCGTCGAGCACGCGCAGCGGGTTCACCTTGTACAGGGTCGGCGTCACCGCACGCATCGCCGCTTCGAGTTGCCCGGGCTTGGCACGCACCGCGTAGCGCGAGAAGTTCGCGTCCAGCCGCGTCGGCACCAGGGTGGAGTTCCAGGCAAAGCCATTGACCCAACTGCCGGTGCCAGGCACTTGCAGGCGTTCCACCACGCCGACGATGGTGCTCGGCGAGCTGCTGCCGTCGCTGTAGATCACCTTGCCAACGGCATCGCCCTTGGGGAACAACTTGTCGGCGAGCGCCTTGGTGACGATCACGATGGGTCGCGACGGATTGTCGCGAGCCCCCTGATGCTGCACGTCGGCGGCGGTGAAGGCACGGCCGGCGGCCATTTTCAGGCCCAGGGTGGAAAAGGCGTGCTCATCCGTGAAGTAGTACACAGTCCGGGTGCCGCTCTTGTCCCCCAGGATGGCTGCCGGCTTGAGCGAGACCGAACCGGCCCACGTCGAGTTGAGCAACGGCACCGAGTTGGTCGGCGCCACATTGGCGACGCTCGGCAGGTTGCGCAGGGCGGCAAGATCCTCGCGCTGCATCGCGTCGAGCTTTTCCACGCCATCCGGCGTATCGGGACTGGGGGCGCCGACCCATTGCTGGGTGACCAGGAACAGGTTGCTCTCGTCCAGTCCCGTGGGCCGGTTCACGCGTTCGATGCGCGAGCCGATGATGAACACCGCATTGCAAACGATCGCGAGCGTCAGGGCGATCTGCATGGCGATCAGCACCACGCCAGCCTTGTGCTTGCGCAACGCTGCGAGTATCGGATGTAGTTTCATGGCGATGTCCTCACGGCTCCGTCATCCGCGCCGGCGGGGAGCCGGCGGCTTTCGGTGGGGTTGGGTAGGTCGTGCGCGGCACGCATGTTGGCATGGCTAGTTGCTCTTCAACTGCCATGCGGGCTGGACGCTGGAGGCCCGATAGGTCGGATACAGGCCGGCGAGCAGGGTGGCGATGACCGCCACCACCAGCGTGAGCGCAAGCAAGGACACATCCAGGCGCGCGAGCGCGGCGATGTCCCTGGGCAGCACCCAGCCCACGCTCGCCACGCCAACTCCGGTCAACGCGAGGCCAAGGAGGCCACCGGCCACGCCGACGATGCCGGCCTCGGTAAGGAACTGCGTGTAGATCGCGCCCCGCGGCGCACCCAGCGCGCGGCGCACGCCGATCTCGCTGCTGCGGCGCAGGAACTTGGCCAGCAGCAGACCCACCGTGTTCAGCAGGCATACCAGCAGCAGGCCAACCGCAACCAGCAAGGAGACCTTGGTGTCGCTGGGCACCACGTGCTGGCTCTCCAGCCATGCCGTCACGTCGCGAAGGCGGTTGTTCGGCGGCCAACTGAAACGGCCTGACGCCTGCTGGTTGCGCGCATAGCCATCCAGGTACGCGCGATAGGCCTGGACCGCCGCCGCGTCATCCAGCTGCACCATGAACGCAATCCACACGCAGGCGGAGTGTTGCATGCCTATGAAACCCGGTTCCTTGGGCACGGCGTTGCAGTTGGTATTGCCGTCGTTCGGGATTCCGGCCTGGATCGCGGTCTGGAACGGCATGAAGACGTCGTCGGTCTCCGTGACGAACGCACCGCTGTTGACGACGTCGTAAAAGCGCGGTTGCGGGTTCCAATGATCGAGCACGCCCACCACGCGGTAATCCCGGCCCTCGATGTTGACGACCTTGCCCACGCTGTCGGCACCGGCGAACAGCTTCTGGTTGAGCTTGCTGTTGATCACTACCACCTGCGCGCGGTTGGTGTCGTCACTTGCACTCCAACCGCTGCCGTACTTGAACGGCACGTCCAGCATCGGAAAGAACTCGCCATACACCGCGTGCCCGCTGACGTTGAGTGGATGCTTGCCAGCGCCTGCCGGCACGATCGAGGGCGAGATCTGGTACATCGCCGATTGCAGCTTGGCGCGGTGGTCGCGCATCAGGGCCACGGCATCGGTGTAATCCATGGCATTGGGCGGCTCGCCATCGGGATCGCGGCCAGTCGGCCCCCACATGTCGATCTGGGGCACGAACAGCTTCGCTGACTTCCACGGGATCGGGTCACCCGACACGGCGCGGAAAACCGACCAGGAGGTCATCGACGCCGCCACGCCAAACCCGATCGCGAGCACCATCAGGATGGTGAGGCCAGGGCTGCGCTTCAGGCTGCGCACTGCCAGTTCCAGGTAATACGCGAACATGCACAATCCTCCAGGAGGGATAACTCCCTCTCCCCCGGTAAAGCCAGGGGAGAGGGTTCAAGCGTCATTCGCCATCACACCGATCGTGTCGCTTCCACTGGCGATACCCGCGAGGCGCGTATGGCCGGCGCGAGTACCGCGCCCTGGCCGAGCAGCAACAACACGACCACGCCGATCGCCACATACGCCAGCGACAGCCGCGCCATTTCAAACTGGGTGATCATCCAGCCATTGACCAGCAGCGCCAGCAGCACGCCCAGCACCACGCCGCCGGCCGAGATCAGCAGGTTCTCGGTCAGGAAGTAATTGAGGATGTCGTGCTTCGTCGCACCCAGCGCACGGCGCACGCCAATCTGCTTGCGCCGCTCGCCCACCCAGAAGCTGGTCAGCCCGACGATGCCGGCGCCCGTGATCGCCAGCAGCACGGCGCTGATGATGGCCATGAGGATCGCCATGCCGCGGTCGCGGTCATACACCTCGTGGCGGATGGTGGCGTAGTCCCGGATGCCGTCCTTCGGATCGAAGATGCGCAGACGGCTCTGCGCGTACAGCGCCTTGGGCGCCTCGCGCATGGCGGCGGCAAGCTGGCCGGGCTTGGCGCGCACGATGTAGAAGATGCCCCGCGAATCATCCGCCCGGAGCGGCCAGATCAGCGCCTGGCCGGCATAGCTGTTGCTCCACTGGTCCACGCCTTGCCGGTGCAGTGGGTCGACGATGCCGATGATGGTGCTTGGCGTGGCGCCCATCGCGTAGAAGCTCTTGCCCAGCGCGTGGCCATCGGGAAACAGCTTGTCGGCCAGCGCCTTGCTCACAATCACCGTCGGCGGCGTGATGGCCTGCTGGGTGCCCATCACCATCACCTCATCAGGACGGAAATTGCGCCCCGCAACGAGCTTCAGGCCCAGAGCGTCGATGAAATGCTCGTCGCCGGTATACACCGCGGTGTCCGTGGTGGGCTCGGTCTGCTCCGGCGTCATGGTGACGAAATTGTCCCAGCCGCCACCCCGCAGCGGATAGCCACTGGCGGGCGCGGCGTCGCGCACGGCCGGCAGCTGCCGCAGCGCGATGAGATCGGCGCGCACCTGCGCATCGACCTGCGTCGTCGACCGGTTGACGTCGGCCCACTGGTTGGTGATGACGAACACGTTGGCCTCGTCCACGCCGCTGGCAACCGACAGGTTGGCCAGCCGCTGGTGGATGATGAACAACGCGTTGCAAACGATGGCCAGCGTCAACGCGATTTGCAGCGCGATCAGCAACGTGCCTGCCTTGTGCCGGCGCAATGCAGTGAGGATGGGTCGAACAGTCATTTCCAATCACCTCCCATCAGCTGCTCTTCAACTGCCAGGCCGGCTGCACGTGCGCCGCGCGCCACGCCGGGTAAAACGCCGCCAGCACGGTGGCGGCGATGGCCACAGCCAGCGTCAGACCCACCAGCGAAAGGTCCAGATGCGCCAGCTTGGCGATTTGCGGCTGGAACAGGATGCCCACGCCGGATACGCCCAGCGCGGTAAGCACCAAGCCCAGCACGCCACCGGCCAAACCCACCGTTCCCGCCTCGATCAGGTATTGCGCATAGATCTCCCGCCGCGATGCGCCCAGGGCACGACGCACGCCAATCTCGCCGGCCCGGCGCATGAACTTGGCCAGCAACAGGCCGATGGTGTTGACCAGGCAGATCAGGAAGAAGCCCAGCGCCACGAACAGCGAGATGCGGCTCTCGGACGGCACTACGTGCTCATAGTCCATCCACTGCATCACATCGCGCAGGCGTACGTTGGGCGCCCAGGCGAATCGGCCGGCGTGCTGCTGGTCGGCCGCATAGTTGGTGAGGAAGCGGCGGTAGGTCGCGACTTCCGCCGCGCTGTCCAGCTCCACCCACGGCGTGATCCACGCGCAATTGCTTTGCAGGTACTCCTGCCAGGTGGTGAAGGTGAGCGCACCGCGGCAGGTATTGCGGCCGCCCGGGCGCACCTCCAGATCCAGCGCGCGGTTGAACACCATGTAGACGTCCGGCTCCTCGGCGAAGCCGCTGGTACTGAACAGATCGTAGAAGCGCGGGCGCGGATTCCAGGGACGGGCGACGCCCACGATGCGGTAGTCGTGGCCGCCCAGGTTGAGCGTGCGGCCCACGCTGTCCGCGCCAGCGAAAAGTTTCTGGTCGAGTGCGCTGCTGATGACCACGTCGCTCGCCCGCGCCTCGTCGGCCTGCGCATCCCAGCCGCTGCCGTAGCGGAACGGCACCTCGAACATGCCGAAGAAGTCGCTGGAGACGGCGTAGCCGACGGCATTCAGCGGCATGTCGCGGTTGCCATCCGGCATCACCGAAAGCTGCACCTGGTACAGCAGGGTCTGGCGCTTCGCCGCGTGCGCGCGCATCAGCGCCATCGC
>DATNBK010000203.1:0-7936 GCA_035571995.1 Rhodanobacter sp.
GCGCGCGGGACTGCATGCGCCAGCGCGGCCGCCACATCGGCTGCGGCGATGGCGCGCCAGGCGCGCGGGATCAGCGGCCGCAACACGCGATCCACGCGATCGCCCCAGACTTCGCCGCGGCGCACGGCCTGGCCCAACGCCACGCGGTCGCCACGCAGCAATGACGGCCGGGCGATGACCAGTGCGTCGAGGTCGAGCTGCGCCAGCGCCTGTTCGAGTTGACCCTTGACCCGGTTGTAGAACACCCGCGACTCCGCGTTGGCACCCATGGCGCTGACCAGCCCAATGCGCCTTGCCCCTGCGGCGTGGGCGGCGCGGGCCACCGCCAGATTGGCGTCCAGGTCGATGGCCTGAAACGCGGCCTGGCTGCCTGCCACCTTGATCGTGGTGCCGAGTGCCAGATAGACCTCGTCCACCGCCGGCAGCTCCGGCAACGCGGAAAAGTCCACCGGCAGGGCCACCAGTTTGGGGGCGGCCACTTCCAGCGCCCGCCGCGCCAGGGCGTACACCCTGGCCACGTCAGGATCGGCACACAACCGCTGCACCAGCTGGCGGCCGATGAGGCCGGTGGCTCCGGCCACTGCCACGCTACGCGACTTTGCAGCGGTCATCATGGATCACCTCTCCGCACGTGGCATGGGCGTGCAGTGTGCGCCGATGTGATGCATGACGGGTGGCCGGTGGTGCGGAACCGGAGACCTCGCGTGCGGCCTCGGCGACGGATCCGCGGAGTCCATCCGAGCGGCAATGTGCTCGACGCTCTTCCGGACAAGCCGGCCTGCCATCGGCGAGGCTTATGGGCTGGGCGATGACGAGATCGAAATCCTGCCGCCAAACAGGCATCGACTCCCGCGCAACAACGCGGCATCAAGACAACCGGGCAACGTCGGGATCCGCTGGTGGTGCGATTGTTCAAACACGCGACGGGTCCCCGGAAAACGCCTGCTGCAGCGCAGCGACCAAGGCACGGCTAACTGCCACCACTCCCTTATCAGCCGAAGCGGTAAGATGAGGCTGCAGCGGGTCATTGGATGCCCGCCACGCGGATGCAGGCCCGCTGCGGAGGCGAAGGTGAAACCCTTCCTTCTGTGCCTGCGGGCCGGCGCCACGGCGCTGGCCATTGCCTCGGCCGGCTGCGCGCCGTCCTCGACCACCCGACCGGTCGACGTGGCGCCGTTGTTCCACGATGCGTTGTTCAAGCCGCCGGCCACACCCGTCAGCAGCGCGCCGATCTTTGCCCTCGACGCGCCCATGCGACGTTTCCTGGCCGAGAAGATCACGTCGCAGACGAGCGAGCGGGATCCGCGCCGCGCCCTGCTCAACGCGTTGGAAGACGAGCTGCGGCTGGATTACGACGCGGCGGAGACGCGCACCGCCTCGCAGGCCTTCGCGGCGCGCGAGGGCAATTGCCTGTCCCTGGTCATCATGGCCTCCGCATTCGCCAGGCAGCTCGGCATACGCGTGACCTTCCAGGAGGTGTACGGCTTCGACACCTGGGAGCGGCGCGAGGGCCTGTCCTTCTTCAGCCAGCACGTGAACCTGGTGTTCGGCCAACCCCCATCGAGGCTGCGGACGACATCGTCGGACACGCAGCCGCCGATGATCGTCGACTTCGTGCCGCCCCGGACGGCGGCGGCCGCCGTGACCAAGCCGATCTCCGGGCAGACCATTGTCGCGATGTACATGAACAACCGCGCGGCCGAGGTGCTGGCCGCCGGGGACACCACCAGCGCCTACTGGTTCGCGCGCGCGGCGCTCAAGACCGACCCGACCTTCGTGGCTGCCGCCAATACGCTGGCCATCATTTATTGGAATCTTGGGCACAAGTCACTGTCCGAGCAGGCGCTGCGCTTCACGCTGGCGCGCGAACCCGGCAATGTGCCGGCGCTGACCAACCTGGTGCAGATGCTCGACGTCGAGGGACGCACCACGGAGGCGCGGTCGGTGGCGAAGGAACTGGCCGAGGCCCAGCGCTATCCGCCGTTTTATTTCTACGACCTGGGCATGCAGGCGCTGGAGGCGCAGGACTTCGAGGATGCGGTGCGGCAATTCAAGAAGGACCTGGCCCGGCGCCCCTACGACAGCCAATCGCACTACGGGCTCGCGACGGCCGCCATGCACCTGGGCGACCTGCCGCAGGCGCGCAGGGAACTGGAGGTGGCGATAAAGAACGCCACCACGGAGAGCCAGCGCGCGCTGTATGCAGCCAAGCTGCGGGAGCTGAAGCCCTCCTGAGGACCGGCTCGCCGAGCCTAATCGGTGGTCTTCGCCAGATGCCCGGCAACGCCGCCACGCAGGTAGTCGTCGGTCTTTTGCAGCCAGTCCTCGCGGCGCGGCGACCACATGTCGGTCTCGACGACGCGGCCGACCATCATGGCGGCATGCGGGGCGTTAGGCGGGATCACCATCACCTCGCCGGCGTGGAGGTCGAGCGTTTGCGTCTTCGCCTCGTCGAACCAGAAGCGCATCGTCCCCTCGATGACCTGCGTCACCTGCTCGTTCTCGTGCGAGTGCAGCGGCACGGTGAAACCGTCTTCGAAATAGATCCGGGCAATCGTCATCCTCTCGCCGGTGATGATCTGGCGGGTCATGCCGTCGGCGACCTGCTCCATCGGGACCTCGTCCCATTTCAGGACCTCGACCATTCACGATCTCCTTTGCGGTGGTGGCATGGCTGTCGGCCATGCATGGGCGGTGCGTCATTCCCCGGGGACCAGGACCAGGCCGCCGGGGCTCTTGCCTGCCTCGAGGATGCGGTGTGCCTCGGCCGCTTGTGCCAGCGGCAGCACCACGGGATTGATCGGCCGCAGGATGCCGCGGTCGAAGGCGTCCAACGTGTCCGCCACATAGGCGGCAAGCTGCTCGGGCCGGCGGATCTTGTGGAACAGGATAGGGCGGGTCAGGGTGAGCGAGCGGATCGCGAGCTCGGCCGGCGTGAAAGGCGCGACCGGGCCGGACGACTGGCCGAAATTGACCAGGGTGCCGCTGTAGTCGAGGCAGTGCAGCGACCCGGTGAAGGTGTCCCTGCCGACTGAATCGTAGACGGCGGCGACGCCCGTGCCACCGGTCAACTCCCTGACGCGCGCAACGAAATCCTCCGCGCGGTAGAAGATGATCTCGTCGGCGCCGCAGGCGCGGGCGACCTCGGCCTTGGCCTCGCTGCTGACGGTGCAGATCACGCGCGCGCCGAGCGCCTTGCACCACTGGCAGAGCAGTTGGCAGACGCCACCAGCCGCGGCGTGGACCAGCACGGTGTCGCCAGGGTGCAGGTGACAGGAATCGCGGACCAGCATGCGCACGGTGAAGGCCTTCATCAGTGACGCTGCCGCCTGCGCGTCGCCCATCCCGTCGGGCAGCGCGAACGCCAGGTCGGCACGCAGCACGCGGCGGGCGGTATAGCCGCCATAGGCGGCGCTGATCCACGCCACGCGTTGGCCGACGGCCAGGCCGGTGACGCCGGGGCCAAGCGCCTCGACCACGCCCACCGCGTCCAGCCCCGGGATGCCGGGCAGCTGCAGCGTGTGGTATTGGCCGGTGCGGACGTAGGTGTCGTGGAAATTGACGTTGATCGCCACGTGCCGCAGAAGGATCTCGCCTGGTCCCGGCTCGGGGAGCGGCACTTCCTCCAGCACCAGCTCCTCCGGACCGCCGTAACGGTGCAGTACGATCGCCTCGGTTTGCATGGCCACTCCAAATCCGGTCGTGCCGCTGTCGGCGATGTGCCCACGCGCGAACGCGCCGATACCATGCTTGAACCTGGCCGCGATTGTCAAAGCAAGGCGGTCCCATGCGCTCGTCGCCGCGAACCCCGTTCCCATGCAGTCCCGGCCAGTCGGGGTTGGGGTGGGCCTGACGAAGGCCCTCCATCCAAAAGCGGAAAGGCGGCCCGGCGTCCTTCGGCGGGTACGCCACGGCTAGTTCGTACTGGGTGGGCGGATGCGTCGGGGGAAATCATCGCTGGACGCTGCGACAATATCGGCCTGTGTCCGCCGCCCCGGACCGCAAGGGAAACGACAACGCATGACCGCCACCACCCTCATCGTCGGCGCCGGCTACGCCGGCAGCGTCATGGCGCGCGAGCTGGCCGACGCCGGCCGGCACGTGCTGGTCATCGACAAGCGACCGCACATCGCCGGCAATGCCTATGACGAGCTGGATGCGCATGGCGTGCTGGTGCATCGCTACGGGCCGCATATCTTCCATACCAATGGCCAGCGCATCTTCGAGTGGCTGTCGCGGTTCACCGCGTGGCGGCCGTACGAGCATCGCGTGCGCGGCGTCGTGGATGGGGTGGCGTACCCCTTCCCGATCAACCGCGACACCTTGAACCGGCTGTACGGGCTGGACCTGGACGAAGCCGGGGCGGCGGCGTTTTTCGAGCGCGTGCGCGAGCCGCGCGAGCCGGCACTCACCAGCGAGGACGTGGTGCTGAACTCGGTCGGGCGCGACCTGTACGAGAAGTTCTTCCTCAATTACACGCGCAAGCAGTGGGGGCTGGACCCCTCGCAGCTCAAGGCCGGCGTGGCGGCGCGCATCCCAGTGCGCACGAACACCGATGACCGCTATTTCACCGACACCTACCAGGCCATGCCGCTGCACGGCTACACGAAGATGTTCGAGGCGATGCTGGCGCACCCGAACATTGCGGTGGAACTCGGCGTGGATTTTGCCGACGTGCGCCAGCGCGGCGGCTTTGGGCACGTGGTCTACACCGGACCGATCGACGCGTATTTCGACCACCGCTATGGCCGCCTGCCCTACCGTTCGCTGCGCTTCGAGCACGAGCACCTGGCCGGCGTGGTGCAGTACCAGGAAACCGGCACGGTGAACTACCCCAACGACCACGCCTATACGCGCATCACCGAGTTCAAGCACTTGACCGGGCAGGAGCATGCGGGTACCTCGATCGTACGCGAGTATCCGCAGGCCGAAGGCGACCCGTATTACCCGGTGCCGCGCGCGGAGAACGAGGCCCTGTTCAAGCGCTACGAGGCATTGGGGAAGCAGGAAGCCGGCGTGAGCTTCGTCGGCCGCCTGGCGCAATACCGCTACTACAACATGGACCAGGTCGTCGGCGCCGCGCTGGTCGCCGCCAAGCACCTGCTCGCCTGACGCCCCGTGATGCGGCCACGCCATGCCCCTTCCTTCCAGATCACGTACGACAGCGACCTGGAGTTCGTGGGCGAGGTGATGCGCCGCGCGGCCGAGGAGGAGCTCGGCGGGACCATGATCGAGCGCGTGCGCTTTCCAAAGGGTGACAGCCGCTGAGGGCCCGTCCAAAGGGCCCAATCGCCCCGCACCGCACGCGCCCGTATCCCGTCGTCATTCCCGCGCAAGCGGGGATCCAGTGATGTCGAAGGGCCTGGATTCCCGCTTGCGCGGGAATGACGAAGAGGAAGTGTCCCTGGGCCTCTGCGATGCCGTGGATGGAGGCAGAGGCAGTGTTCCGGAGGCCTGGCGCGATGCCGCGGATGGCGGGAGAGCGCTGCCGGGAACGCTCGCGGAGAGGGCAGTTTGCTAGATTGTCCGGACCTTCCTCTATGCTTTTGCCAATGGGTATCGCCGGCCGCGGAGCGGCTCGTCTGCTGGGTCGGAGTCCTGAAACGGTACCTTTCGAACACCTGGATCGTGGGCTGGGCATGCGTATCGCCTTCCTGTGCAAACGCCGCTACATGGGCAAGGACGTGATCCTTGACCGCTACGCGCGGCTGTACGAAATCCCGTTCCAACTGGCGCGGCTGGGCCACGTGGTGCGCGGGTTCTGCCTGGACTACCAGGGCGATGCGGCGGGCGTGTGGGCGCACGAGGCGGAACCCGGGCAGCTCACCTGGGAGTCGCGGCCGCTGGGGCGCTTCGTGCTGCCGGCGCTCGCCACCTACCCGCAGCACCTGCTGCACCAGCTTCGCGCCTTTGCGCCAGACGTGTTGATTGGCGCCTCCGACATCCCGCACGTCGTGCTTGGCGCATGGCTGGCCCGGCGCCTGCACGTGCCCTACGCCGCGGACCTGTACGACAACTTCGAGGGCTTTGGCCAGGCGCGTATTCCCGGCATGGTGCCCCTGCTGCGTCGTGCCGTGCGCGGCGCCAACCTGGTCACCACCACCAGCGAACCGCTGCGCGAGCTGGTCCTCGACACCTACCGCGCGCGCGGCCAAGTGGTCGCCATGCCGAGCACGGTCGACAAGGCAGTGTTCCGTCCACTGGACCGCGGCGCCTGCCGACGTGCGCTCGGCCTGCCGGAAAGGGCGCGGCTGGTCGGCACCGCCGGCGGCCTGCACCGGGACAAGGGCGTCGGTGCGCTCTACGCCGCGTGGCCGGCGATTGCCGCCGCGGGACCGGATGTACACCTGGTGTTGGCTGGGCCAGTCGACAGCGCTTTTCCGCCGCCCACCGACGAGCGCGTGCATTACCTCGGCCAAATCCCGCACGCGCGCACTGCCGAGCTCTTCAATGCGCTCGACGTCGGTGTGATCTACCTGCGCGACACGGTCTTCGGCCGCTACTGTTTCCCGCAGAAGGCCTACGAGATGCTGGCCTGCCGCCTGCCCATCGTGGCCGCCCGCATCGGCGTGATGCCGCAACTGCTGGCGTCCGCGCCAGAGGCACTCTACCGCGCCGACGACGCCGCCGACCTCGCCCGCGCCGTGCTGGCCCAACTCGCCCACCCACAGATCGCGCAAGTCGCCATCGACGACTGGTCCCAGCTCATCGACCGCCTGGAAGGCCATTTGCGCACGCTGGTCACTCCGCCACCGCGACCAACTGCCAGGGCCCAACTCCCGTCGTAGTCAAACCGGGTGCAGGCCGTGTTTCCCAGGGATCGCGGCAGCGTCGTTTTCGATGCAGGTGCGCAGCAGGCGGGCGTAGCCATCGGCAATGGGGTGCCAGTCGATCCAGCGGGCTGCGGCTTCGCGCATGGCCTGGGCACAGGTCTGCGCCTGTCCCGGATCTGCCAAGGTCTTGACGATGGCGGCGGCCAGGGCCGCGGTATCCGCCGGCTTCAGACACACTTCGGCCCCGGTGGCGCCGAGCAGGTCGTGGATACCGGCCACCTCGCCGACCAGCACCGGGCAGCCGCAGCCGATCGCCTCCATGAGCACCACCGGCAAGCCCTCCTGGTCGCCGTGGGCGTCGCGCACGAAAGGCGCCACGAACAGGCTGGCGCGGCGATACAGGGCGGGCAAGTCGGCCTGGGCGACGGCCCCGAGGAAATGAACCTGCGCAGCGATGCCGAGCCGCTGCGCCTGCGCGCGCAGCGCGGCTTCTTCCGGCCCGAACCCGGCAATGCGCAGCTCGACCCGAGGATCTTGCGCAAGCACCGCCGGCAGCGCATCGAGCAGGTGGACCAGGCCCTTCTTCGCCACCAGGCGTCCGACGAACAGCAGTTCGGCATGCGCACGCGGGGCCTCCGGATCGACCACGAAGCGCTCGCGCAGGTCGACGCCCATGGGCAGCACGTCGAGCCGCGGCGGATGCAGGCCGATGCGTGCGGCTTCGTCGCGCATGGCGCTGCTGACGACGGTCATGGCCGAGGCTGCGGCGGCGACGCGACGCTTCAGGGCAGTGGACCAGCGGCCACGCAGCCCGAACAGGTCGCCGCCGTGCGAGGTCACCAGGTAGGGCACGCCCGTCCGCTGCCGCAGTCGCCAGGCCACCAGACCTTGCGGAATCAACCAATGCGCGTGGATCACGTCGACGTGGCGATGGCGCAGCACGCGCCGCGCCGCCAGGTACTGGCCCAGCAGGAAACCGGGCAGCAGCAGCCACTTCCAGGCATGGCGCTGCAGGTTGGCAGCCATGCCACCGGCGTTGACCAGGGTCTGCAGGCGCCGCGGGGCGTAGCGGTAACGGATCACGTCCACGCCGTCGAAGAGGCCGTCGGGATCGGCGCCGGGCGCGTCGGGCACCAGCGCGATGACCTCGAAACGGTCGGTCA
>DATNBK010000204.1:0-8827 GCA_035571995.1 Rhodanobacter sp.
GCGTCGCCGTCCAGCGACTGGTGGGCATGGCCGTCCAGGCGGACGTCCAGCCGTTCGCCATTGTCGAGCTGGACCTCCACGGAGTGTGCCTGCTCCTGCACCAGCAATACCGAGTCCTGCTGCAGCAAGGACGGCAGGGCGAATTGGGTTTGTGCCTGCGTGTCCTGTCCGGAGCCTGGCTTCTGGCTGGCGGAAGCGCCGCCGTGATGACGCCCGTGGCCGCCACCACCCATCCCTCCACCCATCCCGCCCATGTGATGTCCGCCAGCGGCGCCACCGTAGCGACCGATGTCGGAGCCAGTGTTGCCGGATGGCGTACCTGCGTGATTGGCCGGTAGCTGGCCCGCGGGCTGTTCGCGCCGCGCTTCGGTGCGCAGCAGGGTGGTGAGGGTGGCGGCGTTGTCGCTGTGCTGGTCGTCCAGGCGCCACGCGCCGGAAAAGTCGGGTGTGGCCGCATGCGCCGTTGCGGCAGCCAGCACCAGGCTGCACGTAAGCAGCAGCACGCCGCGGCGTGGGTGCAGGCTCGATGGAAGTGGCAGGCAAGGCAGGCGCACGGCGGGTCGGTTTTGCCGATTCAACGCCCATATACGCGCCAGCTCTCCAGCGGTTGACAGCCACCAACTGCCCCGGCGTCATTTCCGCGTAAGCGCACTGCTGTCCGGAACGTTTTCGGGAAGGCCTCGCGGGGGCCGGGAGGAAATGACGCCGGGAGCAGGAAGATGCCGGGAGGGGGAGCCGGGAGGTCGGTCCGCGGGGATGACGAATGGTCGCTAGCGCAGCTTCTTCAGTTGCGCGGGGGTGAGCTCGCCGCTGATGCCGAGTCGGCTGCCGTCGGCGCGGATCAGCAGGACGCGCGGCGTCTCGCCACCCCACTTTGGATCGATCAGGAAATTCAAGCGCTCCGGTGCCGCTTCGACATAGGCGTAGGCGGGATAGTTGGCGACGCCAGCCTGGCGCAGCCGCGCCATGATTGCCGCGCGCGCGGTGACCGGATCGGTGGCTACGGTGACCAGTTCGAAGTCGCCGGGATGCGCGCGCTGCAGGGCAGCCAGCGCGGCGAGGTTGGGTTCGCAATAGGCACAGTCCAATGCCCACAGCGCGAGCAGGCGCGCGCCGTGGGCTGGTGACGCCGTCAAGGCTGCCGCCCCGCGTGCGTCCAGTGACTGCAAGCCCGCAGCCGCCGTCATGGGCGCGTTACCCGCTGGGGTAGGCGTCGATGGCGTCTTGTCCGTCGCGGGCTGCGCCCGCGCCACGGTGGCCGCGGCGACAGCGGCGCCTGGCGTAACCGCGCGAGCCATGCCGGACAAGGCCCAGCACGCGAGCAACGCTGCAATCACGGTCGGCAGATGCTTCATGGCGCAGCCGGGATCAGGCGGAAACCATCCATGGTGTTCCAGGCGACGAACGCCTTGCCGTCCTTCACCAGCAGTTGCGGCGAGCCCACGGCCATGGCGCTGTGTGCAATCGCGCGTGGCGCACTGAAGTGCAGGCCGTCGTCACTGGAGCGGCGCAGCATGAGCGCGTATCCGTCCGCGCTTACCTGGTTCCAGGCGATCCACACCGTGTGCCCGCTGGCGGCGACGTCGGCATGGCTGGCGCCCGCGCCGGCCACTTCCAGCGTGTCTCGCGGCGTGTGCCCCGGATCAAGTTGGCCGTACCAGATGGTCGGGTTGCCGTTCGCCTCGAACCACACCGCGTGCCGGATGCCGTCGCTGCCGATCGCCAGGCCTGGCCCCTGATGCGGGCAGGCGGCAATGTGCCAGTCGTCGAACGTGGCCTGTTCGACCTTGCTGGCGTGGCCGTCGGTGCGCAGCACGGCGTAGGCGTGGTCGCGGATGTTGTCACCGCGGATATTGCGGAAGAAGGCGGCGACGCTGCCATCCGGCGTGCGCGCCAGCGCGATGCGGCAGCACTCGCAGCTATGGTCGAGCAATTTGTGGTCGGCGACGAAGCTTGCGCCGCCGTCCGTGGACCAGTTGTAGTAGATCGCCGCGCCGAGGTAGGGCTTGCCTTGGGCCTTGGCGGCTTCCTGGTCGCGTTTGTCGATCCAGGCGATGACGATGCGGCCCTGGCCGTCGACTGCCAGCGCATCGAAACGGTGGGTGATCTCGGCGGTGTCATGCTGGACGGTCAGCGGCGCACTGAAGTGGGTGCCGTGGTCGAGCGAGCGCGAGAAGCGCACAAAGCCGGTGTAGAGCTTCGCGCGCGGCTGCGACCAGCTCACGTAGATCTCGTCGTGCGGGCCGAATGCGATCTTGGGCCGGTTTTCACCCTCGTCGTAGATGCGTTCAGGCGTTGGGTTGATGATGACCGGCGGCCCGAGCGTGGCGCCGTCGTCGTTGGACGTGCGCACGCGGACATGGCCATCCGCGGCGTCGACCACCCACAGCTTGCCGTGGCTGTCGAATGCGGCGCTGGCGCCAAGCGCCGGCGCGGACTCCTTGCCCATGTGCATCTGCATGCCGTCGTGCGCCAGTGCCGGGGTGGCGAGCAGACACAGCAGGATGATCAGCAGATGGCGCATGGTGTCGTGTTACCTCGGATGGACATGGCTTGCGCCGGGGTCGCGCCGCGGACATCGGCGCATGGTCGACGTGGCCGATGCAGCGTGCCAGGCAGCGGGCGGAAGCATACGCGGCAGCGCCTGGCGAAGCGGGTGGCACATTGTCGCAAGCCCATCGCCACGCGGGATGCTGCCGCCCACACCGCATCAGATGCGCGCGGTACCGCTTCGGTTCCGCGTTTGCCGTGGAGGTGGTGCCGCATGGCACTGACTTAAGCGCGAACACCTTATTTCGTCATTCCCGCTTGACCAGCTTCGCTGTTGTAGGGCTCTTCGCGGGAATGACGAACCCCAGCAAGTGCCATTCGAGGCGGTACCTAGTCTTCGCTGTCGGGGCGCTCGCGCACCGGATGCTTGTTCAACTTGCGCTGCAAGGTGCGGCGGTGCATGCCGAGCCGGCGCGCGGTGGCGGAAATGTTGCCGTCGCATTCGGTGAGCACGCGCTGGATGTGCTCCCACTCGATGCGGCGCAGGGCAAGCGGCTGCTCTGGCGCTTCGGGTGGTTCCAGGTCCGGATTGTCGTCCTCGTCTTCCAGGAGGGCGCGGACGATGGCGTCGGCATCCACTGGCTTGGCGAGGTAATCGTGGGCGCCGCGCTTGATCGCTTCCACGGCCGTCGCGATCGAGGCATAGCCGGTCAGCAACAGGATTCTCATGTCGGGGACCATGTTGCGCAGGTCGGGGATCAGGGCCAGGCCATTTTCCTCACCCAACTTCAGGTCCAGCACGCAGTAGCGCGGATGGGTGCGGCGGGCGAGGGTGCGCGCTTCGGCAAAGTTGCTGGCGCTGACCACCTCGAAGCCGCGCGACGTCAACGCACGCGTCAGCACGCGGACGAAGGTCTCGTCGTCATCGACCAGCAACAGCGGGCGCGTGGAGGGAGCGGATGGTGTATCGGTCATTGCAGGGCGTCCTTGGGTTCAACGGGCCTGGGCTGTGGCCTGGCGAGAAGCTTGCACCGTCGCAGCGGACCCAGGAGTGAAGGAGCGGGGCGGCCGGTCATGGTTCGGCGACCGCCAGCATGGGCAAACGCAGGCAGACTTCCGCGCCGTGCACGGTGTCGTCGGTCACCAGTTCGCCGTCGAGCCGCTCCGCCGTTGCTTCGGCGAGGGCCAGGCCAAGCCCGAGCCCGGCCTGCTTGCGCGAATGTCCGAGCCGCATCGAGCCGATGCTCGAGCCAAAGCCAGGGCCATGGTCGCGTACGCACAACTGCAACCAGGTGCCGTCGCGCGACACCTCGAGGATCACCACGTCCGAGCTGCGGCTGGCCGAGGCATCGACGGCGTTGTTGAGCAGGTTGATCAGCGCATGGCGCAAGCCCGGCGGTACGCGCAGCATCAGGTGTGCCGTCTCGGCATCGAGGTTCACGGTCAACGCGGCATCGGGGCGCAGCAGTTGGAAACGCTCGACGCAACTGTGGATGAAGTCCTGGGTGCTGAGCCGCTCCGGGACCTGCGAGAGCTGCGCCTTGCCGAAGGCGACCATCTCGCGCAGGATCGTGCGGCAGCGTTCGACCTGGCCGGCCAGCAGGTTGAGGTCCTCCACCAGGGGCGCGTCACCGGCACGCTCGCGGCACAGTTCGGGCAGCAAGGTGCGCATGGTCGACAGCGGCGTGTTGAGTTCGTGCGCCGCCCCGGCAGCCTGCGTGGCGATGGCCAGGATGCCCTCGTCGCGCAGTGCACGTTCGCGTACCCGCTGCACCTCGGTTTGCTGCACGCGCAGTGCGTGCGCCAGCCGGTTGATGAAGAAGCCGAGCAGCACGGCGGTGATCACGAAGTTCACGCCCATGCCGACGATGTGCAGCGTGAAGCGCCCGTAGAACTCGACGTGCAGCGGTACGGGCAGCGGCAGGTACCAATGCAGCAGCACCAGGTAGGCGACGCCGACCAGTCCACACACCAGCAAGATGGCACGTACCGACAGCGCCGCGGCGCTCAAGGCGATGGGAATCAGCAACAGGGTGATGAAGGGGTTGCTCGCACCGCCGGTCAGGTACAGCAGGTAGCCGAGCACCGCTGTGTCCACGCCGATGTGGCAGATGGTCTCCCATTCGCGTAAGGGCCATGGCCGGCTCAGGCGCCACGAGGCAAAGGCGGCGAAAACCGCCAGCAGCCCGATGCCGGCAAGCAAGGCCAGCAGCGGCAGTCCGAGCCGCAACCATACGGCACAAAACAGCACGGTCGCGGTCTGTCCCGCAATGGCGCACACGCGCAGCCAGGCCAGGGCCTGGGTCAGCGCGAACGGACCGGATTGCTGCCGGGCGAAAGTGGGAGCCATGCGTATACTTTAAGGTATAGCCAGGGAGGTAAAGGGTCTTTACCCCTCCCTTACCCTGCCACGTTGTTTACACCGTCGTTGTTTGCAAGGGGCAAGTACATGTCGGCACCAGGGTTCCGCGGGCCGCGTCAGGTGTGGGGTGCCCTGTGCTGGTCCCTTCGGGGTCTGCGCGCGGCCTGGCAACACGAGTCCTCGTTCCGGCTCGAGGTGATGCTGGCGATTATCTTGATTCCTGCAGGGCTGTGGTTCGGCAATGGCGCGTTGGAACAATTGGCCCTGGTCGCTCCCGTCGTGCTGGTGCTGGTCGCCGAACTGCTCAATTCGGCCGTGGAAGCCATCGTCGACCTGGTCAGTCCCGGGTACAACGAGTTGGCCGGGCGCGCCAAGGACCTGGGGTCGGCGGCGGTCTTCGTACTGATGCTGCTGGTAGTGATGAGCTGGGCCTTGGTCAAGGGGGCGTGGGTCATGGGGTTGCTGCTTCATTAGCCACGTCCCCGTGGCGTTACCCGCTAAACTGCATCCTTTGCCCAGTGCAGTACCAGTCGCAATGAGCCATCCCTTCGTCGTCGACATCGACCCCGTAGCCTTCCATCTCGGCCCGGTGCAGGTGCATTGGTATGGCTTGATGTACCTGCTGGCTTTCTTCCTGGTGGCCGTGCTGGGCGAATACCGGCGCCACCGCGGGCGGTTGCCGGTGAGTCGCGAGGCGCTGAGTGACCTGCTGTTCTATGGCATGTTGGGGGTCATCGTCGGCGGCCGGGTCTGGTACATGCTGTTCTACTACGCCGGTGGCCCGAGCTGGATCTGGCACGAGCCGCTGGCCTTGTTCAAGGTGTGGGACGGCGGCATGAGCTTCCATGGCGGCCTGCTCGGCGTGCTGGCCGCGGGCTGGTACTGGTCGCGCCGGCAGCACCTGCATTTCTTCGACACCATTGATTTCGTCGCCCCGCTGGTGCCGCTGGGGCTGGGCCTGGGCCGGCTGGGCAATTTCATCAATGGCGAGCTGTGGGGCAAGCCCACCAGTTTGCCGTGGGGCATGGTCTACCCGAACGCGCACGCCGACGACCTGGCCTACGTCGCCAGCCATCCGGCGCTGGTGTCACAGTTGCAGGAGCTTGGTGGCCTGGTGCGACAGCCTTCGGAGCTGTATGAAATGCTGCTCGAGGGCCTGGTGATGTTCGTCGTGCTGTGGCTGGTGTCGTTGCGGCCGCGACCGCGCTACCTGGTGTCGGGACTGTTTGCCCTGCTGTACGGATGTTTCCGCATTGCCATCGAGTTCGTGCGCTTGCCGGACCCGCAGCTTGGCTACCTCGCGTTTGGCTGGGTGACAATGGGGCAGTTGCAGTCCTTGCCGCTGGTCGTCATTGGCGTGTGGCTGATCTGGCTGTCGCGGCGCGCGCCGACCTTGCCGCTGGCCCAGGCCAGCGTGGAGCGCTGAGGCATGCGTGCCTATCTCGAACTGCTGCGCGAGGTGCTCG
The DNA here is from genome assembly GCA_035571995.1 of Rhodanobacter sp. GTDB lineage: Bacteria > Pseudomonadota > Gammaproteobacteria > Xanthomonadales > Rhodanobacteraceae > Rhodanobacter. Next base: position 6,319 of record DATNBK010000204.1, read on the forward strand.
AGCACGGCAACCCCAAGGGCGACCGCACCGGCACGGGCACGCGCAGCTTGTTTGGCCGCCAGTTGCGCTTCGACCTCGAGGCCGGGTTCCCCCTGCTGACCACGAAGAAGCTGCACTGGAAATCCATCGTGCATGAGCTGCTGTGGTTCCTGCGCGGCGATACCAACATCGCTTACCTGAAGGAGAACGGCGTCGGAATCTGGGACGAGTGGGCCGATGCGGACGGCGAGCTCGGGCCCATCTATGGCCGCCAATGGCGCGCCTGGGCTACGGCCGACGGCAAGAGCATCGACCAGCTCGCCTGGGTGCTCGCCGAGATCAAGCGCAATCCCGATTCACGGCGCCTGGTGGTCAGCGCCTGGAATGTCGGCGAGCTGGCGCAGATGGCGCTGCAGCCCTGTCATGCACTGTTCCAGTTCTACGTTGCCGACGGCCGGCTGAGCTGCCAGTTGTATCAGCGTTCGGCCGACATCTTCCTGGGCGTGCCGTTCAACATCGCCAGCTATGCGCTGCTCACGCACATGGTGGCGCAGGAATGCGGCCTCGGCGTCGGTGACTTTGTGCACACGCTGGGGGACGTCCACCTGTACAACAATCACCTCGGGCAGGCACGCGAGCAACTGCAGCGCACGCCGCGGTCCTTGCCGCGGCTGCGCCTGAACCCGGAGGTGCGTTCGGTGCTGGATTTCCGCTACGCGGACGTGGCGCTGGAGGGCTACGATCCTTACCCTTCCATCAAGGCGCCGGTGGCCGTATAGCCGTCACCCCCGCTGCCTTGGGCGCAGCGTCCATAGTATGGTGTGTATCCATCCCTGGAACGGAGTATCCATGGCCATTTCGTTGATCGCGGCGCTAGACCAGAACTATGCCATCGGCCACGGCAACAAGCTGCCGTGGCATCTGCCCGATGACCTGCGCCGGTTCAAGGAGCGCACCCTCGGCAAGCGCGTGCTGATGGGCCACAACACGGCCCTGTCGATCGGGCGTGCCTTGCCGGGCCGGACGAACATCGTGCTCACCCGGCGCCACGAAGCCCCGTATCCCGGGCAGCTCACCGTGCGCTCGCTGGACGAGGCCATGGGGGGCGACGACGACGTGGACCTGATGGTGATTGGCGGCGCGATGGTATTTGCCGAAGCCTTGCCGCGTGCACGGCACATGTACCTGACCTGGGTGGCCACGGTGATCGAGGGCGCGGACCGGTTTTTTCCCAACGTGGCATTTCGCGAATGGGCCGAGATGAGCCGCGTGCATCATCCGGCCGACGCCGACCACGCCTACGCCTTCGACACGGTCGAATACCTGCGCAAGACCTGAGCCCCCCAGCCGCCCTGCGCTTACTGCCGCGGCAGGCGGCCTTCCGCCAACGCGAGGTAGCGCTCATGCAGCGCCGCCACCTTCGCGGCCAGGGCAGCTTCGCCCCCGCTGTTGTCGAGCACGTCGTCGGCAACAGCCAGGCGTTCGGCGCGGCCGACCTGCTGCGCCAGCATGCGCCGGGCGAGATCCGCGTCGATCCGGTCGCGGGCCATCAGGCGTTCCACGCGCACCGCCTCCGGGGCGTCGATGACCAGGATGCGATCGATCCAGCTGTAGTCCGGCAGGTGCTCCACCAGCAGCGGGATGGCCAGCACGCCATAGCTGGCAATGGTCGCCTGCACGCGGTCGAGCAGCCATTCCCGTACGCGTGGGTGGATGATGGATTCCAGCGCCCGGCGCGCCGCCGGGTCGGCAAATACGTGCTCGCGCATCGCGCCGCGGTCGAGGCTGCCGGTGGCATCGAGGGCGCCAGGGCCGAAGTACTCGACGATCTCCTGCAGGCCGGCGCTGCCTGGCGCGATCACTTCGCGCGCGGCCAGGTCGGCGTCGTGCACCGGCACGCCGAGGGCGGCAAACTGCCCGGCGACCGCGCTCTTGCCCGCGGCGATGCCGCCGGTCAAGCCGACGATCAGCGACGGTTTGCTCATGCCAGCCCGGTCAGCCGCAAGTAGCCGTGCAACAGCACGTCGCCGGCGACCAGCCATACCCAGCCGGCAGCGGCGAGGAAGGGTCCGAAGGGAATCGGGACTTGGGCCTGGTGCCGGCGCGCCAGGATCATGCTGCCGCCTACCACGGCACCGATCAGCGAGGACAGCAGGATCACCGGCAGCACGGCCAGTGGCCCCATCCAGGCGCCGAGCGCCGCGAGGAGCTTGAAGTCGCCGTAGCCCATGCCTTCCTTGCCAGTCAGCAGCTTGAACAGCCAATACACGCCCCACAGGCTGAGGTAGCCAATGGCCGCGCCGAGTATGGCCGCCTTTGCGTCGACGAAAAGCGGGACCAGCGCCAGGATCAGGCCGAGCCACAGCAGTGGTAGGGTCAGCTGGTCCGGCAGCAGTTGGGTGCGCACGTCGATGCCGGCGCAGGCAATGAGGGTCCAGGTCAACAGCAGTCCACCCGCCGCCGCCCAGGTGGGACCGAACTTCCACACCACGACGGCGCTCAGGACGCCGCACAGCAGCTCGACGAGCGG
>DATNBK010000205.1:0-28614 GCA_035571995.1 Rhodanobacter sp.
AACAGCAGGGCCAGCGGCGGCAGCTCGATCCCGGAATCGACCAGCGCACGCAGGTGCACCGGGGTGCTCACCAGGATCCGCGGCGCCGGCAGTTGCGCCAGCGCCAGCGCGACGTCGGCTGGGAAAAACGGCCGACCGGCATGCACGGCATAGCCACCCAGCAAGGGCAGCAGTACCGAAGTCTCCACGCCGTACATGTGCTGTGGTGGCACCGTGGCGAGGATTGCCGGCGCGCCGTCGACTGCGGCGCGCAGCATGGCCAGGTTGCCCGCCGTGCTGGCGTGGAAACTGGCCCAGGTCTTGGAGGCAGGTTGCGGGCTGCCGGTCGAGCCCGAGGTATAGGCAATCGCTACCACCTGGTCGGCTGGCACCTGCGGGTACGCGGCATCGCCCGCCGCGACGGACGGCGCACGCGCCAGGGCAGGCAGGCGCCAATAGCCTGGCAACGCCGGCGGCGCCTCCTCCTCGCCGAGCGCATAGGCGCCGGCATGCATGGCCATGACCTCCGAGACCGCGCGCGCCGCGCGCGATGCCGGCAGCAGGGTGACCTGGCCGCGCAGCATGGCGGCGCAAAACGCCACGGTGAAGGCGTAGCGGTCCACGCAGAGGTTGACTACCGCAGGCCCGGCAGGAAGCGCCGCCGCCACCTGCCGCACGTGCGCGAGGAACTCATGCACGGCGAGTGCGCGGCCATCGCGCCATGCCAACACGCGTGCCGGATCACCTCCGCCCAGCAGCGGAAGAGGCGCATGCGGCATCAGGCGCGCACCGTGGCACCCGTCAGCGCATCGCGGATCGTGGTCGGCCGCGCCTGGCCACCCAGCGGACCGTCCAGCAGCCCATCCAGCGCGTCGCCGAAATATCCGGCCACGGTGTCGGCGTCGCGGGCTGGCGGCGCATCGTGTGGGTTGGCGCTGGTGGACACGAGCGGCGCACCAAAGGCACGGCACAGTGCCGCGGCCGGCGCATGCGCGGTGACCCGCAGGGCGATCCCGGCATGCGTGCCGCTGATCCACGGTGGGACCTGGGCGGCGCGGGGGAAGATCCAGGTGTGCGGGCCGGGCCAACTCTGCCGCACCTCGTGCATGACTGCCGAGGGGACCGCCGCCATGTCAATGTACGGCTCGACCTGGGCGAAATCGGCGGAGATCAGCAGCACGCCCTGGGTCGCGGGCCGCTGCTTGAGCGCAAACAAGCGTGTGAATGCGGACTCGTCATGCGGGTCGCAGCCCAAGCCGAACACGGCCTCGGTGGGATAGGCCAGCACGCCGCCATGACGCAGCAAGGCCGCGGCTGCAGCCACGTCTTCCAGCGAAAAGCGCTGCAGCATTCAGGCGCTCCCGGTACCCGCGGTCTTGTCCGCCGCCGGCTTGCGCGTGGCAGTTTTCTTGGCCTTGGCCGCGGCCGTGCTGCGCGCCGCCGGCTTCTTTGCGGTGGCCTTCTTCGTCGCGGCCTTCTTCGTCGCGGTTTTCCTGGTGGTGGCCGCCTTGGGTGCCGCCTTGGCCTTGTCGGCAGCCACGGCGCCAGCGGTGGTTTTCTTCGTCGCCGTCTTGGCGCCGCCCTTCTTCACGCCGCGCGACCTGCGCACCGGCGCGGCCGCCAGCAACTCCAGGCATTGGGCGTGGGTCAGCAGCTTGGGCTCCTGGTCCTTCGGGATGCGCGCGTTCTTCTCGCCGTCGGTGATGTAGGCGCCGTAACGCCCGTTCAGCACCTGCACGCCATCACCGAAGTCCTGGATAAGGCGGTTGGCCAGCATCTCCAGCTTTTCCGCCACGATCTGCAAGGCGCGTGGCAACTCGATGGTATAGGGATCGTCTTCGGGCTTGAGCGAGGCATAGGTGCTGCCCTGCTTCACGAACGGACCAAAGCGGCCCACGCCCACGCTGACCGCGTCACCGTTGGGCGCCTCGCCGAGCTGGCGTGGCAATTTGAACAGCTCCAGCGCCTCGGCCAGGCCAATTGAATGCATGCTCTGCCCGGGGCGCAGGCTGGCAAACTTCGGCTTTTCCTCGTCCTCCTTGGTGCCGAGCGCGACATACGGCCCGTAGCGGCCGAGGCGCACCGACACTGGCTTGCCGGTCTTGGGATCGGTGCCGAGCTGGCGCGCGCCGGTGGCCTCGTTGCGGTCAACCGACTCGGTCTTTTCCTCCACCAGGCGCTTGAAGGGGCCCCAGAAACGCTCCATGAGTGGCCGCCAGGCGGTCTCGCCGCGGCTGACCGCGTCCAGCTCATCCTCGAGCTTGGCGGTGAAGTCGTAATCGACGTAGCGGGTGAAATGCTGGGTGAGGAAGCGGCTGACCGCGCGGCCGACGTCGCTGGGCTTGAAGCGGCGGCTGTCGAGGAACACGTATTCACGGTTCTGCAGCACCTGGATGATGCTGGCATAGGTCGACGGCCGGCCAATGCCGTATTCCTCCAGCGCCTTGACCAGGCTCGCCTCGGAATATCGCGGCGGCGGCTCGGTGAAATGCTGCTCGGCCAGGATGTCGCGCAACGCCACCTGCGCGCCGACCACCAGGCGCGGCAGGCGCCGCCCCTCGTCGTCATCGTCGGCGGCTTTCTGGTCGCGGCCCTCCTCGTACACGGCGAGGAAGCCTGGATCGACCACCGTGGTGCCGGTGGCGCGGAACGCGGCGTCGCCGCCCGCGGCAGCCGCCTCATCTGGAACGGGATAGCCGTCCACGTCGCGCAGGGCGAATTCCACCGAGACCGTATTCAACGTGGCATGGACCATCTGGCAAGCCACCGCGCGCTTCCATATCAGCTCGTACAGCCGGCGCTGGTCGTCGTTGAGCGCTGCGGCGAGCGACTGCGGCGTGCGCAAGGCCGAGGTCGGACGCACGGCCTCATGCGCTTCCTGCGCATTCTTGGACTTGGTCTTGTAGACCTGCGGCTGCTCCGGCAAGGCCTTGGCGCCGTAGTCACGCGCAATCAAGTCGCGGATCTCGGCCACCGCGTCCGCGCCCAGCATGGTCGAGTCGGTACGCATGTAGGTGATCAGGCCGACGTTGCCCTCGGCGCCGAGCGCCACGCCCTCATACAGGCTCTGCGCCACCTTCATCGTGCGGCTGGTCGTGAAGCCGAGCTTGCGCGCGGCCTCCTGCTGCAGCGTGGACGTGGTGAACGGCGCTGCCGGCCGGCGCTTGCGCTCCTTGGAGGAGACGTCGCTCACGGCCAGCCGGCCCTGCGCGGCCCGCTGCAAGGCCTGGCGCGCGCCCTGGGCGGCAGCCTCGCTGGTCAAATCGAACTGCTCGAACTTGCGGCCATTGAGCTTGCTCAGGCGCGCGCTGAAGTCTCCCTCCGCGTGGTTCAACTGCGCCGCAATGGTCCAGTACTCGCGCTTGTTGAAGGCCTCGATTTCCTCCTCGCGCTCGACAATCATGCGCAGCGCCGGCGACTGCACGCGCCCCGCCGACAGGCCGCGTTGCACCTTGCGCCACAACACCGGCGAAAGGTTGAAGCCGACCAGGAAATCCAGTGCCCGGCGCGCCTGCTGCGCATCCACCAGGTCCAAGGACAAGTCGCGGGGGTGGGCTACCGCAGCCTTGATCGCTTTCGGCGTGATCTCGGAAAACACCACCCGGTAGACGTGCTTGCCCTCGAGCAGGCCGCGCTGGCGCAGGATCTCGTTGACGTGCCAACTGATCGCCTCACCCTCGCGATCCAAGTCGGTGGCCAGGTAGATGGTGTCCGCCGCCTTGGCCGCCTTGGCGATCGCATCGACGTGCTTGGCGTTGCGCTCGATGAGCTCGTAGGCCATGGCAAAGTCATGTTCAGTGTCGACAGCGCCCTCCTTGGGCCGCAAGTCGCGCACGTGGCCATAGGAGGCCAACACCTCGAAGTCGCTGCCCAGGTATTTATTGATCGTCTTGGCCTTGGCCGGCGACTCGACGACAAGCAGGTTTTTTGCCATGAAACAGGGTTTCCGTGAAGCAAATCTGACGGCACCTTAGCAGCGCCGGGCTTATATAGTTGAAACCATGCGCCACGGGTGCTGTCAAGCTGGCCCTCGGCGCCAACCCCGAAACACGCCACCTTTTGGTCATCACCCGGGAGCCCGCCCGGCCCGGCGCATGTAGCGGTCGCCGGCCAAGCGCTCCACCTGCGCTGCCAGCTCCAGCATCAGCAACTGGGCACCCAGCGCAGCCGGCGACAAGCCGGTGCGACGTGCCAGTTCATCCATGCCCACGGGGTCGTGGCCAAGGTGCCGCAAGAGTGCGGCCTGGGCCGGATCGGCCGTTCCGGACGGGAAAGCCTCCACGGCCGTGTCGCCAGGGCCCTCGTCGGCCATCGGACCAGTGGTGGTGGCCGCCAACCGCGCGGCCAGCTCGACGCCGAGCATGCGGGCAGCAGGCGTGAGCAGCTCGACCAGCTCCGCGGCCTCCTCCACCAGGCAGGCGCCGTCCCGGATGAGGCGATGGCAGCCACGCGCCAGTTCGTGGTCGATGGACCCGGGCAAGGCAAATACCTCCCGACCCTGCTCGGCCGCAAGCCGGGCGGTGATCAACGAACCCGAGCGCATGCCGGCCTCCACCACCAAGGTGCCCAGGGCTAGACCCGCAATCAGCCGGTTGCGTCGAGGGAAATGGTCGGCACGTGCCGGCGTGCCTGGCGGGAACTCGCTGAGCAGGGCGCCCTGCCGTGCAATGGCCTGGGCCAAGGCCTGGTGCTTGCGCGGGTACACCAGGTCGGGACCGGTGCCCATGACCGCCACCGTGCTGCCACCACTGTCGAGCGCCGCGCCGTGTGCCGCCGCGTCGACGCCATCGGCAAGCCCGCTGGTGATGGTGAAGCCACCACGCACCAGGGCGCTGGCAAAGCGCGCGGCATGGACCAGGCCGCTGGCGCTGGCAGCTCGCGCGCCAACCACGGCGACCTGGGGAAGGAGCAGCACGCTGGCATCGCCGTCGACGAACAGCGCTGCTGGCGGTTGCGGGATCTGCTCGAGCTGCGGCGGGAAATCCGCATCGCTGCAACACAGCAGGCGATGGCCGGGGGCTGACAACCAGGCCCGGTCCGCCTCCAGGCGCTGCTCATCAGGATGTCGCAGCCAAGCGCGGGCGGCGTCGCCCAGTTCCCCTCGATGCCCCCACAACTGCGCAGGCACGCGACGCATGTCCCCGCCTGCGTGCTCGAGCCACCAGCGCAACCCACCAGGCCCAAGGCCCGGCGTGCGCAAGGCAATCAGCCAGGCCTGCAAGTCATCACTTTCAGCCATGCCAGCAGTGTAGGCAGCGGGCGACAGCAAGACGGCGCGGCAGATGCCGCGCCGTCCTGTAGGCCAGCTACCTCATGGCATGCTGCCGCTTACTCTGGCATGCGCAGCTTGGCGCCGATATGCACCGGGCGCAGGCCGTCCATGACCAGGCCGTAGCTCACCCGGTCAAAGGTGCGGAACACCATCACATGGCCGACGTATTCGTCCGGCAAGGTGACCTTGGGGCCGACGGCGCGGTCCCAGCTGTTGCTGACCACGTCGTCGTGGATGGTCTCGCCCGGCTCGTCCATGGTGAACGTGGTGCCGTTGTCGACTCCGTCCTTGCTGCCCAGGGAGAGCACCACCACCTGCCGCGAGCCGGCCGCATGCAACGCGTCGGCGAGGCCGATGACCCGGGCCGTGGCTGGCACGGACTTGGGCGGATGCGGAAGGTAATAGGGATCGTACGGCGTGTCATCGATCGGCATGACGCGGTCGCCGCTGCGGATTTCTCGCGTCGAATCGAGCAGCAGCAACGTGGCCGGATCACCCATGCGCAAGGTTTCCGCCGTGCCAATCACGGTGACCTCCACGCCAATGTCCTTGCCCCGCTCCCAGTGGCCGTCCAGGCGGGTATCCTCGTTCCAGGGCGCGTCAACCATGGCGGCGTTGGAATCCAGCGGATTGGCCGCCAGCGGCGACTCAGGCGGCTTGGACACGTCACGCGGGAACGCACGGAAGATATGGGTCGGGCGCACGATGGCCCAGCGCTGCCCCGGTTCGCCATGCAGGCCGCGCACGTACAGGTTCTGGCCAACCGCGCCGCGCAGGCGCGCCTCTTCCAGGCCCACCACGTACGGTGCGGCGCTGACCGCGCTGCTGTCCATCACCCGCAAGTCCTTGAGGAACATGCGCAGGTCGGATAGGGGAATCGCGGTCACCGCGGCATCTTCGCGATGCACGGCCGGTTGCAGTGTCAGCGACGGCACGCCGCCGTTGCCGCCGATGAACGACAGGTTGAGCACGTCACCGGGATAGATCAGGTGGGGATTGCGGACCTGCGGATTGGCCTGCCAGATCTCCGGCCACAACCAGGGCTTGGCCAGGAATTTCGCGGAGATGTCCCATAAGGTGTCGCCGCGGCGCACGGTGTAGCTGTCGGGGTGCCCGCTGCGCAGCGGGGCACCTGCCGCATAGACCACAGCGGTGGCCAAAACGCCGGCCAGCACCATCAGAATTTTCTTGCTCATGTGGCGGGAATCCCCCTTTCCCAGACGCTCGGTCGAGTGTAACCGAACCGTTAACCCGCGCAACTGTCATGCGGGCCGGTACCCGTCACGCCGCCAGTTGCCGGTAAAGCCGTGAGATAATTCGGATTGTACGGTGCGGCAGGGCTTGCTTTTCGCCCACTTGTCCGCAGTTTCGGCAGGAGAGGTGAGACCTTGAGCATGCTTTCCATCCTGGAGTTCCCCGACCCACGCTTGCGCCTGCATGCTGCACCGGTGCAAGCCTTTGATGCGCAGCTCAAAAAGCTCGGCGCAGACATGCTGGAAACCATGTACGCCGCCAATGGCGTCGGGCTGGCTGCGATTCAGGTCAACGTGCAGCAGCGTGTCCTGGTGGCCGACATGAGCGAGGAGCGCAACCAGCCGCTGGTATTGGTCAATGCCGAAGTCGTGGAGCGGCACGGCTCGCAGGTCTACCAGGAAGGTTGCCTGTCCTTCCCCGGCATCTACGCCGACGTGACCCGCGCCTTGGGCGTCACCGTCACCGCGCAGGATCTCGACGGCAAGCCCCTGCGGCTCGAACTCGAGGGTCCACTCGCGGTGTGCATCCAGCACGAGATCGACCATCTCGACGGCAAGATGTTCGTCGATTACCTCTCGTCGTTGAAGCGCGCCATGTTGCTCAAGCGCCTGGACAAGCAACGCCGGCAGGCGGCGAGTGCTTGAGCGCGGCAGGCAGCGCTGAGCCGCGCCTGCGGCTGGTCTTTGCCGGCACCCCGGATTTTGCGTTGCCCAGCCTTGCGGCATGCCTGGCGAGTGGTGCCGAGGTGGTCGCCGTGTATACCCAACCCGACCGGCCGGCCGGCCGCGGCCGCAAGCTCAGCCCCAGTCCGGTCAAGCAGGCCGCTTACGCGGCCGGTGTTCCCATCGAGCAGCCCGTGTCGCTGAAGGCCGTCGGCGCGCAGGCGACGCTGGCCGCGCTGCGTCCCGACTTGCTGGTGGTCGTGGCCTATGGCCTGATCCTCCCTCCCGCGGTACTAGGCCTGCCCACGCATGGCTGCTGGAACGTGCATGCGAGCCTGCTGCCGCGCTGGCGCGGCGCGGCGCCCATCCAACGCGCCATCCTGGCCGGCGACCGCGTCACCGGCGTGTCCCTGATGCAGATGGACGCCGGCTTGGACACGGGCGCGGTGTTGCTGGAGCGCAGCACACCGATCCACGCCGACGATACCGGCGGCAGCCTGCACGATCGCCTGGCCGAGCTCGGCGCCCAGGTGCTGGCCGAGGGCTTGGCCGCGCTGCTCGCCGGCACCGTGCCGCCAGCCCGCGCGCAGGCGGACACGGGCGCCAGCTACGCCCACAAGCTGGAAAAATCCCAGGCCGAGCTCGACTGGCAGCAGGCGGCGGTGACGCTTGAGCGCCAGGTGCGCGCCTTCGATCCCTGGCCAGTTGCCACCACGCACATCGCCGGCGAGCCGGTGCGGGTGTGGGCGGCCCAGGCACTCGACCGTGAGCACGCGGCAGTCCCTGGCAGCGTGCTTGCGGCCGGTGCCGAGGGCATCGACGTGGCCTGCGGCAACGGCGCGCTGCGCATCAACGCCCTGCAGCGTGCCGGCGGCCGGCGCCTCAGCGCCGCCGACTACCTCAACGGCCGACCCGAATTGCGCCAATCCGCATGATGGCGGACGCGCGCGCCGTGGCGGCCTCGGCGTTGGCCGAGGTGGCCGTGCACGGCGTTTCCCTGCGTGACGCGCTCGCCCGGCATGCGGGCAAGTTGACGGATCCCCGCGACCGGGCCCTGTTGACGGCACTGGTGCACCACGGCGCACGCTGGTGGCTGCGCTATGACGCCGCCATCGACGGCTTGCTGGCACAGCCGCTCCGCCACAAGGAGCCAGCCATCCACGCCCTGCTGGTGCTGGGTCTGGTGCAACTGGAGGTGATGCAACTGGGCGCCTACGCTGCCGTGGCCGCGAGTGTCGAGGCCACGCGTGCGCTGGGGCGCCCGCGGCTTGCCGGCCTGGTCAATGCCGTACTGCGGCGCTGGCAGCGCGAACGCACCAGCCGCAACGCTGAGCTCGATGCACAACCGCGCACGCGGCACGCGCATCCGGCCTGGCTGGCCGCCGCGTTGGAGCACGACTGGCCCGGGCAAGCAGAAGCGATCATGGCTGCGAACAACCTCGAGCCGCCACTGACCCTGCGCGCGAATCGGCGCCATGCCCCCCGCGAGGAACTACGGGCCCGGCTGGCGGCAGCCGGCGTCGATGCCGCTGCGCACCCCTGGCTGGCCGACGCCCTGGTGTTGCCACACAGTGTCGACATCACCCGCCTGCCCGGCTTTGCCGATGGCGCCTTTGCCGTGCAGGACGGCGCGGCGCAAGTGGCAGCCGACCTGCTCGCCGCCACCGATGGCATGCACGTGCTGGATGCCTGCGCGGCGCCGGGCGGCAAGGCCTGCCACGTGCTGGAGCGCGCGGGCGTCGAGCTGACGGCGCTGGAATGGGACCCGGAGCGCGGCCAGCGCGTGCGCGAGAACTTGGCGCGGCTGGGGCTGGAAGCGCGCTTGCTGACCGGCGACGCCGGCGCGCCGCGGGACTGGTGGGACGGCAAGCCCTTCGAGCGCATCCTGGTCGACGCCCCGTGTTCGGCCACGGGTGTGTTGCGGCGGCGGCCGGACGTGCGCCTGCACCGCCGCGCCAGCGACCTAGCGGCGCTGGACGCGCAACAGCTTCGCATCGTCACCGCGCTGTGGCCCCTGCTCGCCCCCGGTGGCCTGCTGGTTTATGCCACCTGCTCGGTGCTGCGCGAGGAGAACGAGGCTATCGTCGGGACCGTGCTGCACGAGCAGCCTGACGCCCGCGCACGCAGCTTCACGCTCCCGGCCGGACAGCGTGCCGGACCGGGCTGGCAGATCCTGCCCGGTGACGACGGCTTGGACGGCATGTATTACGCCGTGCTGGAAAAGCTCCCGGCAGCAGGCCCCCCAACCGGCTGAGCCCGTCGGCGCACGCACAGCCACCGTCCGCGTGCGTACGGTCACACTGTCCGCGGACGCTCGCGGTCACCGGCGCTTGCGCCCGCCAACCGCGTGGCAACGCCGTTTCCGCGTGCCGCGCGCTTTGGCACGGTGCTTGCGATCCCTGGTCAGCGGATCCCCCGCAGCGATCAGGAGTACGCCATGAAATTCGAAGCATTGATGTTGCGTGTGTTGTCTGCCGGCAGCCTGCTGGTGTGCATATTCGCGTTTGGCGCGATGCTGCTGACCGGAGCGCCGCGCATGCCGGCCGGCACAGCACCGACGAGTAACGCCATCGCCGGCTCCCCGCAGTGCACGGCGCCCGTGCGCGTGTTGCCGGGCCAGGTCGCCTTCGCGCAGCAGGATCAGGGCTGAGCACGGACAGCGGCCTGCCGGAGCACGGCATAATGGGCGATGCTCCATGTGATCTTGTTTCAACCAGAGATTCCAGCCAATACCGGCAACGTGATCCGCCTGTGCGCAAACAGCGGCGCCGACCTGCACCTGGTGCGCCCGCTGGGCTTTGCGATGGAAGACGCGCGCCTGCGCCGTGCGGGACTGGACTACCGCGAATACGCCAGGGTGGCGGTGCACGCCGACCTTGCCGCCTGTCTTGCCGCACTCGGCGCCCCACGCCTGTTTGCCTTCAGCACCCGCGGCCAGGTCCGCTACAGCGATGTGCGCTTCCGCGCCGGTGATGCCTTGCTGTTTGGTTGCGAGAGCGCCGGCCTGCCAGACGAAGTACTGGCAGGGGTTCCCGCCGCCGCCCGCCTGCGCCTGCCCATGCGCCCGGACAGCCGCAGCCTGAATCTTTCCAACAGCGTGGCCATCGCGGTCTACGAAGCCTGGCGGCAACTCGGCTTCAGCGGCGCGGTTACAATCCCCGCATGAGTGCCGAAGCCAACGCCTGGTTGCCGCAGCCGCTGCGCAAGCTGGTCGGGCGCGCCCTGCAAGGCGCGCTCGGGCATGCGCTGGCGCTGGATCCCGACACGCGGCGCCAGCTGCCCACCCTGGACGGCCAGAGCGTGCAGCTCCACCTGCGCGGTCCGGAGCTTGCCTTCACCGTGAGCGTCGTGGGCGGCGAGCTGCGGGTCGGTCCTGCGCAGGCCGATGACAAGCTGCGCATCCGCACCACGCCAGGCGCTTTGCTCAGCCTGGCGTTCAAGCGCGAGGGCGAGTCGATCGCGCCGGGCAAGGTCGAGCTTGCCGGCGACGCTGGCCTGGCCCGCCAACTGGAAAAGCTCCTGCGCGACTTTGCCCCTGACATCGAGGAAGCCTGCACGCGGCTGTTCGGCGACGTGGTCGGTGTCCCGGTTGCGCGGACAACGGGCGTCGCGCTGCAGCATGTGCGCGACACCGCGGCGCACCTGCGCGAGGACGGTGCCGACTGGTTACGCGACGAGGCGCGCCTGGTCATGGGTCCTGGCGAGCTGGAAAGCTTCCTGGATGACGTGGACGCCTTGCGCGAGCGCACCGAGCGGCTGCAGGCGCGGGTGGCGCGCCTGGCCGCGCGCGCGCGCGGAACCTCCGCATGACCTCACTCTCGACCATCCCGCGCCTGCTGCGGGTGGCGTCCGTGCTGCTGGCCTACCGCCTCGACGAGCTGGTCGACGCGGCGCACCTGTATCGGCCACTGAAACTGTTGCGGCCGTTGCTGGCGCGCCGGCGCAAGGACGTGGCCGGCTTGCCACGCGGGGCGCGGCTGCGCCTTGCCCTGGTGGAGCTGGGGCCGATCTTCGTCAAGGCCGGGCAGGTGCTGTCCACCCGGCGCGACCTGATCCCGGCCGACATTGCCGACGAACTCTCCTTGCTGCAGGACCAGGTGCCGCCCTTCCCCGGTATTGAGGCGCGTGCCATCGTCGAGCGCGAGTTGCGCATGCCTGTGGGCGAGCTGTACGCACGGTTCGACGACGACGCGCTGGCCTCAGCCTCGATTGCCCAGGTGCACGCGGCCCGGCTGCACGACGGCAGGGACGTGGTGGTCAAGGTCCTGCGCCCGCACATCGAGGGCCAGATTGCCGGTGACGTGCGCCTGCTGCGCGCGCTGGGCGAACTGGTGCAGCGCTGGCACCCGCACGCCGACAAGATCCGCCCGCTCGACGTCGTGGCTGAAGTCGAGAAGATGCTGGAAAACGAGCTCGACCTGCAGCGCGAAGGCGCCAACGCCAGCCTGCTCAAGCGCAACTTCGCCAGCGGCGAGGACCTCTACGTGCCCGCCGTGCACTGGGAATTCACCAACTCCCGGGTGCTGACCCTGGAGCGCGTGCACGGCGTAAGCTGCGACGACATTGCCGCGATCGACGCTGCCGGCATCGACCGCAAGGCGCTGGCGGTCAAGGGCGTGCGGGTCTTCTACGAGCAGGTGTTCCGCGACAATTTCTTCCACGCCGACGCCCACCCCGGCAACATCTGGGTGGACACGACGCGCACCGCGGAGCCGCGCTTCATCGCCCTGGATTTCGGCATCATGGGTTCGCTGCCCGAGGCCGACCAGTACTGGCTGGCGCAGAACTTCGTGGCCTTGTTCGAGCGCGACTACGCGCGCATCGCGCGGCTGCACGTGGCCGCCGGCTGGATGCCCGCGAGCGTGCGTCTGGATGAGCTGGAGGCTGCGATCCGCACGGTCTGCGAGCCGTACTTCACCCGTCCCCTGGCGCAGATCTCGCTGGCCGAGCTGGTGATCAAGTTGTTCCAGACTGCCCGCCGCTTCGAACTGACGATCCAACCCCAGTTGATCCTGCTGCAGAAGACCCTGCTCAACATCGAGGGCGTGGGCCGCTTCCTCGACCCGGACATCGACATCTGGGCCGTCGCCGAGCCGGTGCTCAAGCGCATCCTGCGCAAGCGCAACAGTCCGTTGCGGGCGCTGCGCGACATGCGCAAGCGACTGCCCCAATGGCTGCACCACGCCCCGGAGCTGCCGGAATTGGTACGCGATGCCTTGCGCCAGGCAGCCAGCGGCCGGTCGGCGGAGGCAGGCGATGTACGGTCGCTCGCGCAACTTCGCGACGACGCCAAACGCCAGCGCCGGCTGCTGTTGTACAGTGTTGGCGGGGCGTCCCTGTTGCTTTGTGCGACCCTGCTGTGGTCCCTGGATCCCTGGTCGGGCCCGTGGCCACCGGCGCTGGGTGTGGCCGCCGCGGCGCTGGCCTTCATCGCCGGTTGGCGCCAGCGCTGAGCCGGTCTTCCGCCGTCAGTGCCGGTGGGCATGGCACGCGCCGCGCAGGCACATACCCGAGGAGACGGCATGTTGATCGTCACCGCCAACCTCAGTCTTCCCGAAAGCGAACTGGTCGAGCGCTTCCTGCGCGCCGACGGCCCCGGCGGCCAACACGTCAACCGCACCGAGAGTGCGGTCGAGTTGCGCTTCGACGTGGCCCACTCGACCGCTTTGCCCGAGGCGCTGCGCGAGCGTCTGCTGGCGCGGCGCGACCGCCGTCTCACCGACGCCGGCGTGCTGGTGATCCAGGGCCGCCGCTTCCGTGACCAGGCGCGCAACCGTGACGACGTGCGCGGGCGCCTGGCTGCCATCCTCCGCAGCGCCCTGGTGCCGCCCAAGCCGCGCCTGCCCACCCGGCCCACGCGCGCATCCAGGGAACGTCGGCTGCAGGACAAGCAGCGCCGCGGCGCCCTCAAGCAGAACCGCACGCGCCGGCCCGAGCACGAATGAGGCGACTGCCAAAACCAGGCGAACTGCCGCCGCGCATGCCCCGGCTGCGCGACGCGCCGCACCGGGCGCTGTGCCGACTGATCCTGCGCGTCGCCGGCTGGAAGCTTGACGGCGAGTTGCCCGACCTGCCCCGGCTGGTATTGATTGCCGCGCCGCATTCGTCATGGTGGGACGGCGTCTGGGGCCTGTTGATGAAGGTTGCGATTGGCGTCGACATCCGCTTCATGGCCAAACAGGAACTGTTCCGTCCGCCGCTCGCCGGCGTGCTGCGGCAGCTTGGCGGCATCGCGGTCGACCGCGGCGCGACCACTGGCGTGGTCGGGCAGATGCTCGCGCAGTTTGACCACCAGCCGAGTTTGTGGCTCGGCATCGCCCCGGAGGGAACGCGCAAGCCGGTGCAACGCTGGAAATCCGGTTTCTGGCGCATCGCCCACGGCGCTGGGGTGCCGGTGCTGCCGATCGCGTTCGACTACCCAAGCAAATCCATCGTCATTGGCACACCCATGCCCACCAGCGCGGACCTGGACGCCGACCTCGCGCGCTTGCGTGCGTTCTATGCCCCGTTCCGCGGCAAACACCGGAAGGTCTGAAACCGCCCACGCTCCTCTGGGCTCAGGCTGCCGTGGATGCCGACGGCGGCGCCTGGCCGGCATCGGGCTGGAGCGAGCCTGCCGCCTCCGCCGTGGCCGTCCCGGCCTTTTCCACCTCGGCTGCGTCCACCTTTGGCGGCACCAGTACGAGCACGGTCCAGCCCGGCTTGGGCTGCAGGTCGATCCGGGAGGTGGCGACGCGCAATGTGCCCTTCTCGTCGATCCCGAACAGCAACACCGAGATGGCGCCGTATTGCGCGACGAATTGCGGCCAGTCGTACGCGCTGCTCAGCTTGGGCGACTTGATCCGCCAGCCTTGGGCCAGCATCTGTGCAAATCGTGCGTGGGTCATCTCTTCGTCAAACAGCGGCGGCGCCAGCACGCTGCCCGGCAGCGCCGCGCGCTCAGTGTTTTCCTGCGGCGTCAGGTGCCGCAGGCGATAGACGTGTTGTCGGCCAAACTCCTCGCGATAACGCACGCTCGCCAGCGTGTTGCGCTCGCGATGTGTGGACATCGCGAGCAGGCAGCCAAGGCCGGTAAGGTCGAGATAGCGCTCCGCGTACGGCGATGCAGGGTTGCCGAAGAAAGTATTCATGCCCTGCATGCGTGCAACGCGGATGCCATCCCAATCGTCGTCCGCCAGGGTGACCCGGAAGCCGACCGCGAGCAGCGCGCCGGCAACGGTGCGCGCGACTTCGTCCGAGCCATACACCAGCACGCCGTCAGGCTCCGGCTCGGCCACCCGCAACCACAAGGCCAGCGGCCGGGCGGTCGTGCTTTGCAGCACCACGGTGCCGATGATGAGGATGAACACCAGCGGCACCAATGCTTCGGCACCCGCCACGCCCAGCGCGTCCAGGCGCAACGCAAACAAGGCCGATACCGAAGCGGCCACGATGCCGCGCGGCGCGACCCAGCCGATCAGGACGCGCTCGCGCCAGGACAAGGCGCTCCCCCAGGTCGCCAGCGCCACGGTAAGCGGTCGCACCACGAACTGCGCAATCAGGAACACGCCAATGCCCGCTGCCAGCATCCCGCCCGGCAATGGCCAGTGCAGGCGTGCGGCCAGCAGCACGAACAACACCGACACCAGCACCGTGGTCAGGTTTTCCTTGAAATCCAGGATGTCGTCGATATGGATGTCGCGCACGTTGCCAAGCACGATGCCCATGATGGTGACTGCCAGCAGGCCGGATTCATGGGTCAGCGTGTTGGAAATGCTGAAGGCCAGCAGCACCGCCGACAGCACCGCGAAATTCTGCAGGAACTCGGGGATCAATTGCCGACGCAGGAGGACGGCCATGAGCCAGGCGGCGAGCGCGCCAATGACCACGCCGCTGGTCACCGTCGCGGCAAACACGGTGAGCGTGTGCCCTTCCTGGTGGGAAACAATGGCCTCGAAGATCAGCACCGCAAACAACGCGCCCAAGGGATCGATGACGATGCCTTCCCAACGCAGCGAGTTGGCGATGCGCGCGTTGGGCCGCAGCGTGCGCAGCATTGGGATCACCACCGTGGGACCGGTGACGCAACCCAACGCGCCAAACAAAAACGCAATGGACCAGTCCACGCCGGCCACCAGGCGCGCCGCCAGCGCCAGCAGCAGCAGCGCGGCAATCGCACCGTAGCTGACCAGGCCACGCACCGCGCGGCCAATGCCAGGCAGTTCGTGGAGGCGCAGGGTCAGGCTGCCCTCGAACAGGATCAAGGCCACCGCCAGCGACACCATCGGGAACAACAGCTCGCCCAGCATCTGGTCCGGATCCAGCACGCCAAGCATGGGACCCAACACCAGGCCCGCCAACAGCAGGAACACGATAGCCGGCAGCTTCAGCTTCCATGCCAGCCACTGCGCCAAAAAGCCGACCATCAACACGCCGGCCAGCATCAAGCCAAGATCGAGAACCATCGCGTTTCCGGAAAAAACCAGCACGCTATCGGAACACGGCAGCGCCACCACGTCCAGCTGCAGCTTGGTGCTCAGCCGCTGCGGTATTGCAGCGCCTCGGCAAGGTGTTCTCGCGCCAGCGCCTGGGCGCCACCGTCCAGATCGGCAATGCTGCGTGCCACGCGCAGCACTCGATGATAGGCGCGCACGGACAAGCCGAGCTTTTCCAGCGCGACGCCAAACCAGTGCCGTTCGGCACTGGGCAGGGCGCAAGCGCGCTCCAGTCCGCGCACGTCAAGCTGCGCATTGGTGCACCCGGCACGGGACATGCCCATCACCCGCGCCTCCAGCACGCGCGTGCGCACACTGGCTGAATCCTCGCCCGCGATCAACTGCAACGCGTCCAGCTCGGCCAAGGCCATGTGCGGTACCTGCACGCACAGGTCGATGCGGTCCAGCAGCGGCCCCGAGACCCGGCTGCGGTAACGCTGGATCTGGTCGGGCGTGCAGTGGCAGCGTGGCCCACCGGCGTAGCCGCACGGACACGGATTCATGGCCGCCACCAACTGGAACCGCGCCGGAAACGTCGATTGCCGTGCCGCCCGCGAGATCGCGATGTGTCCCGACTCCATGGGCTCGCGCAAGACCTCCAACACGTGGCGACTGAATTCGGGCAGCTCGTCGAGGAACAGCACGCCGTTGTGCGCCAGGGAAATCTCTCCCGGCCGCGGGACCGAGCCACCGCCCACCAGGGCCACGCCGGAGGCCGTGTGATGCGGGGCGCGGAATGGCCGCTGCCCCCATTGCGCCAGGCAATTCCCAGCCTGGCCAGCCACCGAAAGCACGGCACAGGTTTCCAAGGCCTCGGCCTCGCTCAGTGGCGGCAGGATGCCGGGCAGGCGCTCGGCCAGCATGGTCTTGCCGGTGCCCGGCGGCCCGACCAGCAACAGGTGATGGCCGCCGACTGCCGCGATCTCCAAGGCGCGCCGCGCCTGCAATTGGCCGCGCACGTCACGGAGGTCCGGCCCTGCGCAAGCCGGGGCGGCGGCAACGCGCTCCGGTACCGCCAGCTCATCGGCGCCATGCAGCCAGGCACAGACCTGGGCGAGCGAGTCGGCGACGCGGACGTCCATGTCACCCACCAGCGCCGCCTCGGCGGCGTTGGCGCGCGGCACGACCATGCCACGGCCCTGCGCACGGGCCTGCAGCAGGGCCGGCAACACGCCGGACACCGGCCGCAGCGCACCGGTGAGTGCCAGCTCACCGAGGAATTCGCAGCTTTCCAGCTTTTGCCGGGGCACCTGCCCGCTGGCGGCGAGGATGCCCAGCGCGATGGGCAGGTCGAAGCGGCCGCCATCCTTGGGCAGCTCGGCCGGAGCCAGGTTCACCGTGATCCGCCGATCGGGGTACTCGAACGCGGCGCTTTGCACAGCCACCCGCACCCGGTCCCGCGCCTCGCGCACCGCCGCTTCCGGCAGCCCGACGATATTCGTCGCCGGCAAGCCACCGGCCAGGTTGACCTCCACCACGACCTGGGGTGCCGCGATGCCGACCGAGGCGCGGCTGAGAGCGACTGCAAGGCCCACCCCTCACCCCCTTCCGGCCACCAGGCACTTGGTGGATCCGGCACGTGGCCCAAGTCATCCAGGAGTCCTGCGCCATGGCCGCGTAGCCATCGGTCGCGTCGCGGCGCGCCTGCGGCCAACCGGCGGAACGCCTGACCATGAGAAGTCGCCATCGATCGCCGGCGCCTTCCCGCGAAGAGCGCGGTGCACCCTCGTCGCTACCGCCAATCAGGCGTCGTGGGCGGCGATCACGGCCTCCAGCTCCCCGACCGTGCGCTCCAGCGCCTCGAGCTTGGCGCGCGTTTGTGCCAATACCTGCGCCTGCACGTCGAACTCCTCGCGCGTCACCAGGTCCAGGCGGCGCAGGCCCTGCGCCAGCACGTCGCGCATGTTGGCCTGCACATCCTGCTGTGCGCGCGCCAGGCCTTCCGGCACCAGCGCGGCGAGCCGCGCGGCCAGGCTGTCGATGTCGTGCTTGTCCATCATGATGCGTACCCGATCTGCGGGCCTACAGTGTAGATACTCACCGGGCGATGGCGCCATCGGGGTGCCTCCGCAAAGGCGGTAAGGAATGTCCTACCGCGATGCGGCAGGCGACAGCGCCGGCTGCCACGGGCAAAATGTACCGGTGTCACCGTTGCATCTCGGCGCCAAACCCAAGGACAAATCCATGAAACTGGTCGTGGCGATCATCAAGCCATTCAAGCTGGACGATGTACGTGAGGCGCTCGCCGAGGTCGGCGTGCAGGGCATCACGGTGACCGAGGTGAAGGGCTTCGGCCGCCAGAAGGGCCATGCCGAGCTGTATCGCGGCGCCGAATACGTGGTTGACTTCCTGCCCAAGATCAAGCTCGAGATTGCGGTGGTCGACGACCAGCTCGAGCGCGTGCTCGAGGCCATCCAGCAATCGGCGCGCACCGGCAAGATCGGCGACGGCAAGATCTTCGTCAGCACGCTGGAACAGGTCATCCGCATCCGCACCGGCGAACTGGACCACGACGCGCTGTAGCTTCCGACCGCCCCGCGCCGCCATGGGCGGCGCCGCGCCCTGATCGGGGCAGGGGACTTCGACCAGCCACGGCCACGTGGCGCCTTCGTCACGCCGCGCCGCGCATCCTGCGGACATCGCGTGGTGCTCGAGACAATGGCCATGGAACGCTATGCCAACCTGGGCGGCGACTCCGGTGTCGCCGCGTACGCATGCCGACCGGACGAGATCCGCCTGCGCTTCGTCGACCGCCCCACAATCTACGTCTACACCCGCAGGCACCCGGGCATGGCCCACGTGCGCGAGATGCAACGCCTGGCCAAGGCGGGCCGCGGCCTGGCCACCTACATCAACCAGCACGTGCGCGACGACTATGACCATGCGATCGAATGAACATCCCCACCCGCCCGGTGCAGCCGGCATCCGGCATGACCGCTGCCGAGGATATCCCGCGCGGCATGCCGCCTCTGCATGGAAATGATGTTCCCCCGAATCGCCACATGGGGAGGCGCTTGACTACACGTGTCGTCAGGCGTAGCGTAGCGACACGTGTAGTCAAACGGAGCCGCCCCCATGTCCCGTCCTACCATCGGCGACCAGGAACTTGCCCTGCTGCGCCACCTCGCCAAACAACAGCCCGCCAGCGTGGGCGAGATCGCGGCGAGCTTCGGCGAGATCCACGGCTTGGCCCGCTCCACCGTGCTCACCATGATGGAGCGGCTGCGCACCAAGGGTTACCTCAAGCGCCGCCAGGCGCAGGGCGTGTACCGCTACAGCACCACCACCACCGGCCCCGGCGAGGCAACACGCAACGCCGTGGGCCAGTTCGTGGAAAAGACCCTGAGCGGCTCGGTGTCGCCGTTCGTGGCCTGGATGGCCGAACGCGGCGAGGTCAGCGACGACGAGCTGGCCGAGCTGCAGGCCCTGGTGGCACAACTCGAAACCACGCGCCGGGAGAGCTGACATGGGCCTGCTCGAACACTTCTCCGCCGAACTGCTGTCGCGCCTGGCCTGGACTTCGCTGCAGGCCGTCCTGCTGATCGCCGCCGTCGCCCTGCTGCTGCGGGCCTTGCCGCGCCTGCCGGCCGCCGCGCGTTGCGCGCTGTGGTGGCTGGTGGGCCTGCAGGTGCTGCTGGGCCTGACCTGGCAGGCACCGATCGCGCTGCCCTTGCTGGCACCGCCGGCGGTCGTGGCTGCTCCGCCCGTCGCCGCCACCGAGGCGGCCACGCCAATGATCGTCGCGGCGCAAGATGCCGCACCGGCACCAAGGGCGGCCTTGTCGGCCGGAACGTCCAAACCGGCCGTGGCGCCGACGTCGAGCGCAGCCGGCTGGATGTCCTCACACTGGCGCGTGCTGCTGCTCGCGCTGTGGCTGTCCCTGCTGCTGGCGCAGCTGCCGGCGCTGCTCCTGCAGCACCGCCGCACGCGGCGCCTGCGCCGCGACGCGATGCCGCTGGACGATGCCGCGTTGCAGGCGCAATGCGGCCGGCAGGCGCACGCGCTCGGCCTGCGTCGTTGCCCGCCGCTGCTCGCCTCGCCCGCCGTCGTCTCGCCGCAGGTCTGCGGGCTGCGCCGCCCCGCCATCCTGTGGCCGGCCGCGTTGCCGCTCGCTCCCGAGGCCGCCTCGCTGGCGCTGGCCCACGAACTCGCCCACCTCAAACGCGGCGACCTGGTGCTTGGCTGGGTTCCCGCACTGGCTGCGCGGCTGTTCTTCTTCCACCCCCTGCTGCGCTGGGCGATGCATGAATACGCGCTGCACCGCGAAGCGGCCTGCGACGCGCTGGCGCTGGCGCAGCAGCGCGCCGCGCCGCGCGACTACGGCCGCCTGCTGCTGGAGCTGGGCGTGGCCCACCCGCTGCACGCCGGCCTTGCCAGCGCGCCCCCCACATTCCACAACCTCAAGCGGCGCCTGCTCATGTTGCAACAGGGCTCCGACGCCATGCCGCTCGCACGCGGTTGGCTGTTCGTCGCGCTTGTCGCGCTGATCGGCGTATTGCCTTACCGCGTGACGGCTGGCGCCGCGCAACAATCACCGGACACGGTGCCCAGTGCCGCCCTTCCGTCCGCACCGCCAGCGCCACCCGCGCCGCCACCGGCGCCCAATGTCACACCGCCGCCACTGCCTGCCGCACCTCACGCACCCGCCGTCCCGCCCGCGCCACCCGTCAACCTCGCCGGTTTCACTGGCCACCACGTGAGCATCAGCACGCACGACGACGACGGCTACGGCTTCGCGCTGTTCGATGGCGATGGCGATGCCGTCACCGTCAACGGCACCAACGGTGATCTCACTGCCGTACAGCGCCTGCGCAAGACGGGCGAGCCGCTGCTGTGGTTCCGTCGCGGCGACAAATCCTGGCTGATCCGCGATCCGGCCTACATCCAGCGTGCCAAGGCCGCCTACGCGCCCGTCACCACCCTCGGCAGGCAGCAAGGCGAACTGGGCGGGCAACAAGGCGCGCTGGGCCAACAACAAGGCCAACTGGGTGCGCAACAGGGCCACCTCGGCGCCCAGCAAGGCAAGCTCGGCGCACGCGAGGCCGCGCTGGTGGCGCGCCAGGCGATGCTGGCCAGCCGCACGGCCGCGCTGGACAGCCGCACCGACGCCAGCCAGGCCACGGCCAGTGCGCGCAAGGCGCTGCAGGCCGAAGCCGCCAGGCTGGACGCCGAACGCCAGGCCTTGCACGACCAGGGGGCCGCGCTCCAGAAACAGCAGGAGGCCCTGGGTTCGCAGCAAGAGGCGCTGAGTCGCAAACAGGAGGCACTCGGCAAGCAACAGCAGGCGCTGGGCGAACGGCAGCGCGCGGCCTCGGCACAGGCCGAACAGCAGATCGACAAGCTGCTCGAAGAAGCGCTGAGCAAGGGCATCGCGCAACCGGTGTCGACAGCCGCAACGGTGCGCGCGACCGCGCCGATGCCGGTCGCGACAGCGCGTGCGCACCACGACAGCGACATCGACATCACGGCATCCGGCAACCACTACGCGCACGCCCTGTACGACCACGACAAGCGCGGCGACACCACGTCGGTCAACGGCACCGGTATCGACGCCGCGCTGGCCAGGCGCCTGCACCAGGCCGATCCCGCGCCGATGTTCTGGTTCCGCCGCGGCGACCAGTCCTGGGTGATCCGTGACCCCACCTTCGTCGACCGCGCACGCGAGGCCTACGCGCCGGTCACCGCCTATTGGCGCGACGCCGGCAAGCTGGAAGGCGAACAGTGGAAGCTGAAGGGCCCGCTCGAGGGCCTGCAAGGCTGGCTGCGCAGCGTCGAGGCCCAGCGCCAGGACCTGCAGACAAATCCAAAGGCCCTGGCCGCCTCGCAACGCCTGGCCAGCCTCGACGCCCAGCAGCACGACATCGACGCGCGCATGGCCGCGTTGCGCCAGCAGTTGGCGGCGCTGCAGCCGCAGCTCGACGCCCGCGTGCAGCGCCAGCGCGCAGTGCTCGCCGCCGCCGACCAGCGCGCCTCGCAACTGCTCGACGAGGCCATCGCCAAGGGTCTCGCCCAGGACGTCAGCCGCCTCTGAACCGCCACCGGCGCGCGCCGCCGACTGCATCCGCGCGCCATCGACCGTTCGGTTCGCCCGCCCCGCCTGCTTCGCGCAGGCGGCAGGGAGCGCTGCGCCATCGCCCCGATCCACCGGAGGGAAGCACGATGTATGGCTACTACCTCGCCCTGGCCCTGCGCAGCCTGAAGCGCAGCCGGGTGCTCACCGCGCTGATGGTGCTCGCCATCGGGCTGGGCATCGGCGCCAGCATGACGATGATCACCGTGCTGCACGCCATGTCCGGCGATCCACTGCCGGGGCGCAGCGACCAACTGTACGTGCCCCAGCTCGACCCGCGGCCGCTGCCGCGCGGCGGCGCCAGCGGCGCCCCCGCCGGCAACCTGCCGGACAGCCTCACCTGGCCGGACGCCATGGCGCTGCTGCGCGCCCGTCGCGCGGATCGCCAGGCGGCAATGAGCGGCGGCTCGGTGCCGGTGCGCCCCGCGCAGGCGGGGCAGCATCCATTCTTCGAGCGCGGCCATTACGTCACTGCGGATTTCTTCCCGATGTTCGCGACCCCGTTCCGTGCCGGCAGCGGCTGGAACGAGCAGGACGACGTTGACCGTGCGCGCGTGGTGGTGCTCAACGCAGGCCTCGCCCAACGGCTGTTCGGTGCCGCGCCGGCCATCGGCCGCACCGTGCGGCTGAAGGACACCGACTTCCGCGTGATCGGGGTCCTCGACGACTGGCACCCGCAACCCGCCTTCTATGCCAGGATCGACGATCGCGCATTCGGCCAGGCCGACCAGTTCTTCTTGCCGCTGCAGACCGCGCTGGATCTGAGGTTCAATTTCAGCGGGGATTTACGTTGCTGGGGCAGCGGCGGCGACAATCGCCGCAGCGACCATTGCACCTGGCTGCAGTTCTGGGTGCAGCTGGACAGCCAGGCCAGGGCGCAGGCCTATCGCGCGTTCCTCGCCGACTACTGGCGCGACCAGCAGGCGCACGGCCGCTTCCCGCGCCCGGTGGAGGCCCGGCTGTACGGCCTCACCGACTGGCTCGCCCACGAGCACCTGATCCCCGCAGACCTGCACCTGCAACTGTGGCTGGCACTGGGTTTCCTCGGCGTGTGCATGGTCAACATCGTCGGCCTGCTGCTGGCGAAGTTCCTGCGCCGCCGCGGCGAGATCTGCGTGCGCCGGGCGCTGGGCGCACGGCAGCGCGACATCTTCGTGCAGTTCGGCATGGAGGCGGCGGTGATCGGCCTGGCTGGCGGCGTGCTCGGCCTCGCGCTGGCCCAGCTTGGCCTGTGGAGCGTGCGCCAGCGCCCGGACGGCTACGCGCAACTCGCGCACATGGACCCCGCGATGCTGCTCGGTACTTTCATGCTGGCGGTCGCCGCCAGCGTGCTCGCCGGCCTGCTGCCGGCCTGGCGCGCCTGTGATATCCCCCCGGCCATGCAGTTGAAAACCCCGTGAGGTAATCGACATGCCACGCATTCCCATGCTCGCCAGCCTCACCCGCCACAAGCTCACCGTGCTGCTGCTGGCGCTGCAGGTGGCGTTGACCTGCGCCATCGTCTGCAACGTGGCGCTGATGATCGCCGGTCGCACGGCGCAGATGCGCTGGCCCAGCGGCGTGGCCGAGGACGAACTGGTGATGCTCGACAGCGCCAGCCTCGACGGCGGCAATCCGCTGGCGCGGCATGCCGCCGACCTGGCCGCGCTGCGCGGCATCCCCGGCGTCACCGCGGTGGCAGCGGTCGACGCGCTGCCGTTCAACCGCAACAACTGGAGCAACGGCATCGCCACCGTGCCGAATGGCCCTTCGAGGCTGGCCGCCACCGCCTTCAACGGCACGCCGGGCGAACTGCGGGCGCTGGGCCTGCGCCTGGTCGCCGGGCGCGACTTCCGCCCGGACGAATATGTGCCGATGGACAGCGCCCACGACTGGGACGGCATCAACCACGTGGCGGCCACCGTCGTCACCCGCGCGCTGGCCGCGCGCCTGTTCCCCGGCCAGGATCCGCTGGGCAAGCTGGTCTATCCCGGTGACAAACCCGTGCGCATCGTCGGCGTGATCGACCACCTGCTGCGCCCCATGCTGGAAACCGGCGGCGGCAACGAGGACGCCATGTTGTTCCCGATGCTGCCCGACGAGAGCAACGTCACCTACGTGCTGCGCACCGCGCCGTCGCAGCGCCAGCGGGTACTGAAGGAGGCCGCCGCAGTGCTGCAGCAGCTCGACGCCGACCGCATCCTGCGCCACGCGCAGACTTTCGGGCAGTTGCGCAGCGACTATTTCCGCCATGACCGCACCATGCTCGGGCTGCTCCTGGCCGCAGCGTGCGGGCTGCTGCTGGTCACCGCCGTCGGCATCGCGGGACTCGCCAGCTTCTGGGTGCAACAGCGGCGACGCGCCATCGGTATCCGCCGCGCGGTGGGCGCCAGCCGGCGCGACATCCTGCGCTACTTCCAGGCCGAGAACGCGCTGATCGTGGGCGGCGGCCTGTTGCCCGGCGTATTGCTGGCACTCGGCCTCAACCTGCTGCTGATGGGGCACTACGAGCTGCCGCGCCTGCCGCTCGCCTACCTGCCCATCGCGGCTCTGGCGCTGTGGCTGCTCGGCCAGCTTGCCGTGCTCGGACCGGCACTGCGTGCGGCAGCGGTGCCGCCGGTGGTGGCAACACGGACGGACTGAGCGGAACGAACGGCCAGCTTCGTGCGCTGGCTCTCTCCGTGCTTCGCGCCGCGATCAGTTCCACGGCCAGGGTTGCAGCGCAAATTCCTTGGGCGGCGTGTTGCCGGCAAGATGCTGCACGAAATAATCCCAGCGCCGGCGCGTGGTGTAGGGCGTGGCATCGGCGTAGCCATGGTGCTGGTTCGGCACGATGAGCATGTCAAAATCCTTGTTCGCCTTGAGCAGCGCCTCGGCCACCAGCATGGTCTCGCCCAGCGGCACGTTGTCGTCTATCTCGCCGTGCACCAGCATCAGCTTGCCCTTGAGGTTCTTCGCGATGAGCTGGTTGGCCTGGTTGTCGTAATTGGTGCTGCCGTCCTCGTTCGTGACCAGCAAGCCCTGGTATTTCTCGCCCCAGTCGTTCTCGTAGTTGCGGTTGTCGTGGTTGCCGCTCTCGGCCCAGCCGACCTTGAAGAAGTCCGGGTAACGGAACATCGCGTCGGCCGTGGCGTTGCCGCCGCCGGAATGGCCCCAGATTCCGACGCGGTCGATATCGATCCACGGGTAGCGCTGCGCCAGCTCCTTGATGCCGGCGACCTGGTCGGGCAACGTGTTGTCGCCCATCTCGCCGTACCAGGTGTGGTGGAAGCTCGCCGAACGCCACGGCGTGCCCATGCCGTCAAGCGCGATGACGATGAAGCCCAGCTCGGCCATGGCCTGGTGGTCGGCGCGCGCCGGCGAGAAGCTGCGTCCACGCACCGAGCCAGTCTGCGGGCCGGGGTAGATGTAGTCGATGATCGGATATTTCTTGTGCGGATCGAAGTGCGTCGGCTTGAACATCATGCCGTAGAGCTTGGTCTTGCCGTCACGCGCGGTGACCGTGAACGGCTCGGGCGGCACCCAGCCAGCCGCCTGTAGGCGCGTGATATCGGCCTTGGCGACGGTGGCCACGATGCGGCCGTTGCTGGCGGCCCGCAGCACGGTCACTGGCGGCATCGTGGGAGTCGACCAGCTGTCGACGAAATATTTGCCGTCGGGCGACATGTTGATCGTGTGGTCGGCATCCTCGGGCGTCAGCAAGACCGGCTTGCCGCCGTCGATGCCAGCCTTCCAGAACTGCCGGTAATACGGGTTCACTCCCGCCGTGCGGCCGACGCCAACGAACCACAAGGTGCGCGCCTTGCGGTCCACGTGCAGCACCTCGGTGACGTTGCCCTCGCCGCCGGTGACCGCACGCAGGCGCTTGCCGGTTTTCAGGTCGTACAGGTACAGGTTGGCCCAGTCGGTCTCCTCGGACGGCCAGATGGCCTGGTCGGCGCTTGGCAGGTATTGCCAATTGACCCGGCCGTGGCCGCTTTCGTAGTAGGGCTTGGCGGTGAACTCGAACACGGTGCGCACCGCGCCCGTATCGGCGTTAGCCACGCGGAACCATTCGTGCTGGCGATCGCGAGAGGTGGAGACCAAGGCCAGCGTGCGGCTGTCCGGCGCCCACTTGACGTCGCTCCACTGGTAGCGCTCGCCCGCGTCGCAGGCCAGCGTGTCGCACAGGGTGGACAGGCGCTGCTGCGGTTCCAGTTGCAGGCGCACCACGCGGCGGCTGGCCACGTCGACCACGACGGGCTCGATCATGAACACATGCTCGTCGCCCGGCAGCGGATATTTCCACGCATCCAGCTTGGGATGGCCCACACGCGAGCTCACCGTGTACATCTCGCCAACCTGGCGCTGGTCCTGGCGATACGTCGCGATCTTGCGCGAATCCGGCGCCCAGCGCGCAATCAGTCCATCGCCGTGGGTCCAGCCGGCATTCTGCGTGGCATAGCCGTAATCCTTGACCCCGTCGGTGGTGAGCTGGGTCTCCTTGCCCGTGGCCACGTCGCGCACCCACAGGTTCCAGTCGCGGACGAAGGCTTCGGTCTTCTTGTCCGGCGAGAGCATGCCGGGTTCCTTGCCGCGGTCCGCGAGCTTGGCTCGATCCACGCAGCCGATCGTGCCACCCGCGACATCGCACACGTAATGCTTGCTGCGGACGGTGACCTCGACGCGGCCATCCACGCGCGGGCTGTATGCGGTGATGGACAGCTTGGCGGCATCGGCCGGCTTGCCGCTGGCCTTGGTCAGGGCGGCAGCCATCTGCCCCTGGTCGAACAAGGCCGTGGCCTTGCCGGTGGTCACGTCCATCTGCAGGTAGTGGTCGCCTGCGGCGTCATGGTCGCGGTACCAGAAATGGGTGTCGTCCAGCCAATCCACGGTTTGCACCGCGTGGTCCACCAGCGGCTCGGTGTTGTACGACAGGAAGCGCGCCGCCTGCGCGTAGTCATCGGCACTCATCGTCCTGCCCTGGGCAGCGACGCTGCCGCAGCAAAGTCCAGCCGCGATGGCAATGCCAAACCGAAGCCCCACCCATTTCGCATGCATGTCCGTCCCCGTCATCCGAAGGCCCAGCGTGCGCAAACCCACCGCGCGCAAGGAGGCTTCATGCTACTGCAGCCGCGCGCACGCCGAGAGCGCCGATCGTAATTGTCAGCTTCCTTCCACGGCGGCGCACTACACTGCGCGGCATGGGCAGGCTCGACGAATCCGCACTCGGCAAGACCACGACATACCGCGACCACTACGATCCCGGCGTGCTCTTGCCGCTGCCGCGCGCCGTACAGCGCACCCAGCTCGGGCTGGGCACGCCGTTGCCATTCCACGGCGTGGACATCTGGAATGCGTACGAGTTGTCCTGGCTCGGCGAACATGGCCAGCCGCGCGTAGCCATGGCTGAATTCCGGGTGCCGGCCACGTCGCCGAACCTGATCGAGTCCAAGTCCTTCAAGCTATATCTCAACGGCTTCGCACAAGAGCGTATCGGCGGCCAGGCGGCGCTCGTGGCTACCCTGGCGCGGGATCTGTCGGCTGCAGCCGGC
Source organism: Rhodanobacter sp. (assembly GCA_035571995.1). GTDB lineage: Bacteria > Pseudomonadota > Gammaproteobacteria > Xanthomonadales > Rhodanobacteraceae > Rhodanobacter. The sequence continues at coordinate 27,225 of DATNBK010000205.1, forward strand.
GAAGAAGTTGCCATCACCTTGCACGTCGCCGATGCCTGGGGCGCGCCGGCCGTCGCACTGCCAGGCTTGTCGCTGGACAATCAGGACCTGTCCATCGACTGCTACGGGCCGCCCCGGCCCGAGTACCTGGTCACCGCCGCCGATGCAGCGCCGGTGAGCGAAACCTTGGTTTCGCACCTGTTGCGCTCGAACTGCCCTGTGACCGGCCAGCCGGACTGGGGCAGCGTGCAGATTGACTATGTGGGTCCGCCGATCGACCGCGCCGGCCTGCTGCGCTACATCGTCTCCTTCCGCAAGCACAGCGAGTTCCACGAGCACTGCGTGGAGCGCATGTTCGTCGACCTCATGCGGCGCTGTGCGCCCAGCAAGCTCAGCATCCATGCGCGCTATACCCGCCGGGGCGGACTGGACATCAATCCATTCCGCAGCACGTCCGCGGCGCCGCCAGTGAACCTGCGGACGCCGCGCCAGTAGCGCAGGTCCCCGCGAGGTACCCCCGCTTGCCGCGATGGCGACCCGGAAGCACGCCGGCCTGCGCCAGATCACTACGCCTTGATCCCGCCTTGCCTACAGTCGACCCGTACCGCGGCCGCCTGCCGCGCCACGATGACACCGCCATGCACCACGCCGTCCCACCCGCCACCCTGGCCAGTGCCGCAGAGCATTCCTGGCTGCACGGGGCAATTGCCGCGCTGGGCCAGGAGTCCGCGCGCTCGGCGGATACGCATCTGCTGAAACTGAACTTCCCGGGTTTCCCGGACATCGACTTCTATTTCAAGGACGAGGCCTCCCACCCCAGCGGCAGCCTGAAACATCGGCTGGCGCGCTCCTTGTTCCTCTACGCCTTGTGCAATGGCCGCCTGCATGCCGGGCAAACCGTCGTGGATGCCTCCTCCGGCAGCACGGCGATTTCCGAGGCCTGGTTCGCGCGACTGTTGGGCCTCGAGTTCGTCGCCGTGATGCCAGCAGCCACCGCGCCAGCCAAGATCCGCGACGTCCAGGCACTGGGTGGCACCTGCGACCTGGTGGAGGACCCGGGCCAGGTGCACGCGCGCGCCGCGGAGCACGCCGCCAACGGTGCCTGCCACCTGGACCAGTTCGGGCTGGCCGAACGCGCGACCGACTGGCGTGGCAACAACAACATCGCCGAGTCGATCATCGGCCAGCTCTCGCGCGAGCCTTCCGCGCAACCGGCCTGGATCGTCTGCGGCGCCGGCACCGGTGGCACCTCGGCCACGATCGGCCGCTACCTGCGCTATCGCGGCCTGGACACCCAGCTCTGCGTGGCCGAACCCGCCGGCAGTGCATTCGCCAATGGCTGGCACGCACGCGACCGCACGGTCTGCGCCAGCCAACCAACGCTGATCGAGGGCATTGGCCGCCCCCGCGT
>DATNBK010000206.1:0-5914 GCA_035571995.1 Rhodanobacter sp.
TTGTGCCGAGCAGGTCGCGCATACGCCGTGCATCTTCGAATACGTCTACCTGGCGCGGCCGGACTCGATGATCGAGGACGTGTCGGTGTACAAGGCGCGGCTGCGCATGGGCGAGAAGCTGGCGGAGAAGATCCTGCGCGAGCGCCCCCACCACGACATCGATGCGGTCATCCCGATCCCGGACACGGCGCGCACCGCGGCCAGCACCTTGGCTGGCGTGCTCGGCGTGCCGTTCCGCGAAGGCTTCGTCAAGAACCGCTACATCGGCCGCACCTTCATCATGCCGGGCCAGGGCCAGCGGATGAAGTCCGTGCGCAACAAGCTCAATGCGATCGGCTTGGAGTTCAAGGACAAGAACGTGCTCCTCGTGGACGACTCGATCGTGCGCGGCACCACCTCGCGCCAGATCATCCAGATGGCGCGCGAGGCCGGGGCGAAGAAGGTCTACTTTGCCTCGGCGGCGCCGCCGGTACGCTATCCCAGCGTGTACGGCATCGACATGCCGACCTCCGCCGAGCTGGTGGCCGCCGGGCGTACCGAGAAGGAAGTCGAGCGCCTGCTGGGGGCCGACTGGCTGATCTACCAGGACCTGGACGACCTGGTCTCGGCAGTCAAGGAGGGCAATCCCAAGCTGACGGGCTTCGACGCCTCGTGTTTCTCGGGCGAATACATCACCGGGCTCGAGCCGGACTACCTGGAGCAAATCCAGATCCTGCGTTCGGACGACGCGCGCGCGGCGCGGCGCAGCGCGTGAACCCTGCTGCGGTCCGCGCCGGACGGAGCCGTGCGCGTGGCTGACCTGCACCTGGCCGCCAAGCGCTGCCTGGATGCAACCACGCCGGCCGACAAGCTGCGCCTGAGCCGTGAAACCTGGGCTGCCGTTGCGGCTGGCGAGCTGCGTGCCGATCCTGCGTCGCCACCTGCTGAACCAATCGGTGCACCAGGGCGTCCGGACAAGCCGATCCTGGTCGATGCCCGCTCGCTGCCGCGCCGTGGCCTGGGCAGCGCGCAGGGCCGCGCCGCCCTGGTCCACGCCATTGCCCACATCGAGTTCAACGCCATCGACCTCGCCTGGGATGCCGTCTACCGCTACCGCGGCATGCCGGACGCTTATTACTGGGACTGGGCGAGTTGCGCGAACGACGAGGCGCGCCACTACGCCCTGCTGGCCGGCCGCCTGGCGGAGCTCGGCTACGCCTACGGCGACTTCGACGCGCACAACGGCTTGTGGGAAATGGCCGTGAAGACGGCCGGCAACGACACGGCGCGCATGGCCCTGGTGCCGCGCGTGCTGGAAGCGCGCGGGCTGGACGTCACGCCCGGCATGATCGAGCGCCTGCGCCAGGCCGGCGACGATCGCACGGTGGCGATCCTCGAGCTGATCCTACGCGAGGAGGTCGCCCACGTCGCGGCCGGCACGCGCTGGTACCACCACTGCTGCGTGCGCGACAGGATCGATCCGGTCGCCAGCTTCTTCGACCTGATCCGCACCTACATGGGCGTCGAGCTGCGCGGCCCGTTCAACCTGCCGGCCCGCCGCGAAGCCGGCTTCTCCGACGCCGAGCTGGAGCGGCTGCTGGCGCTGGCCTGCGGGTGATGATTCATTGGTCGGGGAGACAGGATTCGAACCTGCGACTTCTACGTCCCGAACGTAGCGCTCTACCAGGCTGAGCTACACCCCGTGGGAGCCGCGTATGGTAGTTGCCGCCTGGCCGCTTGGCAACAATCCGTGCCGCGTCGACTGCGTGCGCCGCGGTCGGGTGGCGGGTGCATCTGCTAATCTAGCGGGCCGCTGGCGTGCCGGAACGGCGGCGCAGCGCTCATTCCGTATCGACGAGGAAATGCATGGCGCTTACCCCGCCCCGTACCATGCCCGGCGTGCTCGAGCTGCTGCCGCGCGAGCAGATCGTACTGCAGCGCATGCTTGGGGTCATCCGGCGCAACTACGAGCGCTTCGGCTTCCTGCCGATCGAGACCCCGGCAATCGAATATTCCGACGTGCTGCTGACCAAGAGCGGCGGCGAGACCGAGCGCCAGGTGTATTTCGTGCAGTCCACGGGGGCGTTGGAGCACGTGCAAGGGCATGGCGGCGTCCCCGAGCTGGCGCTGCGCTTCGATCTTACCGTGCCGCTGGCCCGCTACGTGGCCGAGCACGAGCGCGAGCTCAATTTCCCGTTCCGCCGCTACCAGATGCAGCGGGTCTATCGCGGGGAGCGGGCCCAGCGCGGGCGCTTCCGCGAGTTCTACCAGTGCGACATCGACGTGATCGGCAAGGACGGCTTGTCGGTGCGCCACGACGCCGAGATTCCGGCGGTGATCTACAGCGTGTTTCGCGAGCTGGACATTGGCGCGTTCACCATCGCGCTGAACAACCGCAAGCTCATGCGCGGCTACTTCGAGAGCCTGGGCATCGTCGACGCCGCGCAGCAGATGCTGGTGTTGCGCGAGGTGGACAAGCTGGACAAGCGCGGCGCCGAGGCGGTGCGCGCCAACTTGACCGGCGACCAGTTCGGCCTGGGCGCGGAGACAGTCGGGCGCATCCTGGCCCTGGTGCAGGTGCGCTCCACCTCGCTGGCCGACGCGCTGGACCAGCTCGACCGGCTGGGCAGCGGTCCAGCGGCGCTGGAAGAAGGCCGCGCCGAGCTCAAACAGGTGCTGAACCTGATCCATGCGCTGGGCGTGCCGGAATCGCACTACGCGCTGAACCTGTCCATTGCGCGCGGCCTCGACTACTACACGGGCACGGTGTACGAGACCACGTTGAATGCCCACCCGGAGATTGGCTCGGTGTGTTCGGGCGGTCGTTACGAGAATCTCGCCGGCCAGTACACCAGGTCGCACCTGCCGGGTGTCGGCATCTCGATCGGGCTCACCCGCCTGTTCTGGCAATTGCGCGACGCGGGCTTGTTGCACGATGCGGGCAGCACCGTGGATGCCCTGGTCACGTACATGGATGATGCCCACTTGCCGGCCTATCTCACCCTGGCGGGCGAGTTGCGCACCGCCGGCATCGCCACCGAAGTGGTGTTGGAGGGCGGCAAGCTCGCCAAGCAGTTCAAGTACGCCGACCGCGCCGGGATCCGTTATGTGCTCGTGCTGGGCGAGAGCGAGCTGGCCAAAGGCGTGGTCACAGTCAAGGACCTGCAGCACGGCGAACAGTCCGAGGTGGCGCGCGCCACCTTGGTCGATGCCTTGCGTACCGGGCTCGCCGTCCCCTGATTCTCCTGCCAGGAGCAAGCACATGAGCCTGATCCATGTCCCCGTTTCGCACGGCGAGCTGATCGACAAGCTCACCATCCTCGAGATCAAGGCGCGGCGCATCAGCGACCCGGCCAAACTGGCCAACGTGCGCCGCGAACTGGAGCTGCTGGAATCAACATGGGCCGCGAACGAGGCGGCTGAGGTCGACATTGCCGCCGAGCGCGGGCAGTTGCTGGCGGTCAACGAGCGGCTGTGGGACATTGAGGATGCCATCCGCCGCAAGGAGCTGGCCCACGCCTTCGACCGCGAGTTCATCGAATTGGCGCGCTCGGTGTATTTCCGCAACGACGAGCGCGCCGCCTGCAAGCGCGCCATCAACCTCAAGCTTGGCTCCGAGCTGGTCGAGGAGAAGTCCTACCAGGCCTACCGGGAGCCGTGATTGCGGGGGCCCGTTGACGGGCGTCCACGGGCGCCTGCCGACGTGCCCTACTGGACCTGCAACAAACGATCGGCCAGTGCCACTACGAGAGCTGCAGGCCGTGCGCGGCGGCTTCGAAGCGCTCGATGACGTCGTCGACGCCAATCAGGTCCATGACGCCGGGGCGCTCGATCTTCGTGCCCCAGGGTATCGTACTGGCCGGCTTGCCCAGGTAGCGGCGGGCGGCCGCGTCGTATTTGTCGACACACCAGCGCCGGTCCGAATAAGGCCCGGAGCGGTTTGGATTGCTCGCCGCATGCAAGCCGAGGACGCGCGTACCCACGGCATTGGCCATGTGCATCGGTCCCGAATCCGGGGTCAGCACGAGCTGCGCACGCGCAAGCAGGGCGAGCAGCTTCTTCAGCGTGTCCTGGCCGGTCAGGTCGAGCGGCGCCATCCGGGCGGCCGCGAGGATGGTATCGGCCATGGCGCGCTCGCTGGCGCTGGGACCGCCCACCAGCACCGTGCGCCAGCCGCGGGCGGCGGCATGGTCGATCACGGCCGCATAGCGTTCGGGGCGCCAGTTGCGCAACGCATGGCTGGCGCTTGGGCTGACCACCAGCGTCGGCGTAGCGTCGTGAATGTGCGTGGCCGCCCAGGCGCGATCCTCCGCGGATACCGGAATGTCCCAGCGCACCTGGCCTTGGTGCAGCCCAAGCGGCTCGCAGAAGCTGCCGATGGCGTCCAGCACGTGTTCGCCGCGTCGCGCCGGGATGCGCTCGCCGATGAACCAGCCGTGCAGGTCCCGGGCGCGGGCGCGGTCGTAACCGATGCGACGGTTGGCGTGGATCGCCAGGCTCAGCAGGTTCGAGCGCAGGGCTACCTGCATGTGCAACAAGGCATCGAAGTGGCGCCCGGTCATGGCCCGTTGGACCTCGCGCATGCCGGCCAGGCCCGCGGCCTTGTCGAAAGTGACGAATTCGACGCCTGGCAGGTCACCCACGAGCCGGCGCTCGAGCTTGCCGATGATCCACACCAGCTCCGCCTGCGGCCATGCCGATTGCAGCGTATGCACCAGCGGGACGACGTGGGTGACGTCGCCAATGGCGGAGGTGCGCAGCAGGCAGATCGAGGCGGGTGCGTTCACGGCGTGGGTTAGAATCGAAGTGCTCCAGGAGCTTGGGCGGACTCGCGTTGGTGGATGGACTGATGCAAGAACGAACCCGCAACGCGGCAGCCACGGCTATTGTCTTTGACGCGGCGCGGTTTGAACACATCACGCCCGACTGGTTCGTGCCAGCGTACTGGGAAGCACGTGACGCGCTGCACTACCTGAGCGGCGGCCGCGGTGGCGTGGCGGCGATTGCCACCCCCGCCGGCGAATGCATCCTGCGGCATTATCATCGCGGCGGCCTGGTGGCGCGCCTGCTGGCTGACCGTTACTTGTGGCAGGGCGCGGCGCGGACGCGGAGCTTTGCCGAGTTTCGCCTGTTGCAGCAGATCGCGAGGCTGGGTTTGCCAGGGCCGGTGCCGATTGCCGCGCGCCATGTGCGTCAGGGCGCGTGGTACACCGCGGACCTGATCACCTTGCGCATTCCCCAGGCGCGCACACTTTCCGAAGTGTTGGCCGGGGGTGCCGTGGACGCGACCGTGGCGGGACAGGTTGGCGGCGTGGTGGCGCGCTTCCACCGCGCGGGCGTCTGGCACGCTGACTTGAATGCGCACAACATCTTGTTGAATGCCGAGGGCGCGCACGTGATCGATTTCGACCGTGGGCGCCTGCGCACGCCGCATGCCGCATGGCGCCAGGCCAACTTGCGGCGGCTGCAGCGCTCGCTGTTGAAGTTGGGCGCGGCCAGCGACGGCGAGCCGGCGTTCGAAGCGACGATCTGGCAACCCTTGCTGGCCGGGTACCGGCAGGCGTGGGCGGCATGAGCTGGCAACTGCGCTTTCTCGGCGTCGGCGACGCCCATGCCGGCGGCGAACTGGGCACCGCTGCTGCCGTGCTGGAGCGGGATGCGCAGCCGATCCTGTTGATCGATTGCGGACCGGGCACCGTGGCGCGCTATCTGGCTGCCTACGGTGCCTTGCCGAAGGCGTTGTTCATTACCCACACCCATCTCGACCACGTCGGCGACATGGAGCAGTTGTTTGCGCGCCGGTGGTTTGCCGACAAGCCGCCTGCAGGCCTCAAGGTATTCGTGCATGCCGGCGTGCTGCCCTGGCTGCATGCGCGGGTTGCGGACTACCCGGGCGCCGTCGCCGAGGGTGGGGTGAATTTCTGGGAGGCGTTCC
>DATNBK010000207.1:0-17698 GCA_035571995.1 Rhodanobacter sp.
GGGCGAGCTGCGCACGCAGTTTCCGCGGCTGCGGGACATCGCCGGCCACGAAGACCTGGACACCCGCATGGTGCCGGCCACCGACGATGCAAGCCGCAGTGTCCGCCGCAAGCTCGACCCCGGCCCGCTCTTCCCCTGGCAGGAGGTATTGCGCGACTGCGGCCTGGTACGCCTGCCTGCCGCGTAGGAGGGTCGTCAACGCGGGCCAGCCGTCGAACACGCGGTACCGGAAACGCCAGGCGCTCCAGGCACCAGCACGCAGGCATAGATATCCGTGCGATTGTCGAGATCGTGGCCGTTGGCCAGCGTCACCAGGGCCACGAAGTTCGGCCCCATGGCTGCCAGTCCCTGGTACTCGCCGACGAAGAAGCCAGCGTTGAATGGGATGGCCCGGAAATCAAACGGTTCGGCAGTTGCCGGCGCTGGCGTCGCCCACGTCCGCCCCTGGTCGGCCGACCAGCTGAGCCAGTAGCGTGTCAGCAATCCGGGTGCACTGGTGTGGTCGGTGGCAAAGGCGTACCAGCCGACGGCCACTTCGCCACGCCCATTGACCGCCACGCCGGGGATGAACTGCTGGATGCCCGCCGCCGGCGCAATCGCCGCTGGCTTGCTCCAGGTGCGACCGCCGTCGCTGGAATGGGACAGCGCCACCTGCTGGGTCTGTCCCCGGTTGAAGCGTGCATCGCTCCATACCGCGTACAGCCTGTCACTGCCCGGCCGCGGGTCGACGGCGATGGCGGTGAACGAATCGCCGGTGCGCACCTTGGTGCCAAGCCGCGGATCGGCGACCGCGACGACCTCGGAGGTGGCCAGCGTCCATGGCTTGGACCAGGTCACCCCGCCATCGGCCGAGCGCATGAGCGCGACCCGGTCGTGCCGCGGCTGCACCGCGCCGCCGCCGACCGCCAGCTCGTTGAATACGTTCAGCAGCTCGCCGTTCGGCAGCACCACGATCTGGTTGGCGGACGTCTGCATGCCCACCGGGGTCGCATAGATCGCCTGCGGCGTGCTCCAGCTCTTGCCGCTGTCCACGGTACGGCTGAACATGATCGAGCCGCGTACCGACGTGGCCGGCGCGGAGCGCTGCCTTGCCCACACCAGGTAAGCCGTATGCGCGTGGCGCGGATCGGTGCTCACCACCGGCCGCGAGGCATCGCTTACGTCGCGTTCACGGTCGGGCTTGCGGGTGACGGTGACCGGCAAGCCCCAGGTCCGGCCGCCGTCAGCCGAAGTTGCCACCAGTTGCGCTTCTTCCGCGTTCGAGGCATTCCACGCCACGGCCGCGAAGTACGCCGTCCCGTCCGCACCAAATGCAACCCACGGATCACTGGCCTTCTCGAAATCCCCGCCATTGGCCTGGTCGCCGCCGGCACAGCGCGAGAACTTCGGCTGCGCACTGAGCGCAGGCACCCGCCAGCTCCGGCCGCCGTCGAACGAGGTGGCGGCGAGCACGCCGTTGGCGCCATCGTTCGGGAAACGGTCCTCGTGGTACACCGCGATGAGGTTCTCCGGATGGCGCGGATTGACCGCCACGTAAGGCTCGCTTTCCGCGTTGACATAGGCCGCGGTGATCGGGAATTGCGGCCCATTGCAGTCGGCGAGGAACGGCGATGCCGCCGAGACCCGGGCCAATTCCCGATGGAACTGCTGTCCATCAGCCGTCCCGGCGATTGCGCCACCGGCCATCAAGGCTGCGACCATGGCGACCATCGCGGCCGACGCACCACGGGACTTCATTTCCGGTTTCATCATCGTCTCCCTTGCCTGCCGACCGGCAGTCCGATGTAGTGAGCGTGGGCCGCATGGCGCCCGGTGTAAAGTCTGACAGACCGCCCGGGTGCATGTGGCCTGCACCTGTCATCGCGCGACCAGCCAGGGCCGATGCGCCAGGCGCCCTATAATGGCGCTCCAGTTCACGACGAGCACGCCACATGCACCAGGAACACGTTGCCGAATTGGTCGACCTGATGCGGCTCGAACGCCTCGAGGACAACCTGTTCCGCGGCCAGAGCCGAGACATTGGCACGCGCTTCGTCTTTGGTGGTCAAGTACTGGGCCAGGCGCTTGCGGCTGCGCAGCAGACTGTCGACAGCACGCGTGAAGCGCATTCCATGCATGCATACTTCCTGCGCGCCGGCGACATCGAGGCGCCAATCGTGTACAGCGTGGAGCGTGCGCGCGACGGCGGCTCGTTCTCCTCGCGGCGCGTCGTGGCCATCCAACACGGCCAACCGATCCTGACCGGCTCGGTGTCCTTCCAGCGGGCGGAAACCGGTGTCGAGCACCAGACCTCGATGCCCGAAGTGCCGGCGCCCGAAGACGTCGAACCTATGCAGCCGTGGCCAGCCGAGGAGCTGCACCGGCTGCCGGTCAAGCTGCAGCGCTGGCTGGGCATCGACGGCCCCTTCGAGTTCCGCGAGATCTGGCCACGCGACGAGCGGCGGCCGACCAAGCGCCCGCCCCTGCAGCACATCTGGTTCAAGCTGGTCACGCCGATCGACGACGCACCTGCGCTGCACCGCGTGCTGCTGGCCTATGCCTCGGATTTCCACCTGATCGGCACGGCGACGTTGCCGCATGGGATTTCCTACCTCACCGACCACGTGCAGATGGCCAGCCTGGACCATGCCTTGTGGTTCCACCGGCCCTTCCGGGTCGACGAATGGCTGCTGTATTCCTTCGACAGCCCCACCGCGCAAGGTGGCCGGGGCCTGGCCCGCGGCCAGATCTTCAGCCGCGACGGCGCCCTGGTGGCGTCCACTGCCCAGGAAGGCCTGATCCGCGTTCGCCAGCCCTGATTCGGGTGCAGTTTTACCCCGACCAGCTAGACTGGCGGCATGCGCAAACTCTATACCTCCCCCCGACAGGCCAACATCGACCGCGTGGTTGCCTTGATGGACGCGCGCGGCATCGCCACCAAGGTCACGAACCGCTCGCGCTACGACCATACGACGTGGAAGCGCTTCAGCTACGTAGGCCGCTTCGATCGCCGCGCCGAATGGCCGGAAGTGTGGATCGTGCACGCCGACGACTACAAGAACGCCCACCTTGCGTTCAGGGAGATGGGGCTCGAGCCATTCATCGCGCGCCCGCCAGAACTGGAGGAACTGCGCGTAAGCACGCCAGAGCACCGGCGCAACAAGGCCGTCGCCCGCGCACGGCACATTGCCCTGGTCGCGGTGCTGGCCATGTGCGCCATGTTGATGCTGCGCTACCTGCAGGTGCTCTAGTCGACCTGGGCGGTAAGCCGCCCATGCTCCCAGGCGTAGAGGCCACGGAGGGGTCATCCAGACCGCAATCAGCATAGAATCGGGGCATGCGTTCCGAACATGTCCGCGTGTTTCAGACCCTGCCGCATCCTTGCGGCTACTACGCGGAGCGCACGGCGCAAAACCTGGTCATCGACCCCGCCGCACCGGACCTGCGCCAGCTCTACGGGCCAGCGTTGGAGCGTGGCTTCCGCCGCGCCGGCGGACACTTGTACCTGCCACATTGCGCGCATTGCCACGCTTGCACCCCGTGCCGCATCGACGTGGCCGGCTTCCGGCCCGACCGTGCGCAAAAGCGCTGCCTGCGACGCAATGGCGACCTCAGCGTCAGCGCCCAAGCCCCCGGCTACACGGCGGAACGCCATCAGTTGTACGCGGCCTACCTGCGTGCACGCCATACCGGCGGCGGCATGGACGAAGCCGAGCCCAGCGACTTCGACCGCTTCCTCAACGCACCGTGGAGCCCGACCCTGTTCCTGGAGTTCCGTCTGCAAACTCGGCTCCTTGGCGTGGCGGTCACCGATGTCTGCGCGGGCAGCTTGTCGGCGGTCTACACCTTCTTCGATCCCGAGCTCGGCCCGCGCAGCCTTGGCACCTTCGCCATCCTGCAACAGGTGCAACTGGCCCGCCGGTACAAGCTGCCATGGCTGTATCTCGGCTTCTGGATCGACGGCCATCCAAAGATGGACTACAAACGCCGCTTCCGGCCATTGCAGATACGCACCGCGCAAGGCTGGCAGGTCATACCGCCGAAGCACGCATCGGCTGCCCAACCCCGCTGAGCGCAAAGTCGATATTTCTTTTCCGTGGTGACTCGGAGCGGTAGCCGGTGCCGACTCAGCCGTTGTTGGCTGCGGCCACGATGGCCGCGGGCCGGCGCGCACCTGCGAAACGGCGCGACCAGTAGCTCTCGTTCAAGCTCGAGACCTCAACCGACTTGCCGCTGGTTGGCGCATGGATGAAGCGGCCGCCGGAAAGGTAAATACCGACATGCGAGATGCGGTGTTTGCCCGAGGTGTGGAAAAACACCAGGTCGCCGGTCTTCAATCGTCCGCGGCTGACCTTGAGCCCGGCGAGGAACTGCGAGGCGGCATTCGCCGGCAGGCGCATGCCGATGGCGTGCGCAAACACATAGCGGACGAAGCCGCTGCAATCGAAGCCGGTGGATGGCGTACTGCCACCGGAGACATACGGGATATCGCGCAGGCTCATCGCCAAGTCCACCAGCGCGTCGCGCAGGCCGGCGACGGTGTCCGCCGCATCGTCGGCCGGGGACTGTGCCGCGAGCTCGCTGCCGGCACTGGCATCATTGGACGCCATGAAACCCAATGCATGGCGGTAGGCCGTGGTCAATGCGGCCACCGGCAAGGCACGGGACTGCAACGGCGCTGGCTTGGACGCCACAGCCGGATCCTGCCCCCAGTTCAAGGGCGACTGGGCCAGCAGGGGAACGCTGAAAACATCGGTCGTGCCGTGCACGATCTTCCCGACTGCAGTCGACGCCAGGGCAAGTCCGGGCGCGGCAGAGGATGCGGAGTAGTGCAAATGCGTACCACCCAGTGCGCCCGCCGGAGGCTGCCCCCAATTCAGGGGCGAACGGGCCAGCAAGGGCACGCTGAACACGCTGGCGGCGACATGACCTGCCCGCACCTTGTGCACCCCATGGGTCCTGGGGGTGGCATACGCCTGGATCGAGCCCGCGGCAAACAGCAACACGATTGCAACGGTCGATCGCCTGGTCAGCATGCGTCGGGGGCCCTTGAGCTGGGAGTGAGGTGCCAACCACGGGCTGTGCGACCTCGAAGGACAAGGAACTTAGCAAACCAATCCGACCCACAAGTTCAATTGACGTTAAATGTACCCTGTCGTTTTCCGTTGCCGCAGCCTGAAAAGCGCAACGCAAGGCCATGATTCACAACACAAACACCTTTTCATTCCCGCCTTGGTGAGGGCTTACTTCTCAGGCCAGTAGTAGGCATCGGTATAGGGGCGCGCCCCGAAAATCGCCGTGCCTATGCGCACCTCGGTTGCGCCCTCGGCAATGGCCAGGGGGAAATCGCCGCTCATGCCCATCGACAGGCGCGGCAGCTCGTGCCCGCGCGCGGCGGCCTGGTCACGCAGCTCGCGCAGCAGGCGGAAGCAGCCGCGCACCGCCTCGGCCGTGGGGGAATTGATGGCCAGGGTCATGAGTCCGCGTACCTGCAAGGTGTCGTACGCGCGCAAGGCGTCGAGGAAGGCCGGCAGTTGCTCGGGCGGCAGGCCATACTTGCTCGGTTCCGTCGAGGTCTTCACCTGCACCAACACGTCGATGCGACGGCCCTCCAGGCGCAGCCGACGGTCCAGCGCTGCGGCCAACTCCGGGCGATCCAGGGATTGCACCTCGCTGGCCAGGCGCGCGATCTCCTTGGCCTTGTTGGTCTGCAAATGCCCGATCATCACCCAGTCGATGCCGCTGTCGGCGAGCTCCCTGGATTTATCCCGGATTTCCTGCACCTTGTTCTCGCCAAATCGGCGCAGGCCAAGGCTCATCGCGACCCGGACGACGTCCGGCCCGAACGTCTTGCTCACCGGCAGGATGTTCACTTCCGCCGGATCGCGGCCGACGGCGAGGCAGGCATCGGCCACCCGTTGCTGCACTTGTGCCCAGTTCGCCGCCAGGTGGCTGGCGGCTACCGCATCGCGGTCGGTTTCGGCCATCAATGGCTCCCAGCGCCCTGCACGTGATGTGCGGCGACGACCGCGGCAACCACCATGGTGATCTTCTTGCCGGTCGGGATATGCAGGAATTCGTTCGGACCATGGGCGTTGGAATGCGGGCCCAGCACGCCGGTGATCAGGAATTGCGCGGCGGGGAATTTCTCCCCCAGCATGCCCATGAACGGGATGCTGCCGCCCTCGCCCATGTACGCGGCCGGCGCGCCAAAATAGCGCTGGGAGGCTGCATCGACCGCGTCGGCGAGCCACGGCGAAAGCGCCGGGGCATTCCAGCCTGCCCCGCTGTCGGCGGCAGTGAAGCTGACACGGGCGCCATACGGCGGATCCTTCTCCAGCACCTGTTTGACCAGCGCGACCGCCGTGGCGCCGTCCAGCGTCGGCGGCAGACGCAGGCTGAGCTTCACCGAGGTGGACGGCCGCAACACGTTGCCGGCATCCTCCAGCGCGGGGATGCCGGCGACGCCGGTCACCGCAAGCTGCGGGCGCCAGGTGCGGTTGAGCACCAGCTCGGTCACGTCGTCACTGACCGGCTGCATGCCGCCGGCCCACGGGAACTTGGCATGCACGTCGGCGCCCAGCACCTGTGCCGCGTGCCGCGCCTGCTCCAGGCGCTGGGCCGGGATTGGCGCATGCAGTTGCGGCAGGCGAATCTCCCCGGTGGCGGGATCTTCCAGGCGGGACAAAAGGTCGCGCAGGATGCGGAAGCTGTCGGGCACCACGCCCGAGGCGTCGCCCGAGTGCACGCCCTCCTCCAGCACCTGGACCGTGAGCGTGCCCCCGCTCAGGCCGCGCAACGACGTGGTCAACCAGAGCTGGTCGTAGTTGCCGCAGCCCGAATCCAGGCACACCACCAGCGACGGGCTGCCGATGCGCGGCGCCAGCCGGTCCACGTAGTACGGCAGGTCGATGCTGCCCGATTCCTCGCAGGCCTCGATCAGGATCACGCAGCGCGCGTGCGGGATACCTTGCTCATGCAAGGCCAGCAAGGCGCTCACGGCGCCAAAGATGGCGTAGCCGTCATCGGCGCCGCCACGACCGTAGAGGCGATCGCCCTCAAGGACCGGCGTCCACGGGCCCAGCCCTTCGCGCCAGCCGGTCATCTCCGGCTGCTTGTCCAGGTGCCCGTAGAGCATCACGGTGTCCTCGCCGACGCCCGGCACTTCCATATAAATGAGCGGCGTGCGTCCCTCGGCCTGCACCACTTCGAGCGTCGCCCCGGGCAAGCCGGCCAGCTTTTCGCGCGCCCAGCCTGCCAGCAGCTCAAGCGCGGCCTGCATGTGCCCGTGTGCCTGCCATTGCGCGTCGAACATGGGCGACTTGTTCGGGATGCGGATGTACTCGACCAGCCGCGGCACCACCTCCTGGTCCCACAGGTCGTCGACGAACCGGGACAAACGGTGGCTGTCCATGACGCGCTCCATGATGGCGAAGCACTGCATTGTACTAGCGCGGCGAAGGGCGGCCGCGAACGCACGGCCCCGGCGCAGCGGCTGTGCAGTAAACTCTGCGCCCCTCCACTTCGGGCCGGACCACGCCCATTGCCACGCCATTGGCCGCGGCATCGACGTGGTCGCCCCGGCATGCCATCCACTGCGTCCGCCCATGATCCTGCCGCGTTACCACATTGCCACTTCCACCATCCCGGGCGCCGGCCAGGGCCTGTTCGTCGACGAGTCGGTCGCGCCAGGCGAAATCATCACCGCGCCCGATGCAATCACGCAGACTTACTCGTTTGCCGAGCTGATGGCCACGCCTGAGCTCCGCGCGCAATTGCAGGCCAGCGCGCGGTGGTTTGGCGACCACTACACCCTGTCCCCCGAGTGGCCGGACGAGTGCTACGTCAACCACTGCTTCACGCCGAGCGGGCTGTGGCACCTGGGCTTCCTGTTCGCCACGGCGGCGCTGCCTGCCGGCAGCGAAATCACCGTCGATTACCGGCACTTGCTGGCCCCGGGCCAAGCCGAGGAGTTTGCCGACAGCGCCACCGGACAAGCCATCGTCGGCTACACCTGGCGCGAGAGCATCACCCGCAGCACGCAGGCCTTGGCCGGGCTGCTGCGCCAGGGTGACGGCTGACCCAACCCGGTTCGCTATTTGCCCGCGGGCGGCATCATCGTTTCGTCAGCCATCGGCGGTACCGGCAGTTCCTGCCGGGCCACTACGGCCAGGGCGAACATCCGGGCAAGATGCGTCCAGCCGATCAGCAGCACGACCAACTGTGCCAGCAGCACGGCCAAGGCAAACTCGAGCAGGTTGCCGCGCGGCAAATGTCCCCTGAGCACGGCAAAGAGCACGGCCAGGACGTAACCGGCGATGCTGACGGCAAGGAAATACGCCAGTGTCACCAGCGGCCGTCGCCAAAGGAGCAAACCGCCCCGTCCCAGCGCGCGCCAGGCCGAGCGCAAGCCGCCATCAGCCATGAACGCCGCGCGGGCACCTTCCAGCACCACCTGGGCCAGGACATACAGGACCAGCACCACGACGAGGGCTGCGGCAAAGGCGTGGTCCGCGGTGGATTCCAGCAAGGTTTTTTGCGCCACCCCGTGGGCCAGTGCCCAGGCGCCCAGGCCCAGCGCCACGACCACGCCGTAGACCAGGAGCGACCACAGCAACAGGCGAAACAGGCGCGGGTACTCGGCTACCCCGTCACGCAGCAAGCGGGTGAAACCGGGACTGCCGCCTGACAGCGCGCTGCCCACCGCCATGCCGTTGAGCAACGGGCTCAGCAGCGCGCTGAGCAGCACCCCGAACAAGCCGCTGGCGAGCAACATGCCGTGCGCTGGCGCCAGCGCGTCGAGCGTGTCCGTCAAGGCCAGGCCATCGGTATTGCCGGCCCAGGCACTGGCATGGATGGAGTGACTCCACAATTCATCCAGCCGGTGCCACAGCGGCAGGCTGACGATCGCTGTCGGCAGCCACCAGGCGACGACCCAGAGCAGCAGCAGGCGCCATTGCGTCGCCGCCCGCACCGCGCGCGCGAACGCGCGGCGATCGAACCAGGGCCTGCGCGCGCCGGCCATCACCAGGTCCCCAGCAAGGCGTAGAACGCCTGCAGCAGGGCTGCGACATCGGCGCTCCAGCGCCTCGCGGGCGCGCCATCGGCTTGCACCGCATGGCTGTCGTTGAGCTTGTCGGCATCGAGCAGGATGGCCCGCTTGGGGTCGAGCTCGGCCGCGACCACCTTGCTCGGCGCGACAAAGTCGAAGCGCGCCCAGCGCCGGGCGTCCTGCCATTGCACGTCGCGCTGGCTGCCATCGGCGAAGTGCACGCGCAGCAACTGCGGCACGGCGGCCCCAGCGCGTTGCACGGTCACCGTGCTGCGCCACTCCGGCGCCGCATCGCTGCCAGCTTCGTTGCCGGCTTGGCTGCCCGCCGCGAGCGCTGCGTCCTGGCCCGGCGCAATAAAGACGCGCTTGCCCTCGCGCAAGAAGCTGCCGACTGGCGGCGACACACGCTGCGCCGTGATTGCCGCGACCTTGTCGTCGATGAAGTCCGTGCCGTAAACGTAATGGTCGAAGATGTCATCGACCGCCTGCGCATCGCCGGTGCCGTCGGCGAGCGCCGCGCGCAGGTCGGCAGCCGAGGGGTGGCGGAAGCGCCAACGCCGGTAATACTCGCGCATGCCGCGCTCCATCGCCTCCCGGCCGACGCGCTGCTCCAGGTCGTGCATGGCCGTGACCGTACGCGAATACACCGTGCCGTAGCTGCGGCTGGACAGGCGCTCCCAACTGTTCTGGCCGAGAGGATCCGCCGGCTGGCGCAAGCCGGCGCGCCAGCGCCTGGCCACGAAGGCGCTGAGCGCCGGATCGATGCCCAATTGGCGCAGCCAGGATGGTGCCGGATGCAGTTGCTCGCCGCGGTCGTGCAGCATGCGGGCGTCCCAGTAGGCATTCATGCCCTCGTCCAGGAACGGCTCCTCGAATTCATTGGAGGCCAGGATGCCGTAGAAGTAGCCGTGGCCGAACTCGTGGATGTTGACCGCGTCCAGATGGTATTGGGCCGCCGTGCGCGCCTTCACGTGGCGGTAGCCCGCCACGGTGAAGAACGTCGGGTATTCCATGCCGCCGGCCGCCGCCGCGCGATAGGGCGGCACCACTACGGTCACCGTCCGGTACGGATAGGGACCGAGCGACTTGGAGAAGTACTCCAGCGCCGCGATGGTGGCCTTGAGCGACGGTTGCGCACTGGCCGCATAATCTTGCGGATACAGCACGCGCACCGCGACCTTGGGGCTGCCGGCGCCTTGCCAGTTGCCCTCCAGAACCTTGTAGCCCTTGGCGGCCACCCAGGCGAAATCGTGCACGTCGCCCTGCACGAAGTGGTACGTGGCCTTGCCATGGGCACGCCGCGGCTCGCCTTGCTGCTCACCTACGGCACCGACAACATAGCCGTCGGGCACGGTCAGCTCGACGTCATACAGGCCGAAGTCGGCGTAGAACTCACTGTGCAGGTGATAGGCATGCACGTTCCAGCGCGGGGCGGTGGCGCCGCGCTCACCCGGCAGCTCCAGCACGCCGATCTTCGGGAACCACTGCGCCACGAAGTTGAAATCGCCTTGCCAGCCGCTGCGGTCCAACACGCGCGGCAACTGGCTGGTGAAGTCGATATCGAGCGCCACGGTCGCCCCGGCGGCCAGCGGCTCGGCCAGGTCGACGCGCAGCACGGTCTGGTCGGTAGCCGGGCCGCCGTCCGGATGCACGAACTCCGAGCGCAGCGTCGTCTCGCCCTGCCGAATCCGGCTGACATCGATCCAGCCCCACTCGCCCGGCTTGGGCAGGGCATCGCCGCCAGCCCCGGCAAACGTCCCACGCTCCGTAAACCAGATGCTGCCGGTGTTCTGGAACGCATTCAAATACAGATGGAAGTAAACCCGGCTGACCGGCCGGTCACTGCGATTGCGCCAGGTCAGGTGCTCGATGCCGCTCACGCGGTGGCGCACCGCATCCAGCTCGGCGGCTATGCGATAGCTGACGACGCGATCGGAAAGCGTGGGCTCGTCGCCGCGGCGCTCGCCACCCCAGGCATCGGGCGCGCTGGGCACGGTTGGCGCACCGGCATCGGCACCGGCCAGCGGGATGTCCGCATAGATGGCGCTGGGCGCAATCGGGTGGATCTCGACATGGCTGGTGTAGCGCGGGGTGGGAATCGGCGCCTGGCTTTGCGCCATGGCCAGGCCCAGGCACGCGGCAATCACGCAGACGCCCGCCAGGCCAGCCGCGAACAGCCGCCGCGGTCGCCAAAGGGCAGCGACGACACGCGCCATCACGGCGCGGCGCGAGCCCCCGTCCAGATCCGCGTCACCATGCGGGTCAACGTGCATGCGCCAGATGATACACACCCAAGCCGTCCGCCCGTGTCGGTCCACTGCGCAATGCAGTCGGTCAATACACGTCGCGCCGGTAGCGTCCGTCGCTGCGCAACTGCGCGAGGCGCTCGGCGCCCAGCGTTTTGCGCAAGACCTGATCCACCGCCGGAGCCATGCCGGCGGCGCTGCCGCAAACGTAAATGGCCGCCCCGTCGTCCACCCAGCGGATCACGTCGGCCGCCGCTTCGTCCAGCACGTGTTGCACATAGCGGCGCGCGGGCTGGTCGCGCGACCAGGCGAAATCAGCGCGTTCAAGCTCGCCCTCGGCCTGCCATTGGCGCAGCTCGTCGGCGTAGTAGAAATCCCGCGCAGCCTGCCGCTCCCCGAAGATCAGCCAATTGCGCCGCAAACCGCGCGCCAGCCGTGCCTTCAGCAAGGCCCGCAGCGCAGCCATACCCGTGCCATTGCCGATCAGGATCAGCGGGCAATCCCCTTCGGGAACATGGAAGTTCGCGTTGTCGCGAATGCGGGCCGCGATCCCGGCGCCGACGGCGGCGGACTCGGTCAGCCAACGTGAGCCCAGGCCCAACTCGCCATCGGGCCCACGCATCTGTCGCACCAGCAGGAAGGCCGCGCCATCCTCGTGCACCGAGGCAATGGAATAGGCCCGGTGCGGCAGGCGCTGCAGTATCGCCGCGACTCCATCGGCGTCCAGGCCCACCACTTCGTGTGCCTGCGGCAGGCGCGAGCGCGCCAGCAGCTCGCGCAGGCTGAGCCGCTCGCGCCCGGCCTTGACCATCGTGGCCCCGTCCAATGCCTGTGCCTCGAGCCAGGCAGTGACGGCCGTCGGCGCCTGGCACGGGCCAATTTCGATCACGTCGCCCGCCTCCCACCACAGCTTGCCCTGCATCGGTCGCAGCGCCAGGTGGAAACATGGGGCGCCGAGACTGCCCGGGTTCACCAGTCGCCGCTCGGCCAGCTCCCAGCGCTGGTAACGCGGCGCCTGCCAATCAGGCTGGTCGGGATCGCCACCCAGGGTTGCCAGCTGGTATTGCCACTGGCGCAAGGCCGCCTCGTCCTCGCTGTCGACTTCGATCAAGTCGAACAAGGCGTGGGCGCCGCTCGCCTGCAGCCAGCGCTCGAGCTTGTGGCCGAAGCCGCAGAAGTCGTCGTAGTCACGGTCGCCCAGCGCCAGGATGCCGTACTGCAGGCCGGACAAATCCACCGGCTGGGCCATGTGCCGGTCAAAAAAATCCAAGGCGTCGTCCGGTGCGTCGCCATCGCCTGTGGTGCTGACTACGAAGAGCATACGCTGCGCGCGACGCAGCTCATCGACGTGCAGGCCGCCCAGGCTGCAAACGTCCGCGGCCATTCCGGAACGCCGAAGCTGTTGGGCCGTCTGGCCTGCCAACTGTTCGGCAAAGCCCGTTTGGCTGGCGAATGCCACCTGCAGGGCGGCCGCCACCGGCATGGCCACCGGCGGGCTCATCCCGCCCTCCACCACATTCGGCGCGGGCGCTCCAGTGGCGCGGTCGAAATACAGCGGCGGGTCTTGGGGGCGCATCGGTTGCTGCGGATCCGCGCGCCAGGGCCACGCGGCAATACGGGGCCAGGCCAGCACGAACAAGAGCGTCGCCAGCATCGCGCCGCCGACCGCCAGCGGCGGAACGCCGACGCGCGGCGCCAGCAGGACGCCGATGGCGCCGACCGCCAAGCCAAACGCCAGTGCGCCCAGCCAGCGCGCCAGGCCGCCAGGGAAATGGAGCCGCTGTGACGGCCCGGACTCGAGGGATTGCTGCATGAACTTAGCGACTCGTCCTGCGCCACGCATGACCAGCGCCATGCTCAACCGCACCGAGATTCGAGAGACATTACGGTAGCGCCATTAGACCGCAAACGAGAATGTGTCGCAACAAACCCCGACGCTGACCCGATGTCGTTACCGACGCCTACCCGCCGCAGACGGTGCGCAGACGTGCGCTACCAGCCGCGAACGCAAGTCGCGGCCGGTAGTGGAAAGCCCCTAAAAATTCACGCTCAGACTCAACATGGCATTGCGTGGTGCGGCGGGCATGATCTCATCGTCGCCATTTGCCGTGCTGTAGTACTTCCTGTCGGTGAGATTGTTGACGTTGAACTGCACGCGGTAGTGGTCCGTCTGGTAATAGGCCATCACGTCAGCCTGGGTATAGCCCGGCAACAGGACCGCATTGGTGTACGAGGTGTGCTTGGCCGACTCGCCGCGCAGTCCACCACCAAGACCCCAATGTTCATTGAACGCATAGCGGGTCCAGATCGAGAATTGCTGCTTGGGCACCAGGCCTTCCCGATTGCCGGCCTTCGCGTCTTCAGTATCCTTGGTGATCACCGCATTCAGGTGCGAATAATTCGCGTAAATGCTCCACCGCTCGGTCAGTGCGCCTTCCAGCGCCAACGAATATCCGCGGTTACGCTCGGCACCGGTCATGACCTTGTCGCCCGAACCGTCCGCCTTCTCGGCGAGGACGTGGCGCAGATTCAACTGGAACACGGCCGCCGTGAACGCCAATCGGCCGTCGAACAAGTCAAGTTTGTTGCCGATCTCGTAATTGGTGTCCTTCTCCGGCGGCAGATTGGCCGTGTCGGGCTTCTTCTGCGACACCGCGAGATTGAATGCGTTGGGTGTATAGCTCTGCGTCACGCTCGCGTAGATTGAATCGTTCTCCACTGGCTTGTAGATCAAACCGGCACGCGGCGACCATTCCGAATCGACGTTGTGTGTGTAGTTCGGCGTGACCCCAGGTTTCAGGTAATGGGCACTGACCGAATAACGGTCGCGCCGCACCCCCAGCAAGGCCATCCAATGGCTGCCCATGGAGATCTGGTCTTGCGCATAGACCCCGAATTCCTTGCCGACCGCGTGGTTGTCGAAGTCGATCTTGGTCATCGTCACCGGCAGCGAAATCGGATTGGACAACGGATACATGCCGGGAAGGATCTTCTTCTTGCCGTTGTCCGGAAGAACCTGCAGGTCATTGTCGCGTTGCCAGCTGACCTCGGTGCCGAGCAGCAATTTGTGCGTCACCACGCTGCCTTGGTCGAAATCGACCACCAGTTGCGTGCGGTCGAAGTAGCTCAACCGATCAACGTTGCGCGCATAGGTGGCAAGCTGCAGCTCGTCGGCATCATTCACGGCACTGCCCGGATACGCCATCACCCACAGACGCTTGTTGTCGGTGGCGCGGAATGCGTTGCTCAGGCTCACCTGGTCGCTGAACTGGTGCGTGATCTTCGCGTCGAACGACTGTACCCGCGTGCGCGAAAGGTTCTGCTCTACCGAGCCGAAATATTTGCCGCGCGGCACGTCAACCGGACGGCCATCACGCGAGGGCACGCCGCGGTCGTCGAAGCGATGGTCATTCAGGTAGGACACGCCGAGGTCGAGTTGCGTTCGCTCGCCAAGCTGGAAGCGGAACTCGGGATTGATCGCATGCCGCTGCAGGTAGTAGTGGTCGCGGTAACTCGCTGAATCCTCACCCATGCCCATGATGCGGAACGCCGCGGCGCTTCCCAGCGCACCGCCGAAATCGAACGTACCGCGCAAATGGCCCCACGAGCCGACCTCGATGGACGCGCCACGGATCGGCTGGCCATCGGCTTGCTTGGTGACCAGGTTGATGACGCCCCCAGCGCCGCCGCGGCCAAACAGGATCGCGGCCGGACCCTGCAGGACGTCAACGTGGGCGATGTTGTACAGGTCGCGGTAGTACAGCGTGTCATCGCGCAGGCCATCCCGGAAAAAATCCGATTTGGTCTTCACACCGCGTATATAGAGTTCATCGCGATTGCCCTCGCCCTGGCGCAGCGCGACGCCCGGCGCGTTGCGTATCGCGTCGCCCAGCGATTGCGCGCCCTGGTCGCGCAAGACCGCTTCGGGGATGACCTGGATGGATTGCGGCACGTCCAGGCTGGGTGTGTCGGTTCCGGTGGCCGTGCTCCCCACGGGGATTAGATAGCCCTGGCTCGCCCGCCACGCAGTGACCGTGATCGATGGCAGGTCGGTACCGGAGCGGTCCGTCGTGCCGGCGTCTTGGGCATGCGCTGCCCCGGCAAACGCTGTCGCGCCCATGCACAGTCCGCAGGCAGTCGCCCGCACCAGTCCACGTGGGTGGATTCTCATCAGGTAGGTCCCCTAAAACGAACAAGGGTCGGACGGTACGAGTACTGATTCTCATTTGTCAAGAGAATCCTTGCCTCCGCGCAAGGCTGCTTCGGACGTCCAGCCATCCTCCAGGGCAGGTTGACAAAGGCCAAAATACTCGGCCACTATCAAGAGTCATCGACCACCTTGGGGATCCCAATGCAACGCACGCTCGCTTCCAGCCTGGCCGGGAGACGTATCCGCGCGGCCATCATCTCCACCGCATTCATGGTGGCCCTGCCGGCCATCGCCCAAACCGCGACACCGCTCGTCGTGCCCATGAGCAATACGGAGCAGGTCAGCCCGCAACTGCCGCCGATCCTGCCGCTGCGCGACCGCGCCAAGGTGGTCAACGACATCCTGGCCGAGCGCCTGGAGACAGTGGTGCCGAAACTGATGCGCGACAACCACGCCAGCATATGGATCGTCATGGCACGCGAGTATTTTGAGGAGCCGGTGATCGCCACCATGCTCAATGCCGAAAGCTTGCATGCCCGGCGGCGCACGATCCTGGTGTTCTACAACCCTGGCAACAACCAGCCCATCGAGCGCCTGACGGTCAGCCGCTACGGCCTGGGCGGCCTGTTCAAGGGCGCCTGGGATCCGGACCAGCAGCCCGACCAGTGGAAGGCAGTGGCCGACATCGTCACCGCACGGGATCCGGCCAACATCGCGATCAACACCTCGGACATGTTCGCGTTTGCTGACGGCATGACCCTCAGCCAGTACAAGGAGATGATGGCGGCGCTACCCGAGAAGTACCGCTCGCGCGTCGTCTCGGGCGAACCCTTGGCCATTGGCTGGCTGGAAACACGTACGCCTGCCGAGCTCAAGATTTACCCGGGCATCGTGCGCATCGCCCATGCCCTCATCGCCGAGGCGTTCTCGCCCAAGGTGATCACCCCAGGCAAGACCACGACCGACGACGTGGTCTGGTACTACCGCCAGCGCATGGCCAACCTCGGCATCGCCACCTGGTTCCAGCCGTCCATCGGAATCCAGCGCAAGGGCACCAAGGGCAACCTGGAAGGCGATACCGTGATCCAGCCGGGCGACCTGCTGTGGACCGACTTTGGCATCACCTATCTGCGCCTCAACACCGACACCCAGCACCACGCCTACGTGCTGAAGCCGGGCGAAAAGGACGCCCCGGCGGGGCTCAAGGCGGGCCTGAAGGCGGTCAACGGCGTACAGGACGCGCTGCTCTCCTCGTTCAAGGCGAATGCCAGCGGCAACTCGATCCTCGCCGCCGCACTCAAGAAGGCCAAGGACAACGGGCTCGAGCCATCGATCTATTCGCACCCGCTCGGCTTCCACGGCCATGCCGCGGGATCGTCGATCGGCATGTGGGACAACCAGAAGGGCGACGCGCACGGCGAGTATCCGGTGCACGCCAATACCACCTGGTCGATCGAGCTCCTGGCCTACAAGAACGTTCCCGAATGGGACAACCAGAAAGTCGAATTCCGCCAGGAAGAGGATGCCTATTTCGATGGCAAGAAGGTCACCTTCCTGGACGGCCGGCAGACCGAATTCACACTGATTCCTTCCGGACAGTGACCCCTCGTCCGACCCACGGAGAGCCACCCATCATGCGCAAGACCCTACTCGCCATGGCCACCGCCGGCCTGGCCCTGCTGGCCACGTCGGCCGCAGCCGAAAACTTCCGCGTCACCATTCCCCCCAATACCGCCCAGGGCCCGTTCGACGGCCGGGTGATCCTGATCATCACGCCCGATGGCAGCACCGAGCCACGCAACCAGGTGCAGTCGGGAGTGAAAGCTGCGCAGATCTTCGGCGTCACTATCGATGGCCTCAAGGCCGGGCAAAGCGCGGTCATCGACACCGGCACGTTCGGCTTTCCGAAGGAAGACCTGAAGCAGGTCCCCGCAGGGCGCTACTACGTGCAGGCGGTGCTGCACCGCTACGACACCTTTCACTTGGGCAACGGCAAGACGGTGAAGCTGCCGGCCGCGCGCGGCGCAGGCCAGAACTGGCGGCTGGAGCCGGGCAATCTGGTGAGCACGCCCAAACAGATCGATTTCGATCCGGCCAAGGCCGGCGAGATCAACGTCACGCTGGACAAGGTCAATCCGCCGATCACCCCGGTGGCGGACACCAAGTACATCCGCCACTTCAAATTCCGCAGCGAGAAGCTGTCCAAGTTCTGGGGCCGCGACATGTACATCACCGGCCACGTGCTGGTCCCCAAGGGCTTCGACGAGCATC
>DATNBK010000208.1:0-4921 GCA_035571995.1 Rhodanobacter sp.
CAGGTCGATCTGGCCGCCCACGCCGGCATCGTTGAGCAGTTCGGGGATGGCGTTGGACAAGCCGCCGGCGCCGACATCGTGGATGCTGACGATTGGCGTGTCCTCGCCGAGCGCGCAGCAGGCGTCGATGACCTGCTGGCAACGCCGCTGCATCTCGGCGTTGTCACGCTGCACCGAGGCGAAATCCAGTTCGGCCGTGGAGGCGCCCGAGCCCACCGACGAGCTGGCGCCGCCGCCCAGTCCGATCAGCATGGCTGGACCGCCGAGCACGATCACGGCGTCGCCCGGCTGCAGCTTGTGCTTCAGCACCAGGCCTGGGCGCAGGTTCGCCAGGCCCCCGGCCAGCATGATGGGTTTGTCGTAGCCGCGGCGCAGGCCGGCCTCGCCGGTCTCCAGCTCGAAGCTGCGGAAATAGCCGCCCAGGCACGGACGGCCAAACTCGTTGTTGAACGCGGCTGCGCCGAGCGGGCCGTCGCGCATGATCTCGAACGCGCTGGCCACCCGGGGCGGCAGGGGGCGGGAGACCTCCCAGGGCTGTGCATGCCCGGGGATACGCAGGTCGGACACGGAAAATCCGGTCAGGCCAGCCTTCGGCTTGCCGCCGCGGCCGGTGGCGCCCTCGTCGCGGATCTCGCCGCCGGCACCCGTGGCTGCGCCCGGCCACGGTGCGATTGCCGTGGGATGGTTGTGGGTTTCCACCTTGATGGCGAAGTCGATGCGCTCGGCATGCCGGCGCCAGACCCCGTCTTCCGGGTCGGCAAAAAAGCGCTGCCCGTCCTTGCCCTCGATCACCGCGGCATTGTCGGAGTACGCCGAGAGCGTATGCGCCGGCGTCACGCGGTGCGTGTGCTTGATCATGCCGAACAGGGTCTGGTCCTGATTCACGCCGTCGAGCGTCCAACTGGCATTGAAGACTTTGTGCCGGCAGTGTTCGGAGTTCGCCTGTGCGAACATGAACAGCTCCGCGTCCGTGGGGTCGCGGCCCAGTTCGGCGTAGCGCGCGACCAGGTAATCGATCTCGTCCCCGGCCAGCGCCAGCCCCAGGTGCCGGTTGGCCTGCGCCAGGGCGGCGTGGGGATCGCCGCCCAGCGCGATGTGCGCGAGCGGGCCGGGATTGCCGGCGCGGAACAAGTCCTCGGCTTGCCCGATGTGCTCGAGCACCGACTGGGTCATGGCATCGTGCAGCATGGCGGCGACCATGGCCCGTTCGGCCGGGTCGCGTCCGTTCCAGCCCAGCAGTTGCCAGGCCAGGCCGCGCTCCACGCGCCCGAAATCCAGCCCGGCGTGACGCAGGATTTCCGTGGCCTTGCTCGACCATGGCGAAATGGTGCCCAGCCGTGGCACGACCCAGAGCGTGGCCGGTGCCGGTGTCCCGTCCTTGGCGGCCAGCAGTTGCAGCAGGCGCGCATAGGGACCGGGCGAGGGCAAGGTGCTGGTGTCGAGGAAATACACCGCCCATGCCGCCTGCGCCTGCGCACCGTGGTGCAGCGCTTCCAGGCGTTGGTTCAAGCGTTCCAGGCGGAATGGGGAAAGGGCGCTGCGCCCGTCCAATGCGATCATGCGGGGAATAGCGTCTGGCGCGGCCGCGGGAACCCGGTATTGTAGCGGATCGGGCTGCGACCAGGCAGGCGCAGCCGGGTTCAGAAGCCAAGCGCATCCCCGCGTTGTTCCGGGACACCGGCGAGCGCGGGCGCGACGTCGCCACCCGGTACCTCTGGCACGTGGAAGGGAGTTTGCCCCCTATGTTATGTTCGCCCGTCCAAATATCTGGCGCGCCACAGGGGATACGGTCATGAGGTCCAAAGCGCTTTACGGTTACGCCATGGCCGGCCTGCTTGCCATGGGCCTCACGGCCGTGGCGGCTGCTGCCCAAACGCCGATCCCGCCACCCGGTTTTTATCCGGTGGCTTCGACCGACGCGGGCAACTTCTATTCGGCCATGCACTGGCGCATGATCGGTCCCACGCGCGGTGGCCGGGCGCGCGCCGTATCCGGCGTGGCCGACCAGCCCAACGTCGCCTATATCGGCTTCGACAACGGCGGCGTGTGGCGCTCGACGGATTACGGCTCCAATTGGCAACCGCTGTTCGACGGCCAGGACACCGGCTCGATCGGCGCGATCGCGGTAGCGCCGTCGGACCCCAACATCATCTACGTGGGCACCGGCGCGGGCATCATCCGCCCGGACCTGGCCACGGGCGACGGCATGTACAAGTCGACCGACGCTGGCAAGACCTGGACGCACCTCGGGTTGCGCGACAGCCAGATGATTGCCGCCATCGCCGTGGATCCAGGCAACCCCGACCGCCTGTTCGTGGCGGCGCTCGGCCATCCCTATGGGCCGAACGCTGAGCGCGGCATCTTCCGTTCCACCGACGGCGGCAAGACATTCCAGAAGGTGTTGTACAAGGACGAATACACCAGCGGCAACGACGTCATCATCGATCCGCGCAATCCCAATATCGTCTACGCGGGACTGTGGCAGCAGCAGCAGGGTTACAGCGAGTCGACCGAATTCGGTGGCGCCGGCAACGGCATCTTCAAGTCCACCGATGGTGGCACCACGTGGAAGCACCTGACCAATGGCCTGCCGTCGTTGATCCAGGCGAACCTGGCCATGGCACCGGACAATTCCAACCTGCTCTACGCCATGGTGGCCCACGCGACGGCAGCCAAGCCGAAGAGCACGACCGGCGAAGTCGACCTGTTCCGTTCCAATGACGGCGGCGCGAGCTGGCACCTGGCAATCAACGACCCAAGCGTGCCGGCGGCATCGCGGCCCAAGCAGACCGACAGCCGCCCGCTGGAGCGTATCGGCGGTGGTGACCTGCCGACCCTGGCCATCGATCCGCAGAACGCGAACATCATCTACGTGGCGTCGCGGGTGTTCTGGCGCAGCGAGGACGGCGGCGCGACCTGGACGGCCGTGCGCGGCTCGCCGGGCGGCGACGACTACCAGAAGCTCTGGATCAACCCGAAGCATCCCAACGTCATCGTCGTCGTGGCGGACCAGGGCGGCGTGGTCTCGAGCAACCGTGGCGATTCGTGGAGCAACTGGTATACGCAGCCGACGGCGGCGATGTACCACGCCTCGACGGACAACTCGTTCCCGTACAAGGTTTGCGGCGGCCAGCAGGATTCGGGCTCGGCTTGCGTCGACAGCCGCTCGAACGACGGCATGATCACGTTCCGCGACTGGCGCCCGGTCAACATCCAGGAATACGGCATGGCGTCGTCCGATCCGAAGGATCCGGACCTGGTCTTTGGCAGCATGCGCAGCAACATCTCGCTGTACAACTTCAAGACCGGCCAGACGACCTATGTGGGC
Organism: Rhodanobacter sp.; assembly: GCA_035571995.1. Taxonomy (GTDB): domain Bacteria; phylum Pseudomonadota; class Gammaproteobacteria; order Xanthomonadales; family Rhodanobacteraceae; genus Rhodanobacter. Next base: position 3,329 of record DATNBK010000208.1, read on the forward strand.
CCGGACACGAAGGCCAAGGATCCGAAGACCGGCGAGGCATTCAACCGCAACGTGCGCACCATGCCGCTGGAGTGGTCGCCGGTTGACCACAACATCCTCTATTACGGTTCCAACGCCGTGTGGAAAAGCATGGACCAGGCGCACACCTGGACCCGCATCAGCCCGGACCTGTCGCGCAAGACCTGGACCACGCCACCCAACGTGGGCAAGTACGCGAGCGAAGTGAAAAACACCCGCCAGGGCGCGCTCACCGCAATCTCGCCCTCGCCACTGGATGTCAACGTCATCTGGGCCGGAACCGAAGACGGCAACATCCAGGTCACGATGGATGGCGGCAAGAGCTGGACGAATGTCACGCCCCCGCAGATCAAGGCGTGGTCACGCGTGTTCAACATCGATGCCGGGCATTTCGACAAGCAGACGGCGTACGCGGCGGTCAACACGATGCGCCTCGATGACATGAATCCGCACTTGTGGCGCACCCACGACGGCGGCAAGACCTGGACCGAGATCGACAACGGCATCGCGCCGGGCGCGGTCACCAACACCATTCGTGAGGACCCGCGAACCAAGGGCCTGTTGTATGCCGGCACCGACGCGCAGGTTTGGGTGTCCTTCAACGATGGCGACAAGTGGCAGTCGCTCAAGCTGGACATGCCGGCAATCTCCGTGCGCGACCTGCAGGTCAAGGACGATGATTCCTGCCTGTGTTCGGACCTGGTGGCCGCCACGCATGGCCGCGGCTTCTACATCCTCGACGACGTGACGCCATTGCGGCAGAACGCGCAGATGGAAGCGGCCCGCGCCGCCAAGGAGGCCTACCTGTACAAGCCGGTGACGGCGGTGCGCGTGCGCTTTGCCATGAACGATCCGACACCGTGGCCGCCGGAAGTGCCGCACGGGGACAATCCGCCTCCCGGCGGCATCCTCGACTACTTCCTGCCCGCCAATGTGTCCGGCCCGGTGAAGCTGGACATCCTGGACGGGGCGGGGCAGGTGATCCGCTCGTATGCCAGCACCGACCCGGTACGCAACCCGGAGCCGGCGCTCAACCCGGTGGCGTACAACAAGGTCTGCCAGGACACGCCGAGCGCGCCGGATTGCGGGGTGCCGTTGTACTGGGCGGCGCCACCGACGGTGATTTCGACGCAGGCGGGGCTGCACCGCATGAGCTGGGACCTGCGCTACAACCCGATCATCGACGAGCGCGCCAGCGACGACGAGAACCGCGCGGTACCGCATCGCACCTATCCCAAGGCCAATGCGCCGTGGGCGGCGCCGGGCGAGTACACGGTGCGGCTGACCGTGGGCGGCAAGACCTACACGCAGCCGCTGGACCTGCGCATGGATCCGCGGGTGCAAACCCCGCCGGCGGCGCTTGCCGCGCTGTCGACGCTGACCCGGCAGATGTATGCAGCCACGCAATCGGCGCATGCGGAGTTCCTGCAGGCGCGGGCGCTGCTGGCGTCACTGGACAAGCTGCAAGGCAAGGACGTTGATGCGCTGAAGGCGCAAGTGAAGGCGCTGGCACCGCCACCGCTGACCGGCATGGCGGCGATGATCGCGCGCTACTTCGGCGCACCGCCGGGGCCG
>DATNBK010000209.1:0-10395 GCA_035571995.1 Rhodanobacter sp.
CTGGTCGTGGTGGTCGGGGATGTCAATTCGACAGTTGCCTGTGCCCTCGTCGCCTCGAAACTGCATGTGCCGGTGGCGCATCTCGAGGCGGGCTTGCGCAGCCGCGACCGCCGCATGCCGGAGGAGATCAACCGGTTGGTGACCGATGTGATTGCGGACATCCTGTGGACGCCGTCACCGGATGGCGACGAAAATCTCGCCGCCGAAGGCGTGCCGCCGGAGAAGATCACCCGGGTCGGCAACATCATGATCGATTCCTACGAACTCATGCGCGAGCGTATCGAAGCCAGCGGCGAACGGCACAAGCTTGGCCTGGACGGGCGCGAATACGGCGTGGTGACGCTGCATCGTCCGTCCAACGTGGATGCGACGGCGCCGCTCACCGCGCTGGTCGACCAGTTGACCAGGATCGCGGCCAGGTTGCCACTGGTGTTCCCGGTGCACCCACGTACGCGCAAGAACCTGCAAACCTTTGGCTTGTGGTCGAAATTGACCGAAGCGCCTGGCCTCCAAGTCGTCGAGCCGCTCGGTTACGTGGATTTCATGAATGTGGTGTGCGGTGCCCGCCTGACCATTACCGATTCGGGGGGTATCCAGGAGGAGACCACGTATCTGGACATACCGTGTTTGACGGTGCGCACCACGACCGAACGCCCGATCACGATCACGGAAGGAACCAACCGGCTGGTGGCTGCCGGCGAGCTGGTGCCGGTGGTGGACGACATCCTTGCCGGCCACTGGACGCATGGACGCAAGCCGGAGCTTTGGGATGGCCGTACCGCGGCGCGCGTGGCGGCGGATATTCACCGTCGCCTGCTGGGCGCGTCGCCCGGCAACGCCGGGGAACCCGCGGTGGCCCAGACCTTTGGCGAGCATGCGCTGGGCAACGCCTGAGCCCGTGGGCATGCACCCATACGGTTAGCGCAGACCATGGCTGTGCCCAGGGGACCGTCCAATGATGCATAGCATCGTCATTGCCAGCTATTTGATTGCCGCCGCCGCGTTCCTGGTGGGCACGGTCTTGCTGGCGGTCAGTTGGCGCGGTCAGCGTACCGGCACCCTCTTGCTGCTGGCTACGGCGGTGTCCGCCGCTTGGGGCGCGTTTCTGGCGTACGCCGAGTGGCGGGGCAGCATGCCGGTCAACTGGGTGTTGCTGGCCGACGTGTTGCGCTATGGCGCGTGGCTCGTTTTTTTGAGTGCCTTGTTTGGCACCTGGCCTTCGTCTGGACTGCTGCGCGGTTTGCGTATCGTGGCGCACGGGCTCTGGGCCGTGCTTGCGCTGTATTGCCTCATCCCGGGTCTCGGCTTGCTGCCGGTCGGCATCCTGCCTTCCAGCATCGGCATACCCTTGATCGGAACGCTGATCCTCGCCCTCGTCGGCGTGATGTTTCTCGAACAAATCTACCGCAACGTGGACCCGGACCAGCGGTGGGCACTCAAATTCCTGGTCATCGCGCTTGGCCTGATGTTCGCCTACGACATCTATTTGTATTCCTACGCGGTGCTGTACCGACAGTTCAATTTGAGTGCCTGGGCGGCGCGTGGCTTCGTCGACGCGTTGCTGGTGCCGCTGCTGCTGGTGGCGGCGGCGCGGAACCCAGGGTGGTCATTGCCGGTCGGGGTCTCGCGGCGTGCGGTGTTTTATTCCACGAGCCTGCTGGTGGTGGCGTTCTATATCATCGCCACGGCAGTCGGCGGCTACTACGTGCGCATGTATGGAGGTGACTGGGGTCGCGTCGGGGGTATCACGATCATCTGTTTTGCGTTGCTGGGCCTGGTCCTGGTTGCAGGCTCAGGACAGGCGCGCTCACGTCTGCGCGTATTCCTGCACAAGAACTTCTTCAGTTTTCGCCACGACTATCGCGAGGAATGGCTGCGGCTGACCGCGACGTTGTCGGCCAGCGAGACGGAACTGCCGCTGCGTGCGCTGCGCGCGATGGCGCAGACCACCGACAGTCCTGCGGGCATATTGTTCATGCGCGGCGACACCGATGAATTCGCACCGGAAGCGCGGTTGAACATGCCGGCGCCGGCTGGCCTGAGGCTTCCAGCGGGCTCACCGGCTTTGGAGTTCATGCGCAAGCGGGGCTGGATTTACGACTTGAGCCAGCCACCTCCGCTCGGTGATGAGCGGTTGCGCGCGCCGCCCGAGTTGACCGGCCTGCCGCATGCCTGGCTGGTGGCGCCGCTGCTGCTGGGGGACCGCCTCGTTGGCTTCGTGGTGCTGGCGCAGGCCCGCGCTCGCCGTACGTTCGATTGGGAGGATATCGACTTGTTGCGGGTCGCTGGCAGCCAGGTGGCCAGCACCTTGGCCCAGGCGGCTGACGCGCAACGCCTGGCCGAGACGCGCCAGTTCGAGGGTTTCAACCGGCTCACCGCGTTCCTGATGCATGACCTGAAGAATGTCGCCGCCCAGCAATCGTTGCTGCTGCAGAACGCCGAACGCCACAAGCACAATCCGGCGTTCGTGGAAGACATGCTCACGACCGTGGCGAATTCGGTACGGCGCATCTCGCGACTGCTCGAACAATTGCGTGGCGACACGGCGACCGGCGTGCGCGGCAACGTGCGGCTTGCGACGGTGATCGACAAGGCACTGGGCGAGTGCCTGGCGCAGTCGCCAAAGCCGGAGTATCAACCGGCCGCGGAGGACCTGTGGGTACGGGCGGACGCCGAACAGCTTGCCACCGTGTTGGGGCATGTGATCCGCAATGCCCAGGACGCTGCGCAGGCTGGCGGCCGTGTTACGCTCAGGGCGACGCGGGCAGCGGGCAGCGTGGCAATCGAGATCGAGGACGACGGAGCGGGCATGGATGAGGAATTTATTCGCAACCGACTGTTCAAGCCGTTTTTCACCACCAAGTCCAGCAAGGGCATGGGTATCGGGGCCTACCAGGCCCGTGAATACGTGCGCTCGATGGGTGGAGCGATCAACGTCAGCAGCACGCCTGGCCAGGGCACCGTATTCGCCATCCGCCTGCCGCTGACCGATCCGGCCGGCGATGTGCCGAGAGCCAGCGAGCCGAGGGTCGCGTCATGAGCGAGCCGCAGCGGCACCTTTTGATCGTCGAGGACGACGTTGGCCTGCAGAACCAGTTGCGCTGGAGCTTCGACGACTACGATGTGGTCTTCGCTGGAGACCAAGCCACGGCGCTCGACCTGCTGCGCCGCCACGAGCCCGCGGTGGTGTTGCAGGATCTCGGCTTGCCCCCGGACGCGGCTGGTACCGCGGAGGGCTTTGCCACGATCACGAATATCCTGCAACAGGCACCGTACACCAAGGTCATCGTGGTCACGGGAAACGGCGACCGCGACAACGCCGTCAAGTCGATCGGCTGCGGCGCCTACGATTTTTGCTCCAAGCCCCTGGATCTCGCGGTTTTGCGATTGATCGTGGAGCGTGCGTTCCGGGTGCACGAACTGGAGGCTGAGAACCGGGCGCTCAAGAGCCAGGCGGCCGCCCCGCTCGAGGGCATCATCGGCAGCAGCGAAGTGATGCGCGCCACCTGCCGGCTGGTGGAAAAGGTAAGCCCTTCGAACGCCACGGTCCTCCTGCTCGGCGAGACCGGTACAGGCAAGGAGTTGTTGGCGCGCGCCGTGCATCGCCTGAGTGCGCGGCGCGACGGACCATTTGTGGCAATCAATTGCGCGGCCATTCCCGAATCGCTGCTGGAAGCCGAGTTGTTCGGCTACGAGAAGGGCGCCTATACCGGCGCCTACAAGCAGACCAAGGGCAAGATCGAACTGGCTTCCAATGGCAGCTTGCTTCTCGATGAGATCGGGGACATGCCCGTCGCGCTGCAAGCCAAGCTGCTGCGTTTCTTTGAAGAGCGCGTGGTGGAGCGCGTCGGTGGGCGCGAAACGATCCCGGTGGACGTGCGTATCATCTGTGCCACCCATCAGGATTTGCAGGCGCTGATCCGTGAGGGGCGCTTCCGTGAGGATTTGTTCTACCGCGTCAGCGAAGTGAGTATCGTTGTCCCGCCGGTGCGTGACCGCAGTGGCGATGCGGTGCTCCTCGCCAGGCATTTCCTGGAACAGGCCGCCAGTCGCCACGGGCGCCATATCCGCGGTTTTACGGACAAGGCGCTCAAGGCGATCGAGGCGTATCCATGGCGTGGCAACGTGCGCGAGCTCGAGAACGTCGTCAACAGTGCGGTCATCATGGCGGATCGCAAGCAGATCGGGCTCGAGGAGTTGCATCTTGGCCCGATTGGCGGTGGCACCCTGAGCCTGCACGAAGTACGGGCGGCGGCTGAGAAGCGTGCCATCGAGAGTGCCATGACCCAGGTATCGGGCAACCTTACACGGGTGGCGGACCTGCTCGGCATCAGCCGGCCGACCCTCTATGATCTCCTGGACAAGTACGGTTTGAAGAAACCTTCGATGCACACTGATTCCACGCGCGCCACCAGCTAAACCGAGGGGTAGGAATGTGCGCCTGATCAAGTTGAACGTGGGGAATGCCGGTCACGGGTTTGCGTTGCTATGCGTCTGCCTGTCGCTGGGCGGATGCGGCCTGTTCGGCGGGCGTGGTGGCCTGGATGCAGGACTCAAATACCAGGCGAGTGGGCAATACCGCGCGGCCTACATCGAGGCCAAGAAAATCCTGCAGCGCGACGACAAGAACGGCGATGCATGGTTGCTGCTCGGCCACGCGTCGCTGATGCTTGGCGACCCGGCGGATGCGCTGAACGATCTGCAAAAAGCCCAGGCGAACGGCGTACCGCCAGCACGTTGGGCGATCCCCATGGCGCGGACGTTGCTGGTGACCCAGCAATACGACAAAGCGCTCAAGGCCTTGCCCGCCGACCTGCACTTCGAGCCCAAGGCCATGGCGCACGTCGAGGTGTTGCGCGGTGACGCGTACGTCGGCCTGAAACAACTGGAGCAGGCGAAGCAGTCGTATCAGGCGGCATTGAAGCTGGATCCCAAGGATCCGCTCGCGCTGGTCGGGCTGGCCAAGCTGGCGAGCGCTGCCGGTGATGCGGATGCGGCGGCCAATTACGTGCAACAGGCATTGGCCGCCGCGCCGGAAAATCCGCAGGCCTGGATGGCCAAAGGCGATCAGGCTTTTGGCAGCGGGGACTTCGCCGGTGCCGAGGCGGCCTTCCAGAAGGTGCTGGACTTCAAGAATCCCGACTGGCTGCCACAGGAGCGTTTTTACACCCTTGCCAAGCTGGTCGATGCGCAGGTGCAACAGAACCACCTGGACAAGGCCCTGACCAATATCCAGACGCTTGAAAAGATGTCGCCGCAGCAGCCGTATCCCCATTACCTGCACGCCGTGGTGCTGTACAAGCAAGGGCACCTGGACGACGCGCTTTCCGAGCTTCAGCAAGTGCTCAAAGGTGCGCCCGACAATACCCAGGCGCAGATGCTCCTGGGTGCGGTCAACTACGCTCAAGGCAATTACGGCCAGGCCGAAATGGCGCTCAGCAACGTCATGGGCGTGGATCAGAAAAACGTCCAGGCGCGCCGGTTGCTGGCGTTGACGTTGTACCGCGAAGGGCGCTCGCGCCAGGCGCTGGACACGCTACGGCCGGCCATGTCCGGCACGCCGTCCGACGCCGAGCTGACGGCAGTGTTGCAACGGGCTGCCGCTACGGGGGCGGGCGAACCGGGGGCGGATTCTCCCGCGACGCCTGCAGGGGGGACGCTCGATGCGAAGTTCGCCCCGGCGGGCAAGGCCATCGCCAGCGGAAACACAACCGAAGCCATTCGCCTCCTGCAAGCCATCCCCGCGGGCAACCCCAGCGACGAGGCCCGTCGCAACACCATGCTGGTCATGTCCTACTTGCGTGAGAAGCGTCTGGACGAGGCGGTCAAGACCGCAGCCAGCTATGTCCAGAAGCAGCCCAATGACAGTGGTGCGCACCTGGTGTACGGGACCACGCTGGTGGCGTCGGGCCAGCGGGACAAGGCACGTGTCCAGTATTCCGAAGCCTACAAGCTGGATCCCAAGAATTTCTCCGCACTCATGAGTCTGGGGAGCCTCGATGCGCTCGAAGGACATTACGCGGATGCCGTCGGTCACTATGAGGCGGTATTGAAAGCGGACCCGCACAATGCCGCGGTGATGACCGTGCTCGGTCAGGTTTCCACCTTGCAAGGCGACAAGGCGGGCGCCGTCAAATGGTTCAAGCAAGCCATCGGCGCGGCACCCAAATCCGCCACTGCGTACGTTGGTCTGGTGGCGCTGTACAGCGACAGCGGTCAATTCGACGAGGCAATAAGCACCGCCAAGGACTTGGTGGCTGCCGATCCAAACAATCCGATAGCGCTCAACGCCTTGGGCGGGGCGGAACTCAACGCCGGTCACCACGACGAGGCCCTGAAGCCATTGCGGCAAGCGACGGACCTCGCGCCGCAGGTGCCCTTGTACCGCATCAATCTGGCGCGTGCGCAGCTCCTCAACAAGGACACCAAGGCCGCCGCAGACAATCTCGACCAGGTCATCAAGAACGATCCGGGACAAGTCACCGCCGTGACGTTGCGTGCGTTCATGAAGTTGCAGGATCACGACCTGCCCGGCGCCGTGGCCCTGGCGCAGGCGCTGCAGAAGCAACCCGCCACCAAGGCCGCGGGTTTCGGGCTCGAAGGCGACCTGTACATGGCTGAGAAATCCTGGGACCGGGCAGCCAAGGTCTACCAGCAGGGCCTGAAATCCACGTACGAACGACCGCTGGTGATCAAGAGTTTCCAGGCCCTGGACGCGAGCGGTGCCAAGGAGCCGGAGGGCGTACTGCGCGACTGGTTGGCCAAGCATCCGGACGACGCGGCCACGCGCCTGCTGTTGGCCCAGTACTACATGGAGCACACGCAAAATGCGTTGGCTACCAGCGAGTACGAACAGGTCGTGAAGGCTTATCCGACCAACGTTGGCGCGCTCAACAACCTTGCCTGGATTTATACGGAACAGCACGACCCCAAGGCATTGGCAACGGCTGAGCGTGCTTACAAACTGGCGCCGCAGACGCCTGGTGTCGCGGACACCTATGCGTGGGCGCTGATCACGAATAACCAATCCCAGACTGCGTTGCCGATCCTGGTGAAGGCGGCCAAGGCGGCGCCGGGAGTGGCCACGATCCAATACCATCTGGCCGTCGCCCAAGCCCGCACGGGCGATCGCGTCGGTGCGCGAACGACTCTCCAGGCGCTGCAGAAGTCGGGTGCTGACTTCCAGGACAAGCAAGCGGCAGACAAGCTGTACCACGAGCTCGTCGATACTGGAAAGTAGTTGCAGGCGGATGGCCTTACCTCCCCCCCTATTCGAGCGCTTGCCATGCCGATGACGTCCCGTTTCACGCTCGTGCTTGCCGCCATGTTGCTGGCGTTCACGGCTCCGCTTGCCATCGCCCAGACATCGGTCGTCATCCCCGGCCCCTCGGGACGCGCGCAGCTCAAGTTCGAGATCACGGTACCGACTTCGGTGCGCAACCAGCCGCTCACGGGCCGCGTGTACGTGATCCTTTCCAAGGACAACAAGACCGCCCCGCATACCCAGGTCGGCCGGGTCGGTACGCCATTCTTCGGCCAAGACGTCGAGCGGCTCGCCCCCGGCGCACCGGCTGTCGTGAGCGGCATGGACCTCGGCACGCCGGTGTTCGACATGGCCGACATTCCGCCCGGCGATTACTGGGTGGAACCGTTCGTCAACATCTACTCGGAATTCAAGCGTGCTGATGGTCACGTGCTGTGGATGCATGACGACCAGTGGGAAGGGCAGAACTGGACGCGCTCGCCGGGCAATATCTACGGCACCGCACGCAAGATCCATATCGATCCGAAGTCGAACACCGTCATCAAGCTGGTCGCCGACCAGGTCATACCGCCTATCGTCGTGCCGCCCGACAACGAGTATGTCCAGCGCTTCAAGTTCAAGAGCCCGTCGCTCTCGAAGTTCTGGGGGCGTCCGATCTACCTCGGCGCAACGGTGCTGTTGCCGCGAGATTACAAGACGTCGACCATCCGCTATCCCGTGAACTACGTGCAGGGCCATTTCAGCCTCGATGCGCCGTACGGGTTCGAGGCGAAACCCGGTTCCCGTCGCGCGGAGGAGGGCAAGGCGTTCCACGAGGCGTGGCTGTCGGACAAGTTCCCGCGCATGCTGGTGGTCACTTTCCAGCACCCCACGCCGTACTTTGACGACTCGTACGCGGTGAACAGCGTCAACTCCGGTCCCTACGGCGACGCGATCATGAACGAGCTGATCCCGGAGATCGAGAAACGCTATCGCGTGATCAAGGAACCCTGGGCGCGGTGGCTTTCGGGCGGGTCTACGGGAGGCTGGGAATCGCTCGCGCTGCAGATCTTCCACCCGGACTTCTTTGGCGGCACGTGGTCGTACTGCCCCGATCCCGTCACCTTCACTGACGTGGAGGGGGTGGACATGTACAAGGACGAAAACGCGTTCTACAAGCAGTACAGCGCGTGGCAGCTGAACCCGACGGTCAATTCGCGCGAGGTGAACGGCGCGATCCGGCAAACGGCGCAGCAGCGCTTCTGGATGGAACTGGTCAACGGCACGCATGGACGCTCCGGTACCGGCCAGCAGGATGTCTGGCAGTCCACCTGGGGACCGATTGGCGCCGACGGCTATTTCAAGCCCGCGGTCGATTCGCGCACCGGCAAGATCGACCACAGCGTGATCGATTACTGGCGCGAGAACTACGATCTGCTGGAGTACCTCAAGCGCAACTGGAGCACCGTCGGCCCCAAGCTGGTGGACAAGATCCACATCTACGTGGGCAACATGGACAGCTTCTTCCTGGACCGCGCCGTCCGCGATCTGCAGGCGTGGATGAAGACTACGCAGAACCCGCATTACGAGGGCTACTTCATGTACGGCGACCAGAAACCGCATTGCTGGAGCGGCCCTGGCACCACGGCGGACCGGTTGCAGGAAATGGCGGAACACGGGTTGCGCAAGATGCCGGCGGGCACGACCACGCCGTGGTGGAACTACTGAGGCGACCACGGCCGGGCTGAGGCTGGCTTGTCCGGGGCCGAGCGGGAGGCGGTGGCTGCCGAGCCCACGCCCACGCCGGGCAACGGCCCGTCCGGTGCGGGCAGGCCGAAGCCCTTGCTGCGTTACAGGTAAGCAATGAGCAGCATGTTCCACTCGCTCCGCAGCTACAACTACCGGCTCTGGGCCGGTGGTGCGCTGGTGTCCAACGTGGGCACCTGGATGCAGCGTATCGGGCAGGACTGGCTGGTGCTGACCGTGCTCACCGAGCACAGCGCGACGGCGGTGGGTACCGTGATGGCGCTGCAGTTTGGGCCGCCCCTGTTCCTGCTGCCGCTGTCCGGCTTTGCCGCTGATCACCTGGACCGGCGCAAGTTGCTGCTTTGCACCCAGGGTGCGGCCGGGCTGCTGGCGCTGGGCCTGGGCCTGCTCACCGTCTTCGGTGCGGTGCAGCTCTGGCAGGTGTATGCCTTTGCACTGTCGTTGGGTTGCGTCACTGCGTTCGACGCGCCCGCGCGGCAGGCGTTTGTGTCGGACCTGGTTGCCGATGACGACCTCGCCAACGCGGTGGCGCTGAACTCCGCCTCCTTCAACGCCGCACGCATGGTCGGACCGGCGGTGGCGGGCGCGCTGATTGCCGTGGTGGGCGAGGGCTGGCTGTTCCTGATCAACGCCGGCTCGTACGCTGCGGTGCTGGCATCGTTGTGGTGCTTGCGCGTGCATGAACTGCAGACTGAGGAACGGCCTGCACGCGAGCGTGGCAGCCTGCTGGCCGGCTTCGGCTATGTGGCGCAGCGCCCGGACTTGATCGCGGTGCTGGTGATGTTGTTCCTGCTTGGGACCTTTGGCTTCAACTTCGCCATCTTCATCTCGACTATGTCGGTGACCGTGTTTCACGGCGACGCCGGTCAATACGGACTGCTGACCTCGGCAATGGCTGCGGGCACCATGTGCGGTGCCCTGCTTTCGGCCCGTCGGCCGTCCCCCGGCATGGTGCTGATGGGTGGGGCCGCGGCCGCGTTCGGCCTCACCCTCGCGATGGCAGCGGTGATGCCCCGCCCTTATCTGTTCGCCGCCGTGCTGTTCTTCGTCGGCCTGGCCGCGCTCACCTTCATGACCGCCAGCAACTCGATGATGCAGCTCACCACCGAGCGCACCATGCGCGGTCGTGTGCTGGCGCTGCGGATTGCCGTAGTGATGGGTGGCACTCCGCTCGGTGCGCCGCTGGTCGGCTGGGTGGTCGATCGCTTCGGCGCGCGCTGGGCACTGGGTGTCGGCGCGTTGGCAGGCGTTGCCGCCGCCGCGGTGGCGGGGGCGTACCTGGTGAGATATCGCGACTTGCGGGTACGCGTGGATGCCGGACGGTTGCGCATGCGCATCAACCCCGCGCCGGTCGATCTGCTGGCCGTCCGCGTGGCGGCGGGCGA
>DATNBK010000210.1:0-3705 GCA_035571995.1 Rhodanobacter sp.
CGCGCACCCCGTCGACGCACCATGACCGCCCAAGTTGCCGGTTGCCCGGGTCTACGCGCACATAGCCGACGGCGTGCACCCCGCGTTCCAGCGCGGAGCGTTCGCCGTCCGCCGCACCGGGATCGAGCAGGCCGCGTGGCCGCCGCAGCCGCAACACCAACCGCCAGCGGCTGCATGGTGGAGGCCCCGTGCGCGCGTCGTACCAGGCGACCGTGACCTTGCCGCGCAAGGCCAGCGTACGGCCAGCCAGGCTTGCCCGCTCCACGTCAAAGGAAAAATGCGCGGCGTCCGGACGTTCGTCCGGCAAATCAACCACGGTGCCGATGACCTGGAAATCCCGGCCCTCGAGTGCGCGCGGCAAGCGCGCATCCATCGCCGACGTGCCTTGGTAGACGGCCCAGCCGAAACCCAACAAGGCGAACAGCAACCAGTGCCAACGTCGCAGCACCACAACGATTGCGGCCAGCACCGACAGGCCGGCCAGGGTTCCAATCGTGGACGGCAAGCGGGGCAGCCATTGCACCACCAGGATGCCAGCCAACAACGCCAGCGCCGCTGTGCTTGCCGTGACCGGGGGCTGGCCAGGTCGCATGGCGACTCGACAATGATGGGACGGCTCCGAGCCTAGCCCGCGCGGCGTGCGCCCGAGGACGAAGGATGCGTAGGCACCCCACCCCACCCGCCGCCAGCCCACCCTTCGTGGGCACTGCCTTCATTCGGGTGTGCGATCGCTTTTCTTGGATCAAAGGCTTTCGTGCGTCTTCGGCGCGCGAGTTGCTGCTCTTTGCTTGCCGGCAGCCAGCCAACCAGCCAGCAGGACAGCCTGCCAAGTAGCCCAAAAGGCCAAGCGGCCCGGGGTCAGGAGGCGGGCACTTCGCGGAGGACGCCGTTGTGGAGGACCAGGGTGCGGTCCATGCGTGCGGCCAGGTGCTTGTCGTGGGTGACGATGACGAAGCTCGTGCCGATTTCCTGCTGCAGCTCCAGCATCAGCGCATAGACCTGGGCGGAGTTGGCCTCGTCCAGGTTGCCGGTCGGCTCGTCACCCAGGACGCAGGCCGGCCGCGTCACCAGGGCACGGGCGACCGCGCAGCGTTGCCGCTCGCCACCCGACAGCTCCGAGGGCTTGTGGCCCAGGCGCGCACCCAGGCCCACGCGCTCGAGCAGCGCCGTCGCCTGCTCACGCGCGGCGCCAATGCGCGTGCCGCGGATCAGTAGCGGCATGCACACGTTCTCCAACGCGGTGAATTCCGGCAACAGGTGGTGGAACTGGTAAATGAACCCCAGCGAGCGGTTGCGCACGCGACCGCGCTCGGCGTCGGACAGGCTGGACAGCTCACGCCCGTCGACCTCGACCTTGCCGGCACTCAACGTGTCCAGTCCGCCGAGGATGTGCAGCAGCGTGCTCTTGCCCGAGCCCGAGGCGCCGACGATGGCCAGTGACTGCCGGCGCTGCAGGCTGAACGTGGCATCGGTCAGCACCTCGGTGCGCAGGCCACCCTCGGCATAGGTCTTGGCCACCTTGGTGGCGCGCAGCACCACGGCGCCGGCCGCGTCGTCGACCCGCCGCTCATTCATAGCGCAGCGCCTGTGCCGGTTGCGTGCGCGAAGCGCGCCATGCGGGATACAAGGTCGCCAGCAGCGAGAACACGAACGTCAACAAGGCCACCCAACCCACGTCGTGCCACTCGAGGCGGCTTGGCACCTCGCTGATGTAGTAGACGTCCGGGGACAGGAAGGTCACGTGGAACACGCGCTCGATCCACTTGATGATGCCCGGCAAGCGCCACGACAGCAGCGAACCCAGGCCAACGCCAAAGCCGATGCCGACGAAGCCCACGAGCAGGCCCTGCACCATGAACGTGCCCATGATGCTGCGCGGCGTCGCCCCCAGCGTGCGCAGGATCGCGATGTCGGACTGCTTGTCGGTGACCAGCATCATCAGCATGGAAATCAGGTTGATCACGGCCACCAGGATGATCAGCGACAGGATGATGAACATCACCATCTTCTCCATCGACAAGGCGGCAAACAGGTTGGCGTTGGTATCCATCCAGGTCTGGACCTGGTAGACCTGCCCAAGCTGGTGCTCCAGTTCCACGGCCACCGGCCGCGCGTTGAACAGGTCATCCAGGCGCAGGCGGATACCGGTCGGGCCGGTGAGGCTGTTGAGCTTTTCCGCATCGCTCATGTTGACCAGGGCCAGGCCCGAATCGAACTGTTCCATGCCCAGCACGAACAAGCCCACGACGTGGAACGCACGCATGCGTGGGATGCTGCCGAACGGCGAACTGCGGATGTCCTGCACCGCCACGGTCACCCGGTCGCCGACGTTCACGCCCAGGCTCAGCGCAAGGTCGCGGCCAAGCACGATGTTCCAGCTTCCCGGGGTCAGCTCGTCGAGCTTGCCGGCCACCATATGTTGGGCAATATCCACCACCTTGGGCTCAAGCTTCGGCTCGATGCCGCGCAGCATGGCCGCGCCGGAGCGCTGCGCCAGCAGCATGGCCTCGCTTTCCACGTAGGGCGCCGCGCCCAGCACGTGCGGGTTGGCCTCGGCCACCTTCAGCGCGCGTCGCCAGTCGTGCAGGCCGTCCCCCAGCCCGGAGACCGTGGCGTGGGAAACGGCGCCCAGGATGCGGGTGCGCATCTGGTAGTCGAAGCCGTTCATCACCGACATCACCGTGATCAAGGCGATCACGCTGATGGAAATGCAGACGATGGAAACCGTGGAGATGAACGAGATGAACTGGTTGCGCCGCTTTGCGCGCGCGTAGCGCAGGCCGATGAAGAGTTCGAGCGGTCGGAACATGGCAATCTGACGCTGGCGGCCGGCAAAGTCCGGCATTTTGACACCTGCCGGCCCGCGGCGCGAATCCCATGTCCGGCCCGGGCATCTCCACGACGCCGTTACGTCCCGACGCGACCTTCACCCAGATGAGTGACGTCTTGACCATAAGCTCCCTCGACCATCACGTCTGTCGTGGAAACATGGCCTCTGCTGCGCAGCCGTGCAGCCTCAGCAATCATCGATTACCAGCAGGCGCAAGCTCGCCAGGAGAATTCCGCATGACCAACGTCAATCCCGCAACCCGCTCGGTGCCACCCCATGCCAACCAGCGCTCCGGCGGCCTGGTGCTCTCGGCCAGCACCATCAGCGGCGACAGCGTGCGCAACGCCGCGGACGAGGACCTGGGCGACATCAAGGACTTGATGATCGACGTCGACACCGGCAACGTGGCCTATGCCGTCCTGTCGTTTGGTGGCTGGCTGGGCATGGGCGACAAGCTGTTCGCGGTCCCCTGGAGCGCGCTCACCGTCGATACCGCAAACCACTGCCTGATCCTGAACGTGCCCAAGGAGCGTTTCAAGGACGCGCCGGGTTTCGACAAGGACAACTGGCCGAACTTTGCCGACAGGGAATTCGCCACGCGGATCAGCGACTACTACCGCTAGGCCCTGGGCCTCAGGCAGCGGCGCCGTGCAGGCGCCGCTGCCACATGGACGCTCGTCCACGGATCCTCGCTGCCTGCCCTCTTGGCGGCTTGCGTCGCGCAGGCTGCCCCACATGCCGACGTGCATGCGCGCCTAGCTGGCACAATGGGCGCATGCAGCATGAACGCCTGACCGCCAACCTTCGCCGCGCGCCGCAAACCCGGTACGCAGCGGCAAGCAGCCAGCCTGCTGGCGGATTTACGCACGGCGGCC
>DATNBK010000211.1:0-9901 GCA_035571995.1 Rhodanobacter sp.
GGCGGCCACGGCATGGTCGACAATCTCCGCCGGCAACAGGGGCATCTGGCCGAGCTCGAACAACACGCGGGCAATCGGACCGACGCGGTTCGTCGGCGTCACATGCTGGACTGCCGGCACGCTGTGCAAGTACGCCAGCAGGTCGCCCATGTCCGCATCGCTGAGGCCGCTGAAATCCTGCGCCGGCATGAACAGCAGCGAGCGGCCATCCGGCGCCACGCCGTGGCGGATGGCGCGTACCCGATCCGCGTCGGTGAGCTGGCCGCCCGGGCCGGCGGGAGTCAGGTTGGTGCCGGAAAAGCGGGCGAACACCGGATCGTCGATGAACGTGGCGCCAGAAAGATCATGCCCATGGCAGTCGATGCAGCCGCGGGTCTCGGCGACATGGGCTCCGCGCCCTACGGCCGTGGCGTCAGTTGGAACCGGCGGTACCCGCACCTCGACGTGATACACCTTGGCCATGCGCCGTTCGCTGAGCCCATAGGCCGTGGCCAGCGCGACCAGCAACAGCACGACCACGCCGCCCACGAGGCGGCCTAGCCACTTCCATGCCTTGCGCATAAAGCCCCCAACCCCGTGCGGAAGCCCGCAGGCTAGTCCTCCGGCCACGCCGGCGCCACTGCCGGCGCAAACTGCCCGGCCGTCCCGTTGCGCGGACAGCCGGGGATCGTTGCTTCCGCCCTTCCGTCAAGCGGTCAGCGCGGGGCGTGGCTGGTTGACTCGATGAACTCGGCGAGGTCGCCGTGCATCTTCTGCAAGGAAGGCAGGTGGGCATAGACCATGTGTCCCGACGGATACATCTTGTAGCTGATGTTCTTGCGCAGGGAGTCCTGGATGGGCAGGTGCTCGAGCTCGTAGATCGCCGTATAGAACGGTGTCGCGATGTCGTAATAGCCCCCCATCAACAAGACCTTGAGGTTGGAGTTGTACTTCATTGCCCGCGCGAGATCAGGCAGCACGTTCAACGCCATGTTGCGCGAACCGCCACCCCGGCCGAACGTCGGGACACGGTCGTAATCCCAGCGGAAATTCGGGGCCACGCGGGCCGAAGGCCGGTACACCCAACCGTCGCCGAACTTGAGGTCGTTGCGCATATAGCTGTTCACCGCGGCGACGTAGGCCCCGCTGATTGCCGCCGACTGCGGATCGTGGCCGCGCGATTTGGCCAGCGGATCCATGCTGGGACCGGTGAAGCGTGAGTCGAGGCGCCCGGCCGTGGTGTCCGTGTCGCCCAGCAATTGCTGCTCGAACATGCCGCCGTCCACCCGCAGGTTCGCCTTCAGGAGGTAAGGCACGGGCAAGCCGATCAGGTCGCTGAGCTTTTGCGCCACATCCTGCTTCTGCGCCGGGTCCAAGGTGCCGCCAGCGAGGAGCGCCTGCTGCAAATCACCGCGGGCAAACTTGATCGCGTCATCCACGACTTGCTCTACCGTGGCATTGGCGTACTTCGGCAGCTTCTTGTGATACCAGGCCGTCGCCGCGTAGGTCGGCAAGCCCACCACATAGGGCAGGTCCACGCCCGGGTTGTTGTCCGCACCGTCCACGCTCAGCGAGAAGTTGAGGATCGAGGACAGCAGGATGACGCCATTGAGCTCGACGTTGTATTGCGTCGTCAGCGCGTTGGCGAGCACTGCGGACCGCGGCGTGCCGTAGCTTTCACCAAACAGGTACTTTGGCGAATTCCAGCGGTTGTGCGTGGACAGGAACTGGGTGACGAAACGCGCGAACGCCTGCGCGTCCTGGTCGACACCCCAATACTTCTTGGCCAGTTCCTTCTGGCTCGCGGCGCGCGCCTTCTCGTCGGCGCCCTGCGGCAACAGCCGTCCAAATCCAGTCCCAGGCATGTCGATGAACACGAGGTCGCTGGCATCGAGCAGGCTGTACTCGTTTTCAACGATCTGGTACGGCGCGGCCGGCGTGTGCGTGTCGTCGTTGGTCACGACCCGCTTGGGGCCAACCGAACCCATATGCAGCCACATGGTGGCCGAGCCCGGGCCGCCGTTGTAGATGAACGTGATTGGCCGGCTGGCCGGCGCCGCACCCTGGCGGAAATACGCGACGTAACCGATCGCGAGCTCGGGCACGCTCTCGTTGACGCCCGTGCCATCGAGCACCAGCGTGCCCGCCTCGGCCTGGTAGTCGATGGCCTTGCCGTTGACCGTCACGCGGCCGCGCGTCAGTGACGACTGCGGCTTCATCAATTTCTGCACCAGTTGCGTGGACGACAACGCGGCGCTGGCTGCCGGCTTGGTGGCCGCGGCACTTTCAGCCGGAGCGGCCGCAAACGCTGGCGCAAAACTGAGCATGGCCACCGAGAGGGCGACGGCAAGGCGATTCATTTTCATGACAGGGTCCTGACAGTTGGAAGGAAGATCCGGCCCGCTTGCGCGGATTGTTGATGGCGAGTCCTGCGGCGCCGTTGCCGGGCTGCAAACCTTGCGGCGCACCCGGCGGTATCCCGTCACATGAACTTTTGTACATAGTTCACGAACCAGAAGCGATCGATGTCATTGCGGTTTTTCAACGCACACGACACCCCGGCTCATCGCAGGCCACTGGACAAGTGTCGGCATTGAACGAGATCAGCGAACCATCCCCTTGCTGATTGGCCTCGAACCTATCGCATGGAGTCTTCGGCTGTCAAGAACACGGCGCCAGGCCATGCGCCTGGTCATCTGGACGTCCAGACATCCATATCCCAACGAGTCTTGCCGACGCGATGCGCTTCCCGGAAGCACCGAAGCTGATCCCGCGCCCCCATGCACGCGCCGGAGCGGGACCCACGGCGGGGGCCATCTACCTTGCACGAATGGCGTCCCGTGACCTCCTCCGCGATGCCACCGCCACCGGGGTGGAACGACTGGTGCCATCAACGCCTGCCCCGAAATCCCGTATATTCGTGGGCAGCCCGCTTCGGCAGCACGCCGGGCCACGAGGATTTTCGGCGCTTGCGCCATGCGGCGGACGCCAGTTTGCATCATCAGGGGAGATCAGGCATGTATCGAGTTTCCGGCAGGCTTTTCGCTGTTTCAGCGCTGGCCATGGCCGTTGGCGGCGGCGGTCTGTTATCGGGGTGCGCCATCACCGCCAACACCCGCGAGGCCGCGGCCACCCCCGCAAAGTCGGCGCAGGGCATCTTCCAGCACACGACGGCGCTGGAAGGACTGCTGCCGGTACATGTGGACCAGCGCGCCGGACGCATCCTGGTGACCTTGCCCGCCGCGGACGCCGACGGCGTCTCGGGGCGCTTCCTCTACGCCACGTCACTGCGCACCGGACTGGGTTCGGCGCCGGCCTTCCTCGATCGCGGCAAGATCGGCAGGACCAAGTTGATCGCTTTCCGGCGCTACGGCAAGAAGATCGCAGCGGTGTATGAGAATCCGCGCTTCCGCGCCGCCAACGATGGCGCACGGCCGAGTCCGGATTTCGCAACTTCCGTGGTCTGGATGGGCGATATCGCGGCGACCTTGCCCGATGGGCAGATCGTGGTCGACCTGTCGGGATTCCTTACCGCAGATACGCTGGGCATTGCCAAGTCCCTGGACCAGAACGGCAACCAGATCGGCGGCGGCGACCCGGTGGGAGCCGGCAAGGGCTTCGCGTTGGACACGAAGTTGAGCGCGGCGGATCCGGCCTCGGTGAAAGTGTTTCCGGACAACATGGAAGTGGACGCGGTGCAGACCTACATCACCAAGACGCCGGGTGCTGAAGTCGCCAATATCGTCCCCGATCCAGAGCAGGTCAGCTTCACCGTGCACCACAGCCTGGTGCGCCTGCCGGCGCCCGGATTCAAGCCGCGCCAGCTTGACCCACGCATCGGCGGCTCCGGCACCCAGGTGGTGGACTTCGGCGCGCCACTCGGCAGCGATGTGGTGCATGACTACGCCAACCACTTCCGGCTGGAGAAGCTCGACCCCACTGCCGCCCGCTCGCGCGTGCGCAAGCCCATCGTCTACTACATCGACAGCCATGCCCCCGAACCGATCCGCCAGGCCCTGGTGGACGGCGTCAGCTGGTGGGCCAAGGCGTTTGACGCGGCCGGCTACATCGACGCATTCCAGGTGAAGGTGCTGCCGGCGGACGTGGACCCAATGGACGTGCGCTACAACGTCGTGAACTGGGTGGATCGCGCAACGCGCGGCTGGTCGTACGGGCAGCAGATCACCGACCCCCGCACCGGCGAGATCGTCAAGGGCATGGTGGTGATCGGCTCGCTGCGCGCGCGCCAGGACATCCAGATATTGGAAGGCCTGGTTGGCGCCGCCGAGATCGGCAAGGGTGGGCCAAACGATCCCGTGCAGGTTGCGCTGGGGCGCATCCGCCAACTCGGTGCGCATGAGGTGGGCCACACCATCGGCTTCGCCCACAACTTCGCGGCGAGCACGCAGGATCGCGCCTCGGTGATGGATTACCCGCCGCCACGGGTGAAGCTGGTCGATGGCCGCATCGACCTCAGCGACGCCTACGCGAGCGGCGTCGGCCGCTGGGACATGGCCACGGTCGACTGGCTGTACAGCCAGCCGGCGCCCGGCGTGGATCCGGACCAGGCGGCCTGGGCCAAGGCCACCGCGATCGTGGCCTCGGGGCTGCGCTTCATCGCGGACAACAATGCGCGCGCAGACGACACCGCGCAGCCCTGGGCATCGCTATGGGACGACGGCGCGGATGCCACCGCCGAACTCACGCGCCTGATGGGCGTACGCCGCCAGGCAATCGACCACTTTGGCCTGGCCGAGCTGGCACCGGGCGAACCGATGTCCAACCTGCAGCGGCGCTTCGTGCCGATCTGGCTGCTGCACCGCTACCAGACGGTTGCGGCAGCCAAGGCGATCGGCGGCGTGGAGATGACCTACGCCGTCAACGGCGGCGGCCGCGAGGTTTCGGCAGCAGTCGCGCCGCAGGCCCAGCGCGCCGCGCTGGCAGCGGTGCTCGGCACGCTGGCCCCTGATCAGTTGCGCGTGCCGGCCAAGCTTGTTCCCTTGCTGTCGGCGGCGCGCAACGGCAGCCAGAACCGGCAGTTTTCGATCGAGCTCTTCACCGGCTCGGGTGGCAACGTCTTCGACCCGCTCGTGGCCACCGACACGGCGGCCGAGCTGACCCTGGACGCCTTGCTGGCACCGCAGCGCCTGGCGCGGGTGGAGGCACAGCACGCGTTCGACCCGAATGGGCTGAGTGTCACTGAGCTGCTCGACCGCCTGCTGGCTACCACGTTGCCGGAGCGGACCCCCGACGCGTTGACCCAGCGCATTGCCTACCGCACGCTGCTCACCATGGCCCAAGTCGCGCACGACCCGAAGACCACGCCCGGCGTCGCCGCGCAGCTTGACCAGCGCGTGCACGACGTCGCCGTCGCGCTCGCCACGCGCAAGGGCAACGCCGGTGAGCGGGCCTGGGCCGCGAGCCTGTCGCGCCAGTTGCTCGACCAGCACCAGCTCGACAAGCTGTTGTCGGCCAAGCACGCGCGCAGTGTCGAGGTGCCACCCGGCGCCCCGATCGGCAGCAGCGACGAGTGGTTCCCCGACGGCGGCTGAGGCCACGGCTGCTTCGACCAGGCTGCCCCTTCCCGGCATGATTTTCGCCGCCCTTGCCCGTCGCTGCGGCGACCCGCCTTCCCGCGGCCCCCACGTTCGTCTTCCCCCGATCCCCCCAGATCCCGGCGACCCTCGCCCTTCGTCATTCCCGCGAAAACCGGAATGACGAAGGGTTGCTCCGCGGGATGACAAGCGCGCCGCGGGATTGACGGGGCCCGCGGGGTGACGATGGCGAATACCGATCGATCAGCCGCGCACGGCGGGATTCAGGCTATAGACACCGACCAGTTCCGCCTCGGCCAGCACGTGCCCGTCCATGGCGGCGCGCAAGGCGGCCCGGTCGAAGCCGGGTGGCAACGGCAGGGCCGCGACGTCCAGCGCCGAGACCACGAAGTGGTAATGGTGCAGCAAGGCATCGTTCCACGGCGGGCAAGGCCCGTCGTAGCCGAGGTAGGTACCGCCCATGTCCGGGTCGCCGGCAAACCAGCCGGTGAAGTCGTTGACGCCCTGCACGCTGCCGGGCGGCCCCACCGGGGAGCGCTTGCCGCGTGCGGTGATGCCGTCGCTGCAGGCGCCGGCCGCCAACTCGCCACACTCGCGCGGAATATTGGCCATCAGCCAATGGACGAATTCCACGCGCGGCAGATCGGCCGGCACGCTGCGGCCAGCCTGGTTCACGTCGTCGCCGCGGCTGGGCACGTCCTTGTCGATGCAGGTGAGCACGAACGAGCGCGTGCCCCCGGGCGCGTCCTTCCACGCCAGGTGCGGACTGCGGTTGTCCGACAGCGCGAACGGCGCAGCTGCCTTGCCGAACGCGAATTCGCTGGGAATGGCCTGGCCATCGGCAAAATTGTCACTGCGTAGCTGCATGATGTGTTCTCCTGGCGAGACGGACGGGGAAGAACCCGAGCCTATACCAAGCGATTCGCCCGGGCGCAGCTACACTTCGTCGACACGCACGCGGTGCGGGGGGATGATGAGCGAGCTGGAAGACCTCACCACGCTGGTGCGCGCGGCGACGCCACTGCTGGTGATTGAAACCGTGGACGAGCAGCGCGTGATCGACTGCTTTCGCCACGTGATCGCGCGGGCGCTGCGTCCCCTCTGGCGGTGGACGCTGACTGACGGCCTGCAGCGCCTGGATTTCGCCCAGGCCGAGAACGTCGCCCCGGACGCCACCACCACGCTCGATGCCATCCGTGCCACCAGCGAGCCCGGGATCTACCTGCTGTTCGATTTCCACACCTTGCTGCGCTATGCCATGAGCCAGCGCCAATTGCGCGAGATCGTGCAGCGCCAGCGCTGTTCGGCGCATACCATCGTGCTGGTCGGCGCCAAGGTGGAACTGCCCGACGAGCTGGAAGCGCTCGCCCTGCGCGTCCCCCTGGCGCTGCCCGACCTGAAGGAGCTGGCCGGCATCCTGCGCGGCGAGGCCCTGGCCTGGCAAAACGACCAGGGTCGGCGGCTGGACGTCGACACCGACACCGCGCGCACCCTGGTACGCAACCTGGTCGGCCTGTCGCGGCCCGACGCGCGCCGTATCGTGCGCAAGCTGATCTACAACGACGGCGCGCTCAACCGCGCCGACCTGCCGGCACTGCTGCAGTCGAAGTTCAACCTGCTCAACCGCTCCGGCCTGCTGCATTACGAATACGCCACCGCCGGCTTTGCCGACGTCGCCGGCGTCAGCCGCGTGCGCGAATGGGTGCAGCGCCGGCGGGCGGTATTCCTTGCCGCCGATCCCGATCCGGCGCTCGATCCGCCGCGCGGCCTGCTGCTGCTGGGCGTGCAGGGCTGCGGCAAGAGCCTGGCGGCGAAGGCAATCGCGGGCGGCTTCGGCGTCCCGCTGGTGCGCCTGGATTTCGGCACGCTGTACAACAAGTACCAGGGCGAGACCGAGAAGAACCTGCGCGAGGCGCTTGCCAGCACCGAGCTGCTCGCGCCGTGCGTGCTGTGGATCGACGAGATCGAGAAGGGCCTGGCCAGCGGCGGTGACGATGGCGGCGTATCGCGCCGCGTGCTTGGTTACCTGCTGACCTGGATGGCCGAACGCAAGGCCAAGGTCTTCGTCGTGGCCACGGCCAACGCCGTGCAGGAGTTGCCGGCTGAGCTGCTGCGCAAGGGCCGCTTCGACGAGATCTTCTTCGTCGACCTGCCGGGGACCGGGGTGCGCGGGGAAATCTTTGCGCTGCACCTGGGCCGCCGCAAGCTCGCCCCCGCGGCGTTCGACCTGGCTGCCCTCTCCGCCGCCAGCGAGGGTTTCTCCGGCGCGGAGATCGAGCAGACCATCGTCAGCGCGCTGTACGACGCCGCCGGCAAGGGCACGCCAGTCGACCAGGCCACGTTGCTCGCGGCATTGCAGCAGACGCGGCCACTGTCGGTGCTGATGCACGAGCAGGTCGCCGCCTTGCGCGCCTGGGCACGGGACCGCTGCGTACCTGCCGATTGAATGACCGCGCACGATGCCCGGTACCGAATCTGGCGCCCGAAACCGGAGGCAGCCTCGGCTGGCGGCGTAGGCGCTGGTGGCGGCCACGGGGCAGGCACGGTTCACGTCCTGCGCGCTACCCTCGCCGCATGTTGGATGACGACCACCGGACAAAACCGAGGACACCGACCGCGCGGAAGCCGGGCCGCGTCGCCGGCCTGGGCGGCAAGTCGGCGTGCATGCTGCTGGGCCTGGTGCTGGCCGCCACGCTCGCGGGCTGCGGCAGGCGCGCCCCAGAGACGCCGACGCAGGCGGCCAAGGGCGCCGCACCTGCCACGACGGCCGCTGCCGCCAGGCCAGCGCCTGCACGTGTCGGTTCCAGCGCCAGACCCAGCACCGTCGCCGCGCCGCCAGCGGCCGCCTCGGCGTTCAAGATCCACAGCGTCACCCTGGGCAGCGCCGTCGACGAGACGCAACATATCCGCAAGCCGACCACGCAGTTCGCCCCAGACGACAAGACCATTTATGCCAGCGTGGCCAGCACGGGCGTAACCCCCGGCATCGCGCTCAATGCGCGCTGGCGCTACCTGGAGGGCGCCGGCCAGTTGATCAGCAGCGTCACCCAGCGCCTGGCCAGCGAGGGCCCGGCGACCACCACGTTCACGTTGCACAATCCCGACCTGTGGCCCGAGGGCAAGTACGACGTGCAGATCTCCGTCGACGGCAAGCCCGTCGACACCCGCACCTTCACCATCGCCAAATAGCCGCGGCGCCCGTCGACACCCGCCCGCGAACCCTGCCCATGCTCCGGCTTGTGCCCGCACTTTTCATCAAAAGCTTTCGGGCGCCGAAGGCGCACGAAACGCTCTTGATTCAAGAACATGGGCTTGCCCCGACAACAAACGCAGCGCCCCGCGGTGGCGGGCAGTCAGGAAGACGGGTCGTGCAGGCGCTGGCGCAGGCCTCCCGCGCGGCGCACCGGCGTGGCAATAGCCGCCTCCAGTGCGGCGTCAGTGGCCCACAACTCCAGCACGCGCCGTGCCCGCGACGCGCCGGTGTACAACAACTGGCGCGAGAGAATGCGGTTGTCGGCCTCCGGTGGCAGCAGCAAGGCCACGTGGTCGTATTCGGAGCCCTGGCTCTTGTGGATGGTGAGCGCAAACCCCGCCTCGTGTGTCGGCAGGTTGCCCGGCGCCAGCGCACGCACGCCGCGCTGGCCGTTGGCCACGGCCTCGTCGCCTGCCGTCGTGGCGGCTTCGAACCACACGCGCAATTGGCCGTCCGTACCCAGGAGGCAGAGGCCCAGGTCGCCGTTGAACAGCCCGGCGGCCGCGTCGTTGCGGGTGATCAACACCGCGCGTCCTGGATACCAGGGCGTGCCGACATGATCCTCCGCATCGACGCGCAGCGCGCGTTCAATCGCGGCATTGGCCTCGACCGCACCAAACGGACCTTCGCGCAAGGCACACAGCAGCTGACGCCGGCGCAAGCCGTCGAGCGCAGCCAGCACCAGGTCGTCGCGCCCCTCGGGCACGGCGGCATAGGCGCCGCTGGCCTGCAACGACTGCCGCAGTTCCCGGCACCATCCCCCCAGCACGCGCTGCAGGTCGTGCACGCCAGCCACTTGCCTGCGGATCGCAGCCGCGCCTGCAGCCTGCCAGGCCGCGGCAAATGCGGCAGCGTCACCCTGCAGGACCGCATGGTTGATCGTCACCAAATCCCGATGGGCGCGGAAACTGTGCTGCAGGCGCACGAGTTCGGGCGCACCGTCGGCGTCCAGCGCACCCACCAGGTCGAGCAGCACCGAGCCGGTGCCCACCGAAGTCAGTTGGTCGGCATCGCCGACGAGGATCAGCGTCGCTGCGGCCGGCAGCGCATCGAGCAGCGCCCGCAGCAGGGCCAGGTCCACCATCGAGGCCTCGTCGACCACCACGATGTCGGC
>DATNBK010000212.1:0-7414 GCA_035571995.1 Rhodanobacter sp.
GCAAGTCGAGGATCGTTCCATCCCCGCCAGCGAGTTGACCGGCTACACCATCAGCCTCTCCAACTTCGGCATGTTCGCCGGGCGCTATGGCACCGTTGTCGTCGTGCCGCCCTGCGTGGCCATCGTTGGCGTCGGCAAGCTAAGTCACGACGTGGTGGCGGTGATGGGCGGCATCGAAGTGCATCGGCGCCTGCCGATCAGCCTCACCTTCGACCACCGTGCCGCCACCGGCGGTGAGGCGGCGCGCTTCCTCAAGGTGTTGCTGGACGACCTGGGCCTGCCGCAATAAGGCACGGCGGTAGAAACACCCGGCCGCCCCCCGGGCCGGGCCGGCGGCTCCGTCGCTGCGCTCCCGACCGTAGGAAGTCCCTTGTGGATTGAGCCGCACTACGCGACCGCATCTTCAAGGAGGAGGAGGAGCCCGTTTCAGTCGTCGCCCAATTGCTCGAGGGTAGCCCGCAAGTTTGCCAGCGCGCGGTCGCGCGACGGGGCGTCCGGAAAATCCGCAGTGTGCGCAACTGGCTCACCGTCCAATTCCAGGGTCAAACCCAGCGACGGAGTCGAGATCACCACGGCCGCCGCGGCCTGTGCCTTGAGCCGACGCTGCGCGGCGCCGGCAGCCTTGGGATCGGAGAAGCCGATCGACAGCAACAGTTCGTCGCCCTGAGCGGAGAACAGGCGGAAACGGAAGCGTCCGTCCGCATCGCGGAAACTGGCCAAGCGCGGCCGCTTGCGTTGCGGGGTCGGCGCCGCCTGCCGCGCAGGTGCCTTGCGCGTGACGCCGGTGCGCAGGCCCAGCGCCTCGCGCAGCGCGGCAATCTTCGGCGTGGCCACGGCTCGCGCCCGCTGCGCACCGTGTTGCAGGATCTCCTCGATCGCACCCGGGTCCGCCATGAACGCGGCATAGCGCTCGCGCAGCGGCGCCAGGTCGAGCTCGATGCGCGTGACGAGCGCCTGCTTGGCCTCACCCCAGCCCAGGCCGTCATGCAGCGCCTGGCGAAACACCGCAGATTCCGCCTCGTCGGCAAACGCCCGGTAGATGGTGAACAAGGCGCTGGCGTCGGCGTCCTTGGATTCGCCAGGCAGGCGCGAGTCGGTGACGATGCGCATCACGGCCTCGCGCGTGGCCTTGGCCCCACCGGCGAACAGCGGGATCGTGTTGTCGTAGCTCTTGGACATCTTGCGCCCGTCGAGGCCGGGCAAGGTGGCCACCTGCTCCTCGATCAGCGCTTCGGGCAGCACGAAGAAATCCCGCCCATGCTGGTGGTTGAAACGCTGCGCCAAGTCGCGCGCCATCTCGATGTGCTGCACCTGGTCGCGGCCCACCGGCACCTGGTTGGCATCAAAGGCCAGGATGTCGGCCGCCATCAACACGGGGTACATGTACAGGCCGGCTGTGATACCGGCATCGGCCTCCTCCGACTGCTGCAGGTTGCGCTCCACCGCCGCCTTGTAGGCGTGTGCACGGTTGAGCATGCCCTTGGAGGCGATGCAGGTGAGGAACCAGGTGAGTTGCGGGATCTCGGGGATATCCGACTGGCGGTAGAACGTCACCCGCTCGGGATCCAGCCCAGCCGCAAGCCAGGTCGCAGCAATCTCCAGGCGCGAGCGCTCGATGCGCTCGGCATCCGCGATCTTGATCAGCGCGTGGTAGTCGGCCATGAAATAGAACGCGTCGACGTCCGATCGGCGACTGGCAGCCACCGCTGGCCGGATGGCGCCAACGTAATTGCCGAGGTGGGGCGTGCCGGAAGTGGTGATGCCGGTCAACAAGCGCATGGGCGTGGTGCTCGCAAAGGGTCGGGTGACGGGCGACGCCGGATCAGCGCAGCAGCGTGGATTTGCCGAACAGGGACTCGACCAGGTCCACCACCAGCGTAGCCGTGGCGTTGTGCCGGTCGAACGCCGGGTTGAGCTCGACCAGGTCGAGCGAGGCGAGACGCCCCGTGTCGGCAATCATCTCCATGCACAATTGGGCCTCGCGATACGTCGGGCCGCCGGGCACCGTGGTGCCCACCCCTGGCGCAATCGAGGGGTCGAGGAAATCCACGTCGAAGCTCACGTGCAGGTGCGTGTCCTCGTCAAGCCCGGCGAGGGCTTCGCGCATCACCCCGCGCATGCCGATCTCGTCGATGCGGCGCATGTCGTAAACGGTCATGGACGCTTCACGCAGCAGGCGCTTCTCGGCTTCGTCGACGGAGCGGATACCGACGTAGCGCACCGTATCGCCGGTGATCGCCGGTGTCTGCCCACCTATTCCGACGAGGCCGTCCGGACCATGGCCGCACAGGCAGGCCACGGGCATGCCGTGGATATTGCCCGAGGGGGTCACTTCGGCGGTATTGAAGTCGGTGTGCGCGTCCAGCCACAGCACCCGCAGGCGCTTGCCCTGATCCCGGCAATGCCTGGCCACGGCTGAAATCGAGCCGATGCCCAGGCAATGGTCGCCACCCAGCATGATCGTCAGCTTGCCGGCGGCCAGCTCGCGATACACGGCTTCATGCACCGCCTGGTTCCAGGCCTGCACCTCGGCCAGGTGTCGATAGCCGTGCGCCGGCGGCAGCCAGGGATTGAGCGGACCGTGGAGATTGCCGCAATCGACCACCTCCAGGCCCCGCGCCTTCAAGTGCGCTGCCAGCCCGGCCACACGCAGCGCTTCGGGGCCCATGGACGCGCCGCGGTCGGCAGCGCCAATGTCTGTGGGGACGCCAATCAACGCAATGCTTTGCTTCGACATGCTGTTCGGTCCGTAATCTGGCGCGCCGCGACGTTCATGGCGACGACGCCCGACGGCTCGTATGGTGCCGGCACCCGGATTCGAACTGGGGACCTACTGATTACAAATCAGTTGCTCTACCAACTGAGCTATGCCGGCCGTAACCCGTGATTTTAGCAGCATGCCGGCCTGCCACCGCGGCCCGCCGGGGCTTCAGAAACAAGGCGTGCTGTGCGACTGCACGTCGGCAAGCAGGGGGCTGCGCCAGTCAATGCCGGCGCCAGCCGGCACCACCAGGTCCAGCCAATAAGCCGGCACGGTCTCGGCACGCTGGATCATGCTGGCGGGAAAACCCGCGGCGATCACCTCGTCCCGACGCCGGCGTGCATTGTCCGGATCCTTGAACAAGCCGAGCGATACGCTGTTGGCATGCCCGCCACTGCTCACCACGAAATAATCGCTGACGTGGCGGTCGGCCAACAGGCGGGCACTCGCCAGCGCCTGGACCCGGTTGGTTGCCGGCGGCAGGTAGACCCACCAGCTCCCGCTCTCGGTGACCTCCTCCTGGCGCACCCTCGAGCGCTCCACCTTGGGCTCGAGTGCCTGACGTGCCAAGCGGAGGTCCTGCGGGGTGGTGAAGGGACCCAGAGCGACGCAGCGGCGCTCATTGCCGGCGTCCGCGGCAAACGTATCCGTGGCTGTCGACGCCAGGCTGGCGCTGACTGCGGGCGCAGCCACGCTGTCTGCATCCGACGGCAATTCGGACAGGAGTTGCAATACGGGGACGCCAGGATCAGCTACCGGTAGCGAGTCCCTGGCAGGGTAAGGCTGCCCCAGCCAAAGCCAGGCCCCCAACGCAATATTGGCCAGCCCCAGCAACACGAACAGCAAGCGCACCAGCATGCTCAGCTACCCCGCCCGCCCGTCCGGCCCTGCCACCGCCCGCTGCGCCAGGTCATCGTGTTCGCTGGCCGCCCAATGCAGCAAGCCGCGCAGGACACCATCCTCGGCCAGTTGCGCCGGCAAGCCCAGCAGCGGCAAAAGCTGCCCGGCATCACCACCGGTCAGCAGCAGCCTGGGTGCCCCACCCAGGGGCTCGCGCATGCGCAGGGCAAAACGCCCCACCAGTGCAGCCAGCGCCTGCCAGCAACCAGAATTGACCGCGTCGGCCGTATTGCGCGCCACATCGACGATGGGTCCTGCGGCCCCAGGCTGGATCCGCGCGGCGGCAGCCAGCAGCGAATCGCGCATGAGCTGTGCACCGGGTGCGATCAGGCCACCGAGATGCTGCCCCTCGGCGGTCAACGCATCCAGCGTGAGCGCCGTGCCGGCGCTGGCCAGCACGCAGGGCGCGTGGCCGGCGGCATAAGCCGCCACCATGTTGAGAAAACGGTCGACGCCCAGTGCGCCGGATTCATCGTAGGCGCTGTGCACGCCGCAGGCGCTGGCGGGAGTGCGTACCCAGCGTACCGCCTGCTGGAAACATTCGTGCACCAAGGCGTCCACCTGCGTCTCGCGCCGCTCATCGACGACCGAGGCGGCCAGCACCGCGACTGCCGCATCACATGTCGACCAAGCCTGACGCAAGTCCGGCGCCCACTGCGCCGACCATGGCAAGCTGCCGCTTGCCGTCCACGCCGCATCCGATGCCTCGCAGCAAGCCCACTTCAGGCGCGAGTTGCCCAGGTCCAGCAGCAGCATCACGGCCGGCGCACCGAAATCTCGGCGCTGTCCAGCGTGCGCGTGGTGCCGTCGGCAAGGCGCACCTGCAGGGCGCCCCGCGCATCGATGCCGGCGCCCACGCCGGCGAATGGTCCCAGTCCTCCGCCGGTCAGGCGCAACGCCTGGCCCAGGAGCAGGTCGTGGCGCGCGTAATCGGCACGGAAGGCGGCAAAGCCGGCGTCCTCGAATTCCCGCAGGCCATCAATCAGGGCCGCGACCAGGCCCGCCGCCACCAGGTTGCGATCCGGAGGCTGACCGCCACACAGGCCGGCAAGGTCGGCCAACGGCTGGGCAACGCGCTCGCGCATTGCCGCGGTCAAGCGCAGGTTCAAGCCCACGCCGACGATTGCCGTTGCGGGTCCTTGCCGCCCGCCCGCCAGTTCGACCAGGATGCCGGCCAGCTTGCCGCCCGCATCGGGGCCCGAGCGCGCCTGCAGGTCGTTTGGCCATTTCAGGCCGACGCCGGTCACGCCCAGCGCCTCGAGCCCGCGCAGCACCGACAGGCCGACGACCAGGGACAGGCCAGCCAGCCCGCCCACCCCCCCGGCAAAACGCTTGAGGCAGGAGATCTGGAGGTTCAGTCCGGGCGGCGAGAGCCAGCCGCGGCCACGCCGCCCCCGTCCGGCCGACTGGCTCTCCGCCAGCAAGAAGCCCAGGTCGGGCGCTGCGGCGCCGCGGCGCTGCAATTCGGTCGAAGTGGAATCCAGCTCGAAGCAGACCTCGAGCGCACCAAGGCGGGCCGCGGCAGCGGCAGGCAAGGCCGCCCGGATCTGCCCCGCGTCGAGCATCTGCAAGGCCCACGGCAACCGGTACCAGCCCGCGCGCGGCGACTGCACCGGCAGCCCGGCCGCGCGCAGCGCGTCGACGCTTGTGGCCACCATCGCAAGAGGCAGCCCCGAGGCGTGGGCAAGTTGCGCCACCGATAGCGCCCGACCCGGTGCCAGCGCCAGCAGGGCCTCACGCAACCCGGCTGGCCGGCTCGACAATGGCGGGGCATGTTCGTCAGGGGCCGGCACGCTGCAATTCATCGCCAGATTCTAGCTTGCGCGTCGCGTCCAAGGCTCCGGTCCGGCGCATGCCTGGCAACGGGCGCCGTTTTCTGCGAGGATAACAACATCGATTTCACGCATCGCCGGCTGGGGTTGCCATGCACGCCACACATTGCCTTGTTGGCTGCGTACTGTGCCTTGCCAGCATCGGGGCGGCAGCTGCAACCAGCGGCGAAGCGCCGGACATGGGCAGCTCCGCAACCCATGCAGCCATGGGCACCAGCACGCACACCACGATCAGCACCGCGGCCGACACCACCGAGGCCAACAACAACAGTGACCCGGCCAATTCCACCTCTGAGCAGGGCAACGCGCTGTCGGGGAGCGTCAATACGCCCAGCCCCGGCGCCGTGCCCATGCACCACGCACCCGAGCACCACGTCGGCTGGCAATCGCTGCTGCCGGGCTCCATCCAGTAGGCAGCACCCGTACCCACGCGGGTACGAATTGGGTAGGCGCTCAGCTGGCGGCGATCGTGACGCTGAAGCGGGCGCCGCCAAACTCCGGCGAGCGGTCAACCACCAGCTTGCCGTGATAGGCGTGAACGATGTCCTGCACGATCGACAGGCCAATGCCGTGGCCCTGCACGCGTTCGTCACCGCGTACGCCGCGTTGTAGCACCTTCTCCAACTGGTCGGCGGCAATCCCCGGGCCGTCGTCCTCGACGCTCAGGTGCAAGGCAGCCGACTGGTGGCCGACCGCAGGCTCGGTCTTCACCGTCAGCAAGACGCGGTGCC
This sequence comes from Rhodanobacter sp., assembly GCA_035571995.1. Taxonomy (GTDB): domain Bacteria; phylum Pseudomonadota; class Gammaproteobacteria; order Xanthomonadales; family Rhodanobacteraceae; genus Rhodanobacter. Next base: position 6,225 of record DATNBK010000212.1, read on the forward strand.
GGGTCCACTTGAACGCGTTGTCCAGCAGGTTGCCCATCAGCTCGAGCAAGTCGCCCTGCTCGCCGTAGAACACCGCACCGTCCTCGATGTCGAATTCACACAGGGCGTTTTTCGCCGCGTATACCTTCTCCAGGCCGCGCACCAGGTCTTCGGCATGCCCGGCGATCGGCACCGCGCTGGCGAAAGTCTGGCGTCCTGACGTAGCCGCCCGCGCCAGTTGGTAGGCCACCAGCTCATCCATGCGGCGCACCTGGGACAGCATGCCGGAGCGCCAATGCCCGTCCTCCGCGTCCCCGGCCGACTCGATTTGCGAACGCATCACCGCCAGCGGTGTCTTCAGGCTATGCGCCAGGTCGGCCAGGGTGTGCCGGTAACGCGTGCGCTGTTCGCGCTCGCTGTCGATGAAGCCGTTGATGCGATCGGTCAGGCCGACGAGTTCTGACGGGTACTGGCTGTCCAGATGCGCGCTGTCACCACGCTCGACCCGGCTCATGTCGCTGGCCACCCGGCGTAGCGGTGTGAGGCTCCAGCGCAGCAAGAGCAGCTGCAGCACGATCAACATGACGCCAAGGATCGACAGCCAGATCACCAGCGTACGCCGGAACACCGCGTTCTGGCCTTCCAACTGGTCCTCAGTCTGCGCCACCATCATGGTCAGGCGAACCGGCGGCTTGTCCTCGACATCCAGGGCGACGCCGTAGCTGAAGTAATACAAGCGCCCCATGCGCGTATCAACCGGACCGATGAATTGGCTCTGCCCCGGCGGCAATGGTTTGAGGAAGCTGAAATCGCGGCCGATCGCCGAGGACGAGGCCCAGTGGTAGCCATCCGCACCCACCGCCACTGCATACAGGCCGGAGCCGGGGCGCGAGAAATTCGGGTCGGGCTCCTTGTCCGGCGGCAACAGCTTGCCGTAGCGGTTCGCGTCGGTATAGGTGATGTAGGCCAGCGCGAAATTCTGCAGGCGATCATGCAGCGCGCTCAAGGCGCGCTCCTTGCCGGCCTGGGACAGCGTCAGGCCGACCAGGCCGAGGAAACCCGCCAGCACAAAACCCGTGGCGATCGCCGCCCGCGTCGCCAGCGACAGCGGGCGCCGCGTCGCGCCCGGCTTACTCCTCGTCGGTGTCGGTTCGGGGGATGGCGAATCGATAGCCTCGGCCACGTACCGTCTCTATGGGTTTGAGGGCACC
>DATNBK010000213.1:0-3344 GCA_035571995.1 Rhodanobacter sp.
CAAACGCGCGCGCATGCCGTTTGCGGCCCTGCAGTTGCGCTGCCTCGGCCTGCGCGCCCGCGGCGGCATGGCCCGCCATGGCGCCCTCGACCCGGGCACAATCGCGCCCACCGATGCCGCAGATCTCGCCGGCGGCATAGACGCCAGAAACGCTGGTGCCTTGCGTGCCATCGACGCAGATCCGGGCATGCGCTCCTTCCGGCTCACTGGCGCAACCCAGCATATGCGCCAGGCGCAGGTCGGGAACCAGACCGTAGCCCACGGCGACCAGGTCGCAATCCAGTCGCTGCAGGCCGTACCGGTTCTCGATCTCGACCGTCCGGACCTGATCGACGCCCAGCGCGCGCCGCACCAGGCTGCCACAGTGGTAACCCGAGCCCAGCAGTTGGGTACGCAATGCCATGGCCTGCGCCAGCTTGCCTGGCCAACGCCAGAGCCCGATGGCGAATTGCGCCACCGCCTCGCGCCCGGCCTGCTCGTAGATGCCCAAGACCTTGGCGCCATGGCGGTGCGCGGTGGCCGCCGCCGCAAACAGCAACGGACCGCTGCCGGCGATCACCACGCGCTTGCCAGCCAGCGGCCAGCCCTGCTTGGCCAGGGCCTGCAAGCCGCCGGCACCAGTGACGCCGGGCAGGGTCCAGCCAGGAAACGGCAACAACAGCTCGCGCGCACCAGTAGCCAGGACCAGGGCGGCATACTCCAGCCGCCGTGCCCGCTGCGGCTCTTCCACCAGCAAACCGCCAGCCTCGGCCAGGACCACGCGGGTCTGCGCCAACCACTCCACGCCAGCGGGCGCGAGCGCCGCAGCGATGCTGCGTTGCGCCAGGGGCGGTGCGCCGGCCAACACGTCATGCCGCCAAACCTGGCCGCCGGCGCGCGGCTGCGCGTCGAGCAGGCCGACGCGTGCGCCATGGCTGGCAGCCGCCTGCGCCGCGGCCAAGCCGGCGGGGCCGGCACCCACCACCAGCACGTCGTAGCGCTCAGTCATCGGTGTGCACCTGCATGCCCTCGCGGGCCGGCAACATGCATGAACGCTGCTGCGCGACCCCGTCGATGCGCACCCGGCACTCGAAGCAGACACCCATGCCGCACAGCGGTGCCCGCCACTGCCCCCTCACCGAGCGCCGGAACGGCACCCCGAGCTGCGCAATCGCGGCGGCCACGCTGGTTCCATCAGCCACCTCCACCGGCTGGCCATTGACCTCGAGATGCAAGCGCCCGGCCGTCATGCCAGCACCCGCGCTGGATCATAAGGGGCCGGATCGAGCGCCGGCACGCGCCCAAGGAACTGGTCGACGAGCAGGCGCGCGGTGCCCAGCGAGGTGGTGACCCCAAGGCCTTCATGGCCGGCGGCAACCCACAGGTCGACTCGCTGCGGCACGCGGCCGATGTACGGCAGGCCATCGATGCTGTCCGGGCGCTGGCCGGTCCATATGCGCAGCGCCTGCAACTCGCGCAGTGCGGGCAGGAAATGCAGCGCCCGGTCCAGCATGCGGCGCACGATGGGCATGGACACCTCCGCTCCCAGCTTGCCGAATTCGCGCGAGGAGCCGATCAGCAATTGCCCCGTCGGCCGCGGCTGCACGTTGAACGCCACGCTGGCATCGGCTTCGCCGTGCGCGCTGTCGGCATAGTGCAGCTCCAGCAGCTGGTGATGGATCAGGCCGGGATAGCGGTCCGTGATGACCAGGTGGCCCTTGCGCAGGCGCAGCGGCAACTCAGGCAGCAGCTCGGCCAGCACGCTGCCGGTGGCCACCAGTACCGGGCCATGCAGGCGGGTCGTATCATCCAGCGTCACGCCGTCGTCGGCGAGTGCGGCCCGCCGCCGAAAGAGCTTCGCGCCCTGTTGCTGCGCACGATCGACCAGATGGCGCGCCACGCCGGGTGGGTAGACCACCGCCTCGCCGGCCACCAGCACGCCGCCACCCAGGCCGGGCACCAGCGCCGGCTCGAGCGCATAAAGTTGCCTGGCATCCAGCGCCTCGGCGTGCACCCCGGCGGCGGTGAGGCGCGCCAACTTGTCCGGGATCCGCGCACTATCGGCCTCGTCTCCGGCCACCCACAAGGTGCCGCAGCGACTGAATTCCGCTTGCGCCAGGTCGGCAAACGCCTCCCACAGACCCAGCGAGTAATGCGCCAGCGCCACTTCGGCCGGCACCCCGTCGACCGCGACCAGGTGGCCCATGGCGGCAGCCGTGGTGCCGCCGCCAATCGTGCCCGACTCGACGATCGCCACCTTGAGCCCCTGTGCGCTCGCGTAGTCGGCGCAGGCGGCGCCGACGATGCCGGCACCGACCACGATGAGGTCGAAGTTGCTCACGTCCCGCCGATGCCCCAGGCCAGCGCATCGGCTTCGTCGATCAGGAGCTGGCCCTGGGCAGTCACGTAGGCACTGCCGGTGATGCGTGGCAGCACGCCGATGGGGCCCGGCTGGTAGCGCAGCTCGAACACGCTGCCGAGGATGCCGGCCTGTCGCCAGACCTCGCCAGGCGCCAGCTTGCCGTCGGCGGCCAGGCAGGCCACCTTGGCACTGCTGCCGGTGCCGCAGGGCGAGCGGTCATAGGCCAGGCCTGGGCACAAGACGAAATTGCGCCCATCCGCGTTGTCGTCGGTGGCCGGGCCATTGATCTCGATGTGATCGATCTCCGCGCCCTGCGCGCCGGTGATGCCTTCCCGCACCAGGGTGGCACGCACCGCCTCGGTGTAGCGGGTCAATGCCCGCTCGTTGGCAAAGTCCAGCGGCACTGGACTGCCGGCGGTGATAAAGAACCAGTTGCCGCCCCAGGCCACGTCGCCGCGCACGCTGCCGTAGTCCGGCACGTCGAGCACCACGTCCTTGGCGTGCCGGTAGCTCTCGACGTTCTCGACCGAGACGCGACCATCGTCATGTAGCTCGACGCCAATGCTGCCCACCGGCGTGTCCAACCTATGCCTGCCCGGCGCAATGCGGCCCAGGTGCTGCAAAGTACGCACCAGGCCGATCGTGCCATGCCCGCACATGCCCAGGTAACCGACGTTGTTGAAAAAGATCACTCCGGCGCAGCACTGGGGATCCTCGGACTCGAGCAGCAAGGCACCGACCATGGCGTCGGAACCACGCGGCTCGCGTGCCGTGGCCCGGCGCCATTGATCATGTCCGGCGCGCAGGCGCTGCAGTCGTTCGGCAAGCGTGCCGCCGCCGAGGTCGGGAAACCCCGAAACGACCACACGGGTCGGTTCGCCCCCTGTATGCGAGTCCACGAATTCAACGATATGCATACGCGACATGCTCACCATCCGGAGACGTGCCGTCTAGCACGCTTTGCCAATGCCAAACGCGGAAATCGGCATAATAGCGGCAAACG
>DATNBK010000214.1:0-14679 GCA_035571995.1 Rhodanobacter sp.
ATCCAGCGGTCGTCGGCAAGCTCGTCGACGAACGCCTGATCAAATAAGTGCGGGAGCAGGCGCCTGGCGCGCGATGACGGCTTTGCGCCCGAACAATGTGTGGCGGCCGCCCTGCCATCGCGCGCCACAAGCCTGCGCATGTCAGGATGGAACGCCAGCAACATGCGGGGACGCATGGACCCGCCCGCCACGCACCCGCTCCTGATTTCGATCAGGCCGGGCTCGGCGGATCGGCACACAATGGGGCTTGGTCACTCCCAAGGACAGTCTCATGAAGATCCAACACGCGTATCTGCCTGCGCTCGTCGCTGGCGCACTCGCCCTCGCCGCACCTGCCGCCGGCCTGGCGGCGGCTCCCGGGCATGCGTCATTCACCGCGCAACTGCAGCCCATGAACACTGGCGTCACCAAGACCAGCACCGCTGGCGTAGCCCATTTCGCCGTCAACGGCGACAAGCTCAACATCGAGGTCAAGGTGCACGGCGCGCCGCCCGACACCGAACACTGGCAGCACTTCCACGGCTTCACCACGGGCATGGCCGCCAGTTGCCCGGGGACCGCTGCCGACGCCAACGGGGACGGCATCGTCGACCTGATTGAGACCGAAAAGGCCGCGGGCACCACCATGGTGCCTCTCGACAGCCAACCGGCCGCCATGGACGTCGCCCACGGCACCTATCCCAAGGCCGATGCCAAGGGTGACTACAGCTACCACGCCACAGTGTCGCTGAAGGCGCTGGACGCGGCAGTCGCCAAGGCCTTCCCGGGGCAAAAGCTGGACCTTTCCAAGCGCGTGGTGTTCATCCACGGCGTGCCGGCCGACACCGCGCTACCGTCCACGGTGGCGTCGCTGGGGCCGATTCCGGCGCAGGTCACCTTGCCCATTGCCTGCGGCAAGATCGAGCCCGCCGCGGGCGGCGTAGCGCACTGATCCCGACCCACGGCCCCCGCCTGGAACGCACCTGGTCCGACAACAAGCCACTGCCGGGCCGGCGCGTCAGCTTGCCAGACCTGCCTCGTTTCACCGCCCGTAGCGATACGGGCCGTATCCCGTATGCCGTCGCGCCAGCGTGCCACGAACGGTGATCACGCCACCTCGAGCGCGGGCGAGACGGCCAGCGTCGATGACGCGGGCGCAGCCTCGGCTTTGAACGGCACGCCACGCCGGTCGGCGTTGTAGACGGCAAGGTCCAGGATACCTTCGCGCCGCGAGACGATAGTCGGCACCAGGGCCTGGCCGGCCACGTTGACCGCGGTGCGGGCCATGTCGAGGATCGGGTCGATCGCGAGCAGCAAGCCCACGCCCTGCAAGGGCAGGCCGAGGGTGGACAGGGTCAAGGTCAACATGACCACGGCCCCGGTCATGCCGGCCGTGGCCGCCGAGCCCACCACCGACACCAGCACGATCAAGGCGTATTGCAGTGCCGACAGCCCGATGCCGTAGAACTGCGCCACGAACAGCGCGGCCAGCGCCGGGTAGATGGCCGCACAGCCGTCCATCTTGGTGGTGGCGCCCAGGGGCACGGCAAACGCCGCATAGGCGCGCGGCACGCCAAGATTGCGTTCGGTCACCTGCTGGGTGAGTGGCAAGGTGCCTATCGACGAACGGCTGACGAAACCAAGCTGCACCGCCGGCCACACGCCGGAGTAGTACTTGCGGATGGACAGGCCATGCGCCCGCACCAGGATCGGGTAGACGACGAACAGCACCAACGCCAACCCCAGGTAGACGGCGCCAATGAACCACACCAGCGAGGCCAGCGTCGGCGTCCCATAGGTGGCGATGGCCTTCCCGATCAAGGCCAGGGTGCCGACTGGCGCCAGGCGGATGATCCACCACAACAGCTTCTGCACGATGCTGAGCAGGGACTCGTTCAAGGCGATGAACGGCTTGGCCTTGTCGCCTACCTTGAGCGCGGCAATGCCGAGCGCGGTCGCCACCACGATAACCTGCAGCACGTTGAAGTGCAGCGCGTAGTTCACCGTCCCGGCGGCGTTGGCGCGGCTGGACAAGGCAAGGCCGAGGTAGTTGGCCGGGATCAGGCCGACCAGGAAATCGGTCCAGGAACCGACCACGGACGGTTCGGCCGCCTGCAGCGTGCCGCGCACCACATGGTTGCCCGGTTCCAGCAAGACGCCCAACAACAAGCCGATGAACACCGCGATGAAAGCGGTGATGGCGAACCAGAGCAAGGTCTGCACCGCCAGCCGGGCCGCGTTCGACACCCGGCGCAGGTTGGCGATGCTGGAGATGATCGCGGTGCTGATCAGCGGCACGACGGCCGCGGTCAGGAGCTCCACGTAGGCACGGCCGGTGGTATCCAGCGCGCGCGTCAGCCAGTTGGCTCGCCCGTCCAGGCCAGACCCAAGGAGGGCGGCCAGCACGCCCGCCCCCACGCCGAGCACCAGGCCGGCCGTGACCTGCACGCTGAACGAAGTGAGCCACCACGGCAACGGCTTGCGCGCGCGCGGCGCCGCATCGGTATCAACAAACATGATTATTCCTCATCGGGCCGCAGCGCGTAGCGCGGCAGAATGCGCAGGACGCGCAACACGGGGAGACCGCTTGGTGGCCGCTACGGCAGCAGCTATGCCGCGCAGCCGGACGTACACCCGGCCCGACAGCCAGCGGTACAGCAGGCCCGGCTCGGGGCCACGGATGCAGGCCAGCGTTCGCGGCACCGTGGCGGCAACGCCAGCGCAGCGGCGAACGCGGGCAGCCGTACACCGGGCTTGGCCCGGGAGTACGGCGATTCGTGGTGCGAGGAATCCATCACCGCGCCAGTGTAACGCAGACCGGCGCGTTTTCAAGCATACGGACGGAAATACGTTTAAACGTCCATTGCAAGCGGCATCGAAAGCCTGCAGCCGACATCCCGGCGTGGTCCGCGCAGGTTCACCGGCCTGCCCCGACACTACCGCCGATCGACTACCGTCGTGCGCCGCGCTGGCGCCAGCGCACGCGTCAGGGCGTGGTGCCGCCCTTGTCCGGACGCACGAGGCTGCCGTCGGCGAGCGTGGCCGCGTTCAGCACCAGCCGTTGCCCAGGCCGCACCCCAGCGGCAATCTGCGCCTTGGTGCCGTCGGTCGAGGCCAGGGTCACCGGGGTCAAATGCACCCGGTTGTCATCGCCCAGCAATGCGACCAGGGTCTCCTGCCCGTGCAGGACCAGGGCCGCGGCCGGCACCGTGGGATGCGGCACCGCCGCCAGTTGCAGGGTCGCATTGACCGAGCTGCCGGGCACGATGGCGTCGTCGGCATTGTCGACGTCGATCTCGGTCAGCATGGTGCGCGTCTGCGGGTCGAGCTGGCCAGCAGTGCGGCTGACCACGGCGTGCGCCAGCACCTTGCCGCTGGCGGCGCCAAGTATGGCTGCCGCGTCGCCGGGCTTGACCTGGCCGGCATCCTGCTGGTCGACGTACACGCGCACCCGCAGGCGATGCGTGTCGGTCACGGTGACGATCGGCAGCGCTGAGGTCTGGCTGTTCGAGGCGTTCTGCACCAGCGCGCCGGGATCGGCGAAGCGCGCGGTGATGGTGCCGTCGAACGGCGCCCGGATGGTCTCGTAGGCGGCCTGGCTGTGCAGGTCGTCGGCGGCGGCTTGCGCGGTATCCACGGCCGCGCGCGCGTCGTCCACCTGCTGCTGCGAGACGTAGTGCTGGCCCACCAGGCCGCTGATGCGACGCAGCCTGGTTTTGGCCGTGTCCAGCGTGGCCGTGGCGCCGCGATACTGCGAATCGATCTGCGGTGAGGCGATCTCAGCCAGGACTTGGCCTCGCTGCACATGGTCGCCACGGTCGACCTTGACTGTCTTCAGGTAGCCACTGACCTGGGCATACAGCGTCGCGCTCTGGTATGGCTGGGCTTCGCCCAGCAGGCTGATCTCGTGCGTCGGCACGCCGGCCTGGACCACGGCCACCTCGACCGCCGGGCCGGCATCCGCCCGCACCTGCAAGGCCTCGGCGGCCTGGACGATGTGTCGGTTGTGGCTGATCCAGAGTGCGCCAAGCGCAAGCGCCGCGACAAGCACGACGACGATGCTGAAGCCGCGTACGGCGCGGCGCGAATGTGTGGACGTGGTAGTCATGAGAGCTCTCCGCCAGCGGTTTCGCCACGCGCTTCGCGTTCGAAACGCTCATCGAGGATATGCAGCATCGGCGGCTTCCGCCGCAAGGCCGCGTATGCCGCAGGTACGACCAACAGCGTGGTCAAGGTGGCGACGATCAGCCCGCCGATCACCGCGCGGCCGAGCGGCGCGTTCTGCTCGCCGCCCTCGCCCAGGGCCAGCGCCATCGGCACCATGCCGATGATCATGGCGATCGCGGTCATCAGCACAGGACGCAGGCGCACCTTGCCCGCCTCGATCGCGGCCTCGACCGCGGACAAGCCGCGCTTGGTGCGCAGGTCGTTGGCGAAGCTGACCACCAGGATCGAGTTGGACACCGCAATGCCCACGGACATCACCGCCCCCATCAGCGACTCCACATTGATCGTGGTGCCGGTCAACGCCAGCATCCACAGGATGCCGACCAGCGCCCCGGGCACGGCCAGGATGATGATCAGCGGATCCAGCCAGGACTGGAACAGCACCACCATCAGGCAGTACACCAGGATCACCGCCAGCACGATGCCAAGCGCCAGGCTGGAGAACGACGAGTTCATCACCTGGCTCTGCCCGCGCAGCACGACTTTGGTGCCGGCCGGCAGGCCAGCGTGCTGGACGCGGTCGATCACGTCCTGGATGTCATTGGCGACGCCGCCAAGGTCGCGGCCCTGCACGTTGGCCTGCACGTCCATCACGCGCTGCACGGTGTAGTGGTCGATCGACTGGATGCCAGCCTCCGGCACCACGCTGGCGACGTTGGACAACCGCTGCACCGGCGCGCCAGGCAGCGCGGCCGGCGTCGCCGACATCGAGACCTGGCGCATGCCGACATTGCCAGCGCTCAACGGGATAGCCATCAGCCGCTGCAGGGAATCCATGCTCGACATCGGCGTCTGCACCGCCACCGTGTAGTTGACCCCGTTTGGGGCGAGGTAGAACACCGGACTGACCATCGAACTCGACGACAACGAGGTCAGCACGGAGTTGGCGACGTCGCGCTGCGACAAGCCGAGGCGCGCCGCCAACTGGCGGTCGACGTTCACGCGCAGCGCGGGATAGTCGAGCATTTCCGGGATGTGCGCGTCGATCACCCCGGGGATGCGCGCAATTTCGTCCTGGATGCGCCGGGCGATGGCGGCATTGCTGGTCAGGTCCATGCCGGAAACCTGCACATCGATCGGCGCCGAGAGGCCGAAGTTCAACACCTGGCTGACGATGTCAGCGGTCTGGAAATAGAACGAACTGCCCGGGAAGGCATCCGGCAGCTTCCCGCGCAGCAGGCGCATGTAGTCGGCGGTGGGCCGGTGCCCCGAATTCAGCGAGATCGAGATTTCCGCATCCATGCCGCTGATGTTGTCGGTCTGCACGAAGGCGAGGTTGTAGTACAGCGGCACGCCGATCAGGTCGTCGATGCTGTGCAGTTGCCCGGCGGGAATCAGCTTGCGGATCTCGTCCTCGACGCGGAGCACCAGCTTTTCCGTGTCCTCGATGCGCGTGCCGGGGGGGGCGCGCACATGCAGCTTCATGATGCCGACGTCCGCGCTGGGAAAGAAGTCGGTGCCGATCACGCGGGTCAGGCCCAGCGACAGCACGATCAGCACGCCGGCGGCAGCCAGCACGAAGCCGCGGTTGTCCACCAGTTGCGTCAGGAGGCGACCGTACCCTTCGCGCAGGCGGCCAAACGCCCGGTCGATGCGGCCCTCACCATGGCCGGCGGCGATCGCGCGCAGCTCGCCCGGCAGCAGCATGCGACACAACACCGGCACCAGGGTGAACGACAGCAGGTAGGAGGCAGCCATCGCCAGCACCACGGTCAGGCCCAGCGGGGTGAACAGGAAGCGCGCCGCGCCCTCGAGCAGCACCACCGGGAAGAACACGATGCAGATCGCCAACGTGGCCACGGTCACCGGCTGCACCACCTCGCGTGCGCCGTCGATGATCGCCACGGTGATCGGTTTGCCGAGCACCAGGTGGCGGTGGATGTTCTCGATCACCACCGTGGCGTTGTCGACCAGGATGCCCACCGCCAGCGCGAGGCCGCCAAGCGTCATCAGGTTGATCGAGTTGCCGGTGAGGTAAAGCCCAATCAAGGCGGTGAAGATCGCCAGCGGGATCGAAGCCACCACCACCAGGGTGCTGCGCCAGCTGCCCAGGAACAGCAGGATCATCAAGGCCACCAGCACGGCGGCAATGACCACCTCGTGCAGCACGTTCTGCACCGCTCCACGCACGAACACCGACTGGTCGAAGTCGAGGCCGACGGTGAGACCTTTGGGCGCCGTGGCCAGGATCTGCGGGAGCATGTCGCGTGTGGCATCGACCACCGCCAGGGTCGAGGACTCGGCGTGCTTGAGGATGGTCAGGTAGGTCGCCCGCTTGCCATTGATGTGCACGATGCTCTGCTGCACGGCGTACGAGTCGTGTACCTTGGCCACGTCCTTGACCAGTACCTGCTGGTTGCCCACGGTCTTGACCGGGATGTCGGCGAAGCGCTCCACCGTCGAGGGACTGGAATTCATCAGTACGGTGTAGTCGCGCGAGCCGATGCGTGCCGTGCCGCCGGGGATGATGATGTCCGCCGTGAGCAGCGCGCTGACCACGTCCTGCGGCGAAACGCCGCGCGCGGCCAGCCGCTCCGGGTCGATGTCGACCATGATCTGGCGTTGCTTGCCGCCAAACGGCGCCGGCGTCGACAGGCCAGGGATGGTGAAGAGCTGGATGCGGATGAAGTTGAGCGCGTAGTCGTAGATCTGCTGCTCGCTCAGGTTGTCGCTGCCCACGTCCATCTGCACCACGGGCACGTTGGAGGCGTTGAACTGCACCACCATGGGCGGCGACATGCCTGGTGGCAGGTTGTGCTCCAGGGTCTGGTTCATCGCGCTGATCTGTGCGATCGCGGCGCCAATATCGGTACCGGGGTAGAAGTACAGCTTGAGCAGGCCGACACCGGGGATCGAGTGCGACTCGATGCGTTCGATGCCGTTCACCGACGTCGAATAGCCGCGCTCGGCGTGCACCACCACGCGCCGCTCCATGTCCTCGGCAGACAGCCCGGGATAATTCCACGCCACCAGCACCACCGGGATGTCGATGACCGGGAAGATGTCCACAATCATGCGCTTGGCCGACAAGGCCCCCAGCAGCAACATCAACAACGCCATGACCGCCACCGTGTAAGGACGGCGCAACGCCATGCGGATCATGCCAAGCATGCAGACTATCCCCCGGAAAACAGTGAGGCCGCGATTCCGTCGTCCACACTGTCGGCGGGAAGCGCCGGCGCCGTGAGGCAGCGATATCGAAAAGCCCGTGACCAAGGCTGGTCCTGGCGGCCAGGGCGCCGTGTGTTGCGGCGATGGCCCCGGGGCCAGGTGCGGCGCTTCGTCACGGAAAACTACCGGCCGAGTCTAAAAACTAGTTGCGGTTTTTGGTAGTGCCAATCGGCAGGCGTGCGGCATGTGCAGCGGTCACGGCCGCGTTGCGTCGAACGGCAGCGTGGCTTACGCGGTCTTAACCCACGGCGTGATCCACTGCGCCGCCACGTCATCCGAGATCATGCATGTTCCGACGGATCGCCATCATCGGCGGCGGCGCGGCATCCGCTTCACTGCTGGGCGAGCTGCTGGACCGTCCGCTGTCGCCGCCCCTGCAAGTGGACTGGTATACCGGCGGCAAGCCACCGGGGCGCGGCGTGGCCTACGCTACGTCCTCTGCCCGCCATCTGCTCAACGTCCGGGCGGCGTCCATGGGACTCTACTCCGGCCAGCCGGGCGGCTTCCTGGAATTTGCCCAGGCGCGCGGCCAGGACGTGGGCGGCAAGGATTTCCTGCCGCGGTGTCTCTACGGCGACTATCTGGTGGAGGAAATCGACCAGGCCGTCACCCGCGGCAAGGCGCATGGCCACGAAGTCACCCCCATCCCAGCCGATGCAGAGGCGGTGGTTCCCGACACCGGCGGGGTGACGATCATGCAAGGTGGGCAGGCGCGGCGCATGGACGCGGCGGTGCTCGCCATCGGCGCGCTGCCGCCGCAAGCGCTGGATGGCGTCGAGGCCGCGGCACTGGAGAGCGGGCGTTACGTGCTCGACCCTTGGCAGTTGCTGTCCCAACCTGACCCCGCGGTGCCGCCAAGCCACGTGTTGCTGATCGGCAGCGGGCTGACAGCGGCAGACACGGTGGTCGAGCTTTCCGCACGCTGGCCAGGCACCCGGTTCACCCTGGTTTCCGTCCACGGTCGATGGCCCGGGCACCATCCCGTCGAGGTCAGCGCGCCACGTGGCGGCCACGATGGCCTGATCGACTCGCTGCATGCGCAACCCGAGGTCCGCCGGTGGCTGCGCCTGCTGCGCGAGGCAGCCGCCGAAGAAGGCGACTGGCGCAGTGTGGTCGACGGCTTGCGTCCGCACACGTCCGGCCTGTGGCGGGAGTTGCCGACCGCGGAGCGCGCACGCTTCCTGCGCCACGCACGTTCCGCCTGGGAACGCGCCAGGCACCGCCTGCCCCCGCAGGTCGCCGCGGCCCTGGACGAGCTGCGGCAAGCCGATCGGATCGAGCTGCGCAGCGGACGGATACGCTCCGTGCGCCAGGGCGCCGGCGGCCAGTTGCGCGTGGTCTACAGCCACGGCGAGGCGGTACATGAAGTGGAGGCCGGCATGGTCATCCAGACCACCGGCCTGGCCACGGACGCGCGGCGCACCCCGCATCCGCTGCTCAGCCAGTTGCGCGATGATGCCCACGTCATGCCCGACGAGCTCGGCCTGGGCCTGCTGGCGACGCCAGAAGGTTGCCTGCGCCATGCGGACGGCCATTGGCCGCACCTGCTCACCCTCGGCAGCCTGCTGCGGGGCACCCTCTGGGAATGCACCGCCCTGCCCGAGATTCGCCAGCAGGCCCGCACCATCGCGAACCACTTGCTGGCCGCCTGACCGCCGCCTCCGGGCAACCGTCAGGCGAGCACCGCGGCGACGCCGATTTGGTTGCCAACGCCGCCCCCATCGAGTGCCGACGCATCACGCGGGCCCTGCCCAATCTTGCCCCGGGCTGAAGTATGCTCCGGCGAAATCGACTCCCGGGGCGAGTGCGCCATGACCACCCTCAGCCGTCTTTTTCGCCGCAACCCGATGCCGGGCCTCGCCACGCGTTTCGCACTCGCGATGCTGCTTGCCGTGCCGTGGCAGGCGGCGCTGTCGGCATCCGACGAAGTTTCCCAGGAGGTCTACGCCGCGGAGCGTGCGTTCGCCCGGTCCATGGCCGACCGCGACATGGCGGCGTTCGCGCGCCATGTTTCCGAGGAAGCCGTCTTCTTCAACGGTACCGGCGTGTTGCGCGGCAAGCCCGAGGTGATGGCGACCTGGTCGCGGTTCTTCCAGGGCAAAACCGCGCCGTTCTCGTGGGACCCCGATCGCGTGGAAGTCCTGCAATCAGGCACGCTGGCACTCAGCACCGGACTGGTGCGCGACCCAGACGGCAAGATCATCGGGCGCTTCAATTCGGTATGGCGCCGGGAAGCAGAGGGCGTGTGGCGCGTCGTATTTGACAAGGGCAGCCCGGCGGAAAAGTAGCCTTCCGGGCAAGGACCGGCGTCAACCAGCCTCCCGCACCCGAAGGCGACGCCGGCAGCCCGTGATTCACCCGTGGCTATGGTCGGTGTCGCGGATGAAGGCGGCGGTGTTGTCGTGCAGTTTCTTCAGGTCCGGAACGTGCACGTAGACCATGTGCCCGGAATCGTAGTAATCGAAATGGATGTGCGACTGCAGGTCGGGCGGGATGTCCATGTGGTTGACGGCATACACCATGCCGTAGAACGGGGTCGAGAAGTCGAAGTAGCCGCAGTGCACCAGCACCTGCAGGCGGGCGTCATACTTCATGGCCTGGGCCAGGTCGATGCCGCCGTTCGTGTCATGCGTCTTCTCGCCGGTGACCAGGTTCTCGTCCTCGGTCGGCCAGGGGGCAATGCCACCGTCGGACACGCTGCCCACGTTGTAATACGTCGGCCGGTAGACCTGGTCGTCGCCGTATTTCAGCGTCTGGTGCATGTAGGTGTTCAGGCCGGTGACGTAGGCCGAATCGATGGACGAGTACTGCGGATCGGTCTGCGCGGTCTCGGTCATCGCGTTCATGGTGGGACCGCTGAAGCGTGCATCCAGCTCGCCGACCACCCGTTGCTGGTCGCCCAGCAAGGCCTGGCGGAACTGCCCGATGTCGATGCGCAACCTGGCCTTCTTGATGTAGTCGACCGGCAGGCCGGTGTAGCCATGCAGCTTCTCCGCGATGGCGTCGAAATCCGCCGGGCTCAGCGCATTGCCGGCATTGAGCGCCACCGCATACTCATTCATGGCGAAATGCTCGACCTCGGCGAGGAAGGCCTGCAGGTCCGCCGGCGCGTTCGGCAGCTTGTGGTGGTACCAGGCCGTGGCCGCCATGGACGGCAGCACCACCTCGTACTGGATGTCCGAACCATAGGGAATGGCGCTGCCCATGTACGCGGACTGCAGGACGATGCCGTTCACGTCCATGTTCTCCGCCTGCTCGAGGTAGTTCACCAGCACTTCGTTGCGCAGCGTCCCGTAACTTTCGCCGTACAGGTACTTCGGCGAGTTCCAGCGGTGGTTCTCGGTCGCGTAGCGTTTGATGAATTGCGCAAACGACTTCATGTCGGGATCCGTGCCATAGAAGTCCTTGGTCGTGCCCACGCCACCCTGGTCCTTGCCGATGATGCGGCTGTAGCCGGTGTTCATGGCATCGATGAAGACCTCGTCGGTCACGTCCAGCAGGCTGTAGTCGTTGTTGACCAGTTGGTATGGCGCAGCCGGTGTCGGGCCCAGGTCCGTGGTCGTGATGCGCTGCGGGCCGAATGCGCCCATGTGCAGCCAGATGGTCGAGGAACCCGGACCACCGTTGTGGAAGAACGTCACTGGCCGCTGGCTTTCATCCTTGACACCGCGCTTGACGTAGGCCACGTAGAACATGCTGCCGGTTGGACGGCCCTCCTGGTCCTTGAGGATGATCGTGCCCGCCGTAGCGGTGTAGTCGATCTTCCTGCCCTCGACGGTCACGCTGCCTTTGGTCACCGATGGCTGTTCCATGGGCAAGCCGCCCGCGGCCGCCGTGGGGGGCTGCCCCGCCGTCCCCGGTGTGGCCCAGGCGCCTGCCGTGAGCGCCAGGCCGGCCAATGCCACCGTCGCAGCAAGCACGCTTTTCATCCCAGCATCTCCCGCGGATTGGAAGCGCCAAGGATAGTCGGCGGGCAACCCTTCCCTAACGTGCCGATTGGCCTATCCAGGGAGTGGAGCGCAGCCTACTTCGGCAAAGCCGCCAGCCAGGCCAGCACCGCTCTGGACAGTTCCTGGCGCTGGTCCGAATAGGAATGGTCGGTGGGCAAATGCAAGCTGGTGACGTGGCTGTCGCCAGCCTGGTGCAGGGCAGCGGTGAGGGTCTCGTTGGCCGGGGCGAGACCATCGTCGGAGGTGACGACCAAGGCCGTGCGGTCCTTCAAGGCGTCGACCTTGGACAGGAAGCGCCAGTCGGCCGCATGCTCGAGCAGCTCGTGGGCAAGGCCGTCTGGCGTGCAACCGCTCAAGGGCGCCATGCCCTCGTCGGCAAGGCCCTTGGCGATGGCGGCGAGGCCGGCGGCTTCGCCTTCCTTGCGGACGACGGCTTGCGCGCGCCCCGCCATGTCCGCGGCAGAGATCGTGGCAAAGGCCTTGATGCGCGGATCGGCGGCAGTGGCGGCAATCGCCATGAAGCCACCCATGCTGTGACCGATCAGCACAATGCGCGAAGGATCGAGGCGCAGCGACTTGGCGACCTCCGGCTGGCGCAGGTAGTCAACTGCTGCGGCCGTATCCTCGATGCTGTGCGCAAACGAAAAGTCGCCTGGCGTACCCCATGAACCCCGGTAGTTGAAATACAGCACGTCCCAACCGGCGCGGCGGATATCCTGGGCCAGGTCGAGGTTGCGTTCGTTGCCGGGAAAGCCGTGCAACAGGACCACGGCAGGATGCGGCCCCGCTCCGGCAGCCACGTAGACCAGGGCGTTCATCAGCGCGCCATGGCTGGGGATCTGCATGGTCTGCATCGCGGCCCGGTCGGTGCGATCGACGGGTGCGGACATGGCCGGCGGCCCGGCGCGATCGGCAAGCCCGGCAGAGACCGCCGTGGCAGGCGGGGCCACAACCACCAGGCCCAACGCAAGCGAGGCCGCAACCGCGGCACAGGACAACAAGTGTTTCATGACGACCTCCCGAAGGGACCGACAATCAGTGCTGCTGGCCCGGCGTCCAGCGATAGAACTCGACGATATAGCCGCCCGGGTCGAGCACCCGGAATTCCGCATAACCGCCGTGCTGGCGAATGCCATGTTGGAAATGCCTTGGATCTTCGCCGTTGTACGGATACCACTCGATGCCAGGGATCGCGCGGACGTAGTCGTACCAGGCTTCCAGGTCCCTGGTTTCGATCGCGAGCATGGCGCCCTTGTCCTTTACCGCCTTGAGCGCGCCCGTGGCCGCGTCCACCAGTGCAATCTGCATCCCGGGGCCGGCTTCGACGATGACTACCCCGCCTTCGTCATAAACGACCGGGAAGCCCAGCTCCTCCACATACCACTTCCTGGCGGCAGGCAGGTCCTGATAATAGAAATTGGTGACCACCGCGGTGACCGGTGGCGGCCTTCGCGCCGATGGTGCCGCCACCGACGTGCAGGCAAACCACGCCAGCACCAGGCCGCACGCAGACAATATCGACATTCGCCCAAGACTCATGACTTATCGGCTCCCTGCTTCGATACGAGTCCGGGCCAGCGGGTGATCGCAGAAGTGACTGGATGGCTGTTCGCAAGCCCTGCACGATACCTCCGCCGCGAGAACGGCGGCTGCGCAGGGCTCTCCTAGGGAATCCTTTCGTTTGCCGTGACCTCGGGAGCCGCCACCTCACGCGGGAACAGGTAGCGGCTCACCAATGCGGCAAGCACCGCTCCCACCAGGGGAGCGACGATGAACAGCCACAACTGGCTCAGCGCCTCGCCGCCCACGAACACGGCCGGGCCCAAGCTGCGCGCCGGATTCACCGAGGTGCCGGTCAAGGGAACTCCCACCAGGTGCACAGTAGCCAGTGCCAGGCCTATCGCCACCCCGCCCAATTGCGGCCACGCCGCCTTGCGCGTCACCAGCAGCACGATGAAGACGAACAGGAAGGTCAGCACCGTCTCCGCAATGAAGGCGCCAAGCGTATCCAGGCCAACCATTGAACTCGCGCCGAACCCGTCCGCACCCAGCCCGACCGTTGCCGTCGAATAGTCCCGGGCGCCGGAAAACATCCACAACAGGGTGGCAGCGCCGGCGATGCCGCCGACGAACTGGGCGATCCAGTAACCCACCGCCTCGCCAATGCCGATGCGACCGGAAACCCAAAAGCCCATGGTGACAGCGGGGTTGATGTGCGCGCCGGAGATGGGGCCGATACCGTAGGCCAGGATCAGCATGACCAGGCCGAACGCCAGCGCGGTGGCGACCACTCCCGCCGCAGCACTTTGCCCCGCCAGCCCGAAACCAAAGGAAAGCGTGGCTACGCCGGCACCTACAAACACCAGCAGGGCGGTACCGAGAGCCTCAGCCACCAATTTGCGCGTGTCCATGGGAACCCCCTTGCGTCAGCTTGAGGCACGCCGCTGATCATACACACCACGGACCAAAAAAGACGGTTGAGCACGCGCGTGTGCCAACGCGCCGCGAGCACCTCAGGCAAGTGCCCATTGCCCCAGCGGCACATGCCGGGTCTGGCCGAGCAGGCTGTGCACCAGCACGAATTCGCGCGTCTGCCACGCAATCGGCGCCACGTCCTGCATCGCCACCGCACGCACGTCATAGGCCAAGGTGACATGCGGCTCGAATTGCGTGGCCGTGAACCGGCCCAGGCCGACCTCGCCAAGTTCGACCGCCAGTGCCGCATGCAAGGCACGCAAGGGCGCATTGCCACCGCGTGCCCGCAACACGAACGGCAGCTTGTCACGACGCCCGTTGAAGCTGCCCACTTGGTCGAAAGCCATCTCGAACGCCGCCATGGACACCCGCGACGCGGCGGCCGATGCCGCGCCCACCACTTCCTGGCGCAGGCCGGCAGTATCGCCAAGGTGGAACAAGGTGACGTGCAGCCGCCCCGGCTGCACGGGCTTCCCGCGCAGACCGTGGGCTGCACACTGTGCGGCCGCGAGCGTCGCCAACTGGGCAGCCGTACCAGGGTCCGGGAAGATCGCCAGGAACAGCCGATCCGTGGCCACTGCGGGCCCGAAACCGGGAAGTGATACCTGCTGCGGCATTCGTTTCAAACCTCCGGCAGATATTCAATCGGCCATTGCAAACGACAGCCCAGCGGCCTGGTGCGGGCAGCAACGTTGGCCCTGGTGCACAAGCATGATAGGTTGCTGGAGATACCACCACCAGGGAATCCCCGGACATGAAGAAAGCCGCCTTGACCACGGCATTCGTTTCGCTTGCCTGCATTCTCTCCGCGTTCGCCTTCGCAGCGCCCCCAGCCGCCCAGACGTCCGCCAAAGTCACGCCCGACATGATCCAGACC
>DATNBK010000215.1:0-24663 GCA_035571995.1 Rhodanobacter sp.
GACGTCCCGCACTTCCTCGCGCAGATTGTCCATGGTCTGCCGCGACTCCTCCACCAGTTGCGCACGCCAGGTACGCAACTTCTCGCGGAAATACGCGAGCTGCCGCGGGTTCATGTATTCCTCGTTGGGGCCGGGCACATAGCCGCGTGGCAGTTCGATCGTACTGGTGGCAGGTATGGCGTAGCGCCCGTCCTCGCGGGTGACGCCATTCTCCAGGTTGGTTACCGCACTTTTGTTCATTGGGTCCGAAGAATGCTTTGAATGTTTGTGGGAGCTGGCCGTGGCGGCCGCCTTGGGTTGTCGGGTGGCCACCATGGCCGTGGCGCTGGCAATCCGTCCCTTGAAGCTGGGTGAGCCCGGCGCGTTGCTGACCGGCTTGCGCACTGGTATGACGGGTGCACTTGTCGGTCGGGTGGACGCCGAAGCCGCTGCAGCGGGCGTCTTCCCGTGCCCGCCGTGTTGCTTCACCGCAGGTGCATGGCCACCGGTTGCCTTGCCGCGCGACGCCGGCGCCGACTTGTGCTGATTCTTCGCCGTGCCGGACCGCGGCGCTGCGGCCTTGGCTGGCTTGCCCACCGCCGCCTTGCCGTGCGCAGGTGTCGATGCCGACTTGCGCGCGGCAGTCTTGCTCGGCGCAGTCTTGCTCGGGACCGCCTTACCGGGTTTGCGGGCAGTCGCCGACTTGGCGGTAGCTGGCGCACGCTTGCCGGCTTTGGCGACTGTCGTCGGCTTGGGCCCAGTCGACGACTTTTTCGCGCCGGCGGCCTTTTTCGCGGCAGGCTTCGTTGCAGTCTTGGCCGCCGCTTTCCGTGTCGCCGCGGTTGGGCCGCTGGCCGGTTTGCGCGCCGGCTTGGCCGTGCGTGCCGGTGCAGCTTTCGTGACAGTTTTCTTCGCCGCCGTTTTCACGGCTGGTTTGGTCGCGCGCGCCGGTGCCGCCTTCTGCGCCGGCTTGCCACTCTTGGCTGCCGGTGCAGCAGACGCCTTGGACCGCGTCGCGCTGCGACCAGATCCACTGGATTTTGCTTTCGTCTGCACTTTGTCAGAGCTCAAACGACCATTGTTCTTCGCCATATCCTTTCACCATGCATTGGCCGCGGCGGTCGGGTTTTATAACCCATGTGTCCTGTACCAGCAAGCGCACATCTGGAATACTTGTGGGAATCTCCACCTGCAAACTTGCCCGACCGGTAAATCCGTTGACCCGATTGATACTGTGGATGCTGAATTTATACAAGCGCCTGCTCAGTCCGCTGCTCGGGCCACGTTGTCGTTTCCATCCTAGCTGCTCCGAGTACGCCCGGATCGCCGTGACGCGATTCGGCCCTTGGCGCGGTTCCCTGCTGGCGCTGTGGCGCGTGCTGCGCTGCCAGCCCTTGTGTGATGGCGGTGACGATCCGGTGCCCGAGACCTTCCACTTACCCCCTTGCCGCGACCCGGGAGCATCACCGCATGGCCACTGACTGGCTGATCAAGAATGCCGAGCTGGTCAATGAGGGACGCCGTTTCCAGGCCGACCTGCGGGTGCATGCCGGACACATCGATGCGATTGGCGGCGACCTGGCAGCACGCCAGGGCGAGACGGTGGTCGACGCCAGCGGCCTGTGGCTGCTGCCCGGCATGATCGACGACCACGTGCATTTTCGCGAACCGGGCTTGAGCTACAAGGCCGACACCGCGCACGAGACCCGCGCCTGTGCGGCAGGTGGCATCACCTCCTACATGGACATGCCCAACACCAAACCGCCGACGCTCGACCGCGTCGCACTCGAGGCGAAGTATGCACACGCCGCCGATGATGCGGTCGTGAACTACGCCTACCACCTGGGCATGCGCAACAACGACTTGGCCGCGGTCAGGCAAATCGACCCGCTGGCCACGCCGGCGGTCAAGGTATTCATGGGGGCGTCGACCGGCAACATGCTGGTGGACGACATGGCCACGCTGGAGGCGATCTTCTATGAATGCCCGGTGCCGATCATCACCCACTGCGAAGACACGCCGATGATCGAGGCCGCGCTGGCCGCGGCGCATCGCCGCTACGGCGAGGACATCCCGGCGACGGAGCACCCGCACATCCGTTCGCGCGAGGCCTGCCTCAAGTCCACCACCCTCGCCGTGGCCCTGGCCCGGAAACACGGCGCCAGGCTGCACGTGCCACACATCTCCACTGCCGACGAGCTGGCCTTGTTCGAGGCCGGCCCGATTGCCGGCAAGCAGATCACCGCGGAAACCTGCGTGCACTACCTGCAGTTCGACGAGCACGACTACGAACGTCTGGGCTTCCGTATCAAATGCAACCCGGCAATCAAGTCCGCCGCCGACCGCGAGGCGCTCATTGCCGCGCTTGCCGACGGCCGCATCGACATCCTTGCCACCGACCATGCGCCGCATCTGCTGGAGGAAAAGGCCCAGCCCTACGATGCCGCGCCCTCGGGCCTGCCGCTGGTGCAGTTCGCGCTGCAGATCGCCCTGCAGCGCGTGGCCGAAGGCAAGCTGGGCCTCGAGCGCCTGGTCGAGGTGGCCTGCCACGCGCCCGCGATGCGTTTCGACGTGAAGCGCCGTGGCTACCTGCGCGAAGGCTATGCTGCCGACCTGGTGCTCGTCGACCCGCGTCGACCCTACACCGTGAACCGGGCCGGGGTACTGTCCAAATGCGGCTGGTCGCCCCTCGAAGGCCAGCGCTTCGACGCCTCGATCGCCAGCACCTTCGTGAATGGTGAGCGCGTCTGGGACGGCAGCTGCATCGACGAGCGCGTGCGCGGGCAGAGGCTGGAATTCGCCCGCTGACCCGCGCGGTGGTGGAAGCTATGCCGTGGGCACGTACTTGCGGGCGTAGGCCACCGCATCGTGGGGATGCAGGCTTTCGCGATGTTCGACGCGGATGCGGAAATCCGCCAGTTCCGCATCGACGTCCAACGCCAGGCGGATGCGCCGGGCGGCGTCCTCGCAAAACATCAGGTTGGACCCATTGGCCAGGGCAAACGCCTGCTCGTCCTCGCGCTTGACCGCCGTCTGCACCGGCGTGCCCAGCGCACGCTCGACCGCGTCCAGCACGCGCAGCAGGTGCAGTTCGCCGCCGGCCACCGGGCTCACGCACACCTGGGCAGTGCTGCGCTGGGCATGAGGCGTGGCGACGATGCCCTGCTCGCTGCCCAGCCACGCCAGCACCGCTGCACGGTCCAGCGTCGCGTCGGCGGCAAAATCCTTGGCAAACTGGTCCTGGATCATCTGTCGCGACAATGCGGCGGAGGCCGGGCAGGTGGACGAATACATCACCTCCGTGGAGAGCTGCACGGCAAACTCCCCGCCCACCAGGCTGGCCTCGATCAGCACCGGATAGGCGCGCCAGCCGCTGTGCCGGCTGCGCAGGGCAGCGCGGCGCACCAGTTGCTCGAACTGCACGGTGACGCGCGCGCCGTCGGCCAGCCCGGCCTGGGACTGGACGAAGCTGTGCAGCAGTTCGCGCAGGGTCGCCGTATCAAGCCGGGTGTCGGCCAGCGCCTGCTGCACCTGCAGGTACAGGCGCGACATGTGGATGCCACGTTGCGTCGGCTGCTGCAGGTTGACGAAGGCGCCGACGCGGGCACTGGTACGCTGGGCCTCGCCGTCACCCGCATCGAAGACCACCGGCACCTGGATATCGGCCATGCCGACCCAGTCCAGCGTGCCGCCGAGCTGGGTGTGCACGGCGACGTCCGGCAGCAGACGCACGACATTTTCCTGTTTCAACATGCTTCCATCCCAAAGACCACGACGACACCGCTCTCCCAACTGCTGAACTTGGGGTCGATCAGCCAGCCCTCAATGGCGCGCGCCATCGGAGCCCAAGGCGCCGGCAGCGTCGACAGCGGCACTGCGGCGCCCTGGCGCCCACGGATCGGCACGCTGCCACGCCCTTGCCGCACGCCAGGCCAGCAGGGTATCCCACAGGCCCGACCGCGCGGGAACCGCCGCCAGCGCCGCCTGGCTGTCGTCCGCTGCCAGCGCGTGCGCGACGGATTGCCGGGCCTCGCGCCATTGCACCGCGCGGAAGACGCTGAGTGGCCCGGGCAAGCCGGCGCTCTCGACCAGGCCGTGCCGCAGATCCTGCAGTTGGTCCCGCACCGCCTGTGCCGACGCGGGACCCGGCTGGCGCAATTGCCCGCGGTTCAAGCCATGCTGCGCCAGGCGCGCCATGGGCAGCGGCAGGCAATCACGATCCACGTCCTCGGCCAGTCCGCGCAACGCCTGCAGCAGATGACTGAGCACCGCCACCCGGGTTGCGCGCTGGGCACTCGCGCGGCTGCCGTACCACCACTGCGTTTCCAGCGTCGCCAGCGCCCCATGCAGCACGCCTTCCGCCTCCAGCTGCGCGGTGAAATCCGCCGCCGTGCCGCGACCCAGGTGCTCCAGCGCCGCGCGTGCTGGCGCGATCCAGGTCGACACCGCGATGCTGCGCGCGCGTCGGTCGGCAAACAGCAATTCAGTGAGCGGATGATGGCCGCCGCTGGCCGGGGATGCCGACAATTCCTCGACCCACCATTGCAGCTTGGTTGCCACCACCTGCGGCTCACGGGCGCCATAAGCCGCATCGAGCATCTCCTGCTCCAGGGCCTGCAGCGCATAGTGTCCGGCATACCGCGTGCGGTCGACGAAGTTCATCGTCATGCGCTGTTGTGGATGCGCGTGCAGCCACTTGTCGATGCGCCCTTGCAGCTCGTCCGGCCAGGCTTGCGTGTCGCTGGTCATGTCGGCACTGCCTCGAGACGCAGCCATGCGCCCAACTGCGCCGGCGAATCGCACACGACATCGGCGCCCCAACGTCGCGGGTCGCCGCCATCCAGGTAGCCCCAGGCGGCCGCCACGGTGGTCAGCCCGGCACGCATGCCGGCCTGGATGTCGCGTTCGTCGTCGCCCACGAAGACCGTCTCAGCGGCCGCGATGCCGGCTTGGTGGCAGGCCAGCAGCACCGGCGCCGGATCCGGCTTCTTCACCAGCAAGGTGTCGCCGGCGACCACGGCAGCCGCGCGCTCAGCCCAACCAATGCGGCGCAGCAGCTCGTGGGTGAGGAAACCAGCCTTGTTCGTGACGATGCCCCATGCCCAACCGCGCGCTTCGATGCCTCCAAGCAACTGCTCTACGCCGGCAAAGGCGCAGGTATGTTCGGCCATGACCTCTTCGTAGAGTTCCAGGTAACGCGGCAGCAATGCCGCCAGCCCCGCCTCGCCGCGCGCGGCAAAGGCACAGCGCAGCACCGCGGTGGCGCCACGCGAGACCACGGCGCGGACCATGGCGTAGGGCGGTGCCGCCACGCCCTCCTCGGTGCACTGGGCCTCGAGCGCGGCATACAGGTCCGGCGCGCTGTCCAGCAAGGTGCCATCCAGGTCGAACAGTACGCCGCGAAACCGGAGAGACGCCACGGTCACGCTCATGCCGGCTTGCGCGCGCTGAGCAGGTAGTTGACGGCGGTCGAGCGGCTTTGCCAGGCCTTGCGCCGCCATGGATCGTAGGCAATGCCGGAGACATCCTCGGCCTGCAGCCCCGAGGCCCGCAGCAGGCGCGTCAATTCGGAGGGGCGCAGGAACTGCGCATAGTGATGGGTGCCGCGTGGCAACAGACGCAAGATGTATTCGGCACCCAGGATTGCCACGCCGAAAGCTGCCGGCGTGCGGTTGAGCGTGGACATGAACAGGCAGCCGCCCGGCTTGAGCAGCGCGGCCAGGTCGCGCAGGAGCGCGGCCGCATCCGGGACATGTTCGACCAGCTCCATGCAGCACACCGCATCGAAAGTGCCGGCTTCGGCCGCTGCCAGGTCGGCCGACGATTGCACCCGGTAATCCACCTGCAGGTTGGATTCATGCAGGTGCAGGCGCGCCACCTCGATGACCTGGGTGGACAGGTCGATCGCCGTCACCGCGGCCCCCGCGCGCGCCAACGCCTCGCTCAGCAGGCCACCGCCGCAGCCGACGTCGGCCACGCGGGCGCCGTGCAGCTCGACCCGTGCCTGGATATAGGCCAGGCGCACGGGATTGAGGTCGTGCAGCGGCCGCGACTCGCCATCGGCATCCCACCAGCGCGAGGCAAGCGCATCGAAATGCGCGATCTCGCGCGTACTGGCATTGACAACCTCGGACATCTGTTCGTACTCCTCAGTGCGCGCAGTTTATCGCGTGCCTGTCGCTGCCGTTCCTGGACGCCGGCCGTGGTGTCGCCGCCACGGGCTTCAGCCCGCGGCGATGCGCTCGCGCCAAGCCTTGGCCCGGGACAAGACGTCGTCCAGTTCCAGGCCTTGCAGCTCGCCCTGCGCGAGCCGCTGGCGACCAGCCACCCACACGTCGCTGACCTGGTGGCGACCGGCGGCATACACCAGTTGCGAGAGCACGTTGTACAGCGGCTGGGTCTCCGGATCCGACAGGCGTACGGCGGCCAGGTCCGCCTGCTTGCCGACCTCGATCGAGCCGATCTCGGCCTCCCGGCCCAGTGCCTTGGCCCCGTTCAGGGTCGCCGCGCGCAGCGTCTGCGCCGCGTCGCACGCCGCTGCGTTGCCGGCCACCGCCTTCGCCACCAGCGCCGCCGTGTGCATTTCGCCAAACATGTCGAGGTCGTTGTTCGATGCGCAGCCGTCGGTGCCCAAGGCGACGTTGACCCCGGCGAGGCGCAATTTCTCCCAGGGGCAAAACCCGGAGGCGAGCTTCAGGTTCGATTCGACGCAATGCACAACCGAGACCCCGGCCGCGGCGCAAGCCACGATCTCACCTTCGCCCAGTTGGGTCATGTGTACCGCGATCAATCGGTCATTGACGAGGCCGAGCTTCTGCAGGCGCTGGAAAGGGCGCAACCCGCTGGCCGCCCTGCCGTCCTCGACCTCGCGCGCGGTCTCGTGCAGGTGCATGTGGACCGGGATGTCGAGCTGGTCCGACAACACGCGGATGCGCTCGAAGCCGGCATCGGACACGCTGTACGGGGCATGTGGGGCAAAGGCTGTGCGGATCAGCGCGCTGCCGCGGAAGCCGTCGTGGACGTCGGTGGCACGGGCGAAGTACTCGTCCTGGGTCCCGGCCCACACCGTGGGGAAGTCGATGATCGGCAGCCCGACCGTGGCGCGCAGGCCGAGGCGCTGGTACACCGCGCCGGTGACGTCGGGAAAGAAATACATGTCGTTGGCGCAAGTGGTGCCGCCGCGCAGCATTTCCGCGACCGCCAGCTCGGTACCGTCGCGCACGAACTCCGCGCCCATGGCCCGCGCCTCCGCTGGCCAGATGTACTGCTGCAGCCATTCCTGCAGCGGCAGGTCATCGGCCAGCCCGCGCAGCAGCGTCATCGCGCCATGGGTATGGCAGTTGACCAGGCCCGGGATCAGGGCGTGGTCCGGCAACTGCACGGTCTGCCGTGGTGAATAGGCGAGACGCGCCGCCGCCACCGGCATGATGCCGACGATGACCCCGTCCTGCACCGCGACCGCATGCTCCTCCAGCACCACCGCATGCGGTTCCACCGGGACCAGCCAGCGTGGCTCGAGCAACAGGTCGACCGCTTGCCCCGAGGGCGGATTCATCGCGACCCGTCCGGCGTTGCCGGCAAGGCCAACGGCCCTGCCGCGGCGATGTACGGGCAGGCAGGACGGCCCGCCTCGGCAGGATTCATTTCACCCGGCTGACGTATTCGCCGGAGCGGGTGTCGACGCGGATCACTTCGTCCTGGTTGACGAACAGCGGCACGCGCACCGTTGCGCCCGTCTCCAGCTTGGCCGGCTTCCCGCCGCCACCCGAGGTATCGCCGCGCAGGCCCGGATCGGTCTCCACGATCTTCAACTCGACGAAGTTGGGCGGCTGCACGACAATTGGGCGCCCGTTCCACAGCGTCACCACGCAGTCCTCTTCGCCCTTCAGCCACTTGGCCGCCTCGCCCGCCGCGGCCTTGTCGGCCTGGAACTGCTCGAACGTGTCCGGCTGCATGAAGTGCCAGAATTCCCCATCGCTGTACAGGTATTGCATGTTGGTATCGAGCACGTCCGCGCCCTCGAACGATTCGCTCGCCTTCAGGGTTTTTTCCACCGTACGGCCATTGAGCAGGTTGCGGATGCGGATGCGGGTAAACGCCTGGCCCTTGCCGGGCTTGATGAATTCGGCCTCGACGACGGTGTACGGGTCGCCATCGACGATGATCTTCACGCCGTTCTTGACGTCATTGAGACCATAGCTCGCCATACAGTAGAACTCCGGGGTAAGCCGGTCGGCCTGATCCATGTGGCGGCCAATCAGCGGTTAAAATGGGGGTATTGCCCGATGCAACCTGAAAAAGCAGGCCGTCAATGATAACTGCTAGCCCAGTGCCGCGCACCACAGCAGACAGCCCGCAGCCCTTGGCGGACTGGCGCCAACTGTGGCGCGAGGCGGTCACTGACGCCCACGAGCTCCTGGCCTTGCTCGAACTCGAGCACCTGGCCGACGAGTTGCCGGCGGCGGATGCCGGCTTCCGCCTGCGGGTTCCGCGCGGCTTCGTGGCGCGCATGCGCCGCGGCGACCGGCACGACCCGCTGCTGCTGCAGGTGCTGCCACAACTGGCCGAGCTGGAGGCCGTACCCGGTTTCGTGGACGATGCCGTCGGCGACCTCGACGCCCGTGCCGCATCCGGCGTGCTGCACAAATACGAGGGCCGCGCCCTGCTGATCGCGAGCGGTACCTGCGCCATCAACTGCCGCTATTGCTTCCGCCGGCATTTCCCCTACTCCGAGGAGCTTGCCGCCGCACAGCAGTGGCGCGAGGCGCTGGCGTACCTCCACCGCGAGGAATCGATCAGCGAGCTGATCCTCTCCGGCGGGGACCCGCTGGCGCTCAGCACCGGCAAGCTCGCCGAGTTGAGCGCGGGCCTGGCCGACATCGCCCATGTGCGCCGGGTCCGCATCCACTCCCGCCTCCCGGTGGTCTTGCCCGAGCGCATCGACGACAGCCTGCTGGGCTGGCTGGCTGACCTGCCGCAACAAAAAGTTGTGGTGCTGCACGCCAACCACGCCAACGAATTCGACCATGGCGTGGACGCAGCCTGTGCGCGGCTGCGGGCCTGCGGCGCCATCTTGCTCAACCAGTCGGTGCTGCTGCGCGGCATCAACGACGACGTGGAAACGCTGGCGGCGCTGTCCGAGCGCATGTTCGCCGCCGGCGTGCTGCCGTATTACCTGCACCAACTGGACCGGGTCCAGGGCACGGCGCACTTCGAGGTGGGCGACGCGGAAGCCACGGCGCTGATCGAGGCGCTGCGCGCCCGCCTGCCCGGCTACCTGGTGCCGCGACTGGTGCGCGAAGTGGCCGGAGACACCGGCAAGCGGCCGCTGTGAGCAACGCCCGGGGCCGCCCGGCCAGTCGGCAGAGCTGGCGCGCCCCGTCAAAATCCGTTACATGTGTGACCAATGGCCGACCGCTGCGCGGCCCCCAAGCACGATATCCAGACTGACGGACAGCTCGCCACGGCATGAAAAACGATTACGTCATCAAGATCCTCTTCATCGAGAATTCGGTGGAAGAAGCCGAGCAGATCATCAGCCAGCTGCGCAATTCGGGCATCGCCGTGCGTCCGGCCCGCGCCACCAATGCCGAACAGCTGGAGGCCGCGATCAGCGAGCTCGAACCGGACGTGGTCATGTTCGACCCCAACGTCGCGGGCCTGGGCGTCACCGACGTGGTGGCCACCATGGATACCTCTGGCCGCGACTATTCGCTGCTTGGCCTGGTCAGCAAGATCGACGACGAGATGGTCACCAACCTGTTCGTGGGGGGAGCCCGCGGCGTAGCCTCGCGAGCCAGCCCACGGCAGCTCATTTCGGTGCTTTCGCGCGAGTTCGACTCGCTGCAGACCCGACGCAAGGTGCGCAGCCTGGAAGCTTCGTTGCGCGAGTCGGAGCGGCGCTGCGACGCCCTGCTCGATTCCTCCACCGATGCCATTGCCTATGTGCACGAGGGCATGCATGTGCGGGTCAACCAGGCCTACCTGGATACCTTCGGCTATGCGAGCTTCGACGACCTGATGGGCGTGCCGGTGCTGGACATGATCGACCCCGGCCACGCCGATGAATTCAAGGCCCTGCTGCGCGGCCACGCCCGGCAGGAGCGGCTGGCGACGCACACCACGCTGCATGCCCGACGGGCCGACGGCAGCCATTTCGACGCCACGGTCGAGTTTGCCGCGGCGACGTTCGAGGGCGAACCCTGCCTGCAGATCGTCTTCCGCCAGCAGGAGCTGGACCCGGCCCTGCTGCAGCAGTTGCAGCGCGACGCCGTCACCGGCCTGCTAAACCGCGCGCGCATCCTGGAGCGCATCGACGACGCTGTGGGCGCCGCGGCCAAGGGCAAGAAGGGCCAGGCCCTCTTGCTGGTGGAACCTGACAACTGGACGTCCACCGTGGCCGGCATCGGCATGGGCAAGACCGACGAATTGCTGGCCAGCTTTGCCGAGCGCGTCCGTTCCCTGCTGGGGTCCGACGACGTGGCCGGCATGCTCGGCGACCATACCGTCGGCATCGTCCTGGATTCGCGCCAGGACAGCGCTATCCGGGACTGGATCGAGCAGCTGCAGGAGAGTGTCAGCAGCGAGATTTTCGACGCCGGCACCCGCTCCATCACCGTCACCGCAAGCATCGGCGGCAGCCTGCTGGGGGAAAAGAACGCCAACACCGAGCTGCTGCTCAACCAGGCCAGCCAGGCGCTGCGCAACGCCCAGAACATCGGTGGCGCCAACGTCGAGCTGCACGATCCCGCCGCCCGTGAGAAGGCGGACGACGAGCGCGACAAATACTGGCTGGCCTTGCTGCGCAAGGCGCTCGTTGACGACGGCCTGATGCTGTACCACCAGCAGACCATCAGCCTGCAGGACGTGGATGGCGACTATTCAGAGATCCTGCTGCGCATGAATGGCCCGCAGGGCACGGTGTTGCCGGGCTTCTTCATGCCGCTGGCCGAGAAGCACGGCCTGAACTCGATGGTCGACCGCTGGGTGCTGGAACACACCATCAACGCGTTGCGGGTGCGCGAAGCGGAAGGCCAGAAGACCACCTACTTCGTCAAGCTGACGGCAACCTCGCTGGAGGACGCCACGCTGCTGCCGTGGCTTGGCACGCAGATGCAGAAGGCTGCGCTCAAGCATGGGCGCCTGGTGCTGGAGATGACCGAAAGCAAGGTCATGACCCTGCTGCGGCCGGCCCAGCAATTCGTCAACGCCTGGAAAGAGCTCGGTGGGCAGTTTGCCCTGGAGCAGTTCGGCTCGGGGCTGAACTCGTTCCACCTGCTCAACCACATCGACGCCGACTATTTGAAAATCGACCGGAGCTACGTCGCGGATTTGCCGACGCATCCCGAGAACCAAAAGAAGATCGCCGAAATCTGCCAGCAGGCGCGCGGGCTCAAGCGCATGACGATTGCCGAGTGGGTCGAAGACGCCACCAGCACCTCGCTGCTGTTTTCCTGCGGCGTTGATTTCGTGCAGGGCAACTTCCTGCAGGAGCCGCAGCTGCTGCCACCAGCGCCCGCCTACCGCTGAGCGTCACCACTGGTTTATGGGAGCCCGGCGGGCTCCCATAAACGCCGCTGGCCTACTTCGTGGCAGCGGTCTTGTGCTTGGCCTTGGCCGCAGCAGCCGCGGCGACGTCTTCCTTGATGCGGGCGGCCTTGCCTTCCAGGCCACGCAGGAAGTAGAGCTTGGCGCCGCGCACCTTGCCGCGACGCTTGACGGTAAGCGATTCGACTGCCGGGCTGTGGGTCTGGAACACCCGCTCCACGCCGGTGCCGTGGGACATCTTGCGCACGGTGAAGGCCGAATGCAGCCCGCGGCTGCGCTTGGCGATGCATACGCCTTCGAACGCCTGCACGCGCTCGCGATTGCCTTCCGTCACCTTGACATTGACCACCACGGTGTCACCGGGGGAAAACTCCGGCAGCTCACGCTTGATCTGCTCGGCTTCGAACTGTTCGATGATCTTGTTCATGACAACCTCGGTGGTATTAATAAATTGTATCTTTTGCGATCGTCTCTTTGATGAGACTACAAGCGGTCGTTCGGACCGCACTGTTTACTTTTGCGATCGTCCGTGATCGCAAGAATCAAGAGCGGCCATCCATGGCCGCGGAATTATTTTTGCGATCTTCCGTGATCGCTAAGATCAAAGGCGGCCATCCATGGCCGCACTGTTTAATTTTCTCCGCCACCAGCTTCCTCGTGAGCCATACGGAAGGCGGTGAGGAGGGCCTGCGACTCGGCGTCCAGTTCCTGGCCGGCCAGCAAGTCCGGGCGGCGCAACCAGGTCCGGCCCAGCGCCTGCTGCCGACGCCAGCGCGCAATCGCAGCATGGTCGCCCGACAACAGCACCTCCGGCACCGAACCCCACGCGTCATGCACCGGCTTCGCATAATGCGGGCAATCAAGCAGCCCGTCGGAAAACGAATCCTCCCGTGCCGAACGCGCGTCGTTCAACGCGCCTTCCTGCAAACGTCCCACCGCATCGATGACCACGGCCGCCGCCAGCTCACCGCCGGAGAGGACGTAATCACCAATGGACACCTCCTCGTCCACCGCGTGCGCCAGCAACCGCTCGTCGACTCCCTCGTACCGCCCGCACAACAAGGTGATCCGCGGCAAACCGGCCAGCGCCACCACCTTGTCCTGCGTGAGCCGCGCTCCCTGCGGGCTCAGGTAAACCACATGCGCGGGTTCCGGTGAAGCTTCACGTACTGCCGCCAGCGCCGCCCGCAACGGCTCAATCATCATCACCATGCCAGGGCCGCCGCCGTACGACGTGGCATCCACCGTACGGTGCGGGTCATGCGTATAGTCCCGCGGGTTCCAGGTGTAGACCTGCAGCAGGCCGCGTTTTTGCGCCCGTCCCACCACGCCGGCCGATACACACTCGCGGATCAGGCCGGGAAACAAGGTAACCACATCGATGCGCATGATTCCGATCCCGCTGGCGCCGCGTCGTGGCAATCAGAAATCCGGATCCCAGTCCACCAGCAGGCGCTGGGCGGCCAAATCCACCGACTTCACCACTGGCCCTTGCACAAACGGGATCAACCGTTCGCGCTCACCGTCGCGCACCACGAGGACATCGTTCGCGCCGGTGGCAAACAAGTAGCTGACCCGGCCCAATGCAAAGCCTTCCAGCGTAGAAACCGCCAAACCCTCCAAATCCGTCCAGTAGTACTCACCGGCTGCGGCTGGTGGCAGCGCCGACCGCGCCACGTGGATATCGCGTCCGACCAAGGTAGCTGCCTGCTCGCGCGACTCGATGCCGGGAAGCTGGGCCACCATGCCCCTGCCTTGGACGCGGCCGCTGGCTCCGGCAATGCTGACCTCCTCGTCCGGAGCCGCCCCCAGCAGCCATGGCTGGTAAGCGAAGATGCCCAGGCGCGGTTCGGTCCACGATTCAATCTTGAGCCAGCCGTGCACGCCATACAGGCCGACGATGCGCCCGACCAGGACGCGCCGGCCGGTCGCCATCGCGTCAGGCGGCCGATTGCAGCTTGGTCTTTTCCTTGACCAGCGCTGCGACCTTGTCGCTCATCTGCGCACCCTTGGCGACCCAGGCATTGACGCGCTCGATATCCAGCTCCACGCGCTGGTCCTTGCCCGCCGCTACCGGGTTGTAATAACCCACGTTTTCAATGTTGCGCCCGTCGCGCTTGCTGCGCTGATCGGCCACGACGACGTGATAAAAAGGGCGCCCTTTGGCGCCGCTGCGCGAAAGACGAATCTTGACCATGGTTGACCACTCCAGATGTGCCGAAATCGTCGGCAGGCGCGCGCTGGCGCGCGACAAACGCGGTATTTTAGCGGGCTTCGGCCACAATGGGAAGCAGGCGCCCACTCACGGCTGGACGCCAGCCAGGTGCGGCAGCCGCCCGCTCAGCGCATAGGCGGCAGGTTGCCCATGCCGCCGCCCATGCCTTTCAGCGCGCCACGCATCTGGCGCATCAGGCCCTTGCTGCCGCCGCGCGACAGCTTGGACATCATCTTCGCCATCTGCAGGTATTGCTTGAGGACGCGGTTCACGTCCGCCGGCTGGGTGCCGGAGCCGCGCGCGACGCGGGCGCGGCGGGAACCGTTGAGCAGGTCCGGATGGCGCCGCTCCTTCTGGGTCATGGAGCTGATGATCGCGATCATGCTCCGCATCTCGCCGTCGTTGGCCTTGGACTTGACGCTCTCCGGCAGGCTGGACACACCGGGCAGCTTGTCCAGCAGGCCGGCCATGCCGCCCATCTTGCCCATCTGCTCAAGCTGGTCCTTCATGTCGTCGAGATCGAAGCGCTTGCCCTTCATGACCTTCTGCGCAAGCTTCTGGGCCTTCTCCTGGTCCACCTTGCGCTCGACTTCCTCGACCAGGGACAGCACGTCGCCCATGCCCAGGATGCGTTGGGCCACGCGGTCAGGGTGGAACGGCTCCAGCGCGTCGGTCTTCTCGCCGGCGCCCAGAAACTTGATTGGCCGGCCGGTGACGTAGCGCACCGAGAGGGCGGCGCCGCCACGGGCGTCGCCGTCGGTCTTGGTCAGGATGACACCGGTCAACGGCAGGGCTTCGGCAAATGCCTTGGCCGTGGTGGCCGCATCCTGGCCGGTCATGGCGTCGACCACGAACAAGGTCTCCACCGGGTTCAGCGCCGCGTGCAAGGCCTTGACCTCGTCCATCATGGCCACGTCGACATGCAACCGGCCTGCGGTATCGACAATCAGCACGTCGATCACCTCGCGCCGCGCCGCAGCGAGTGCCGCCTTGGCGATGGCCACCGGCTCCTCGCCTGCGGCGGACGGGAAGAATGCCACTGAAACCTGGTCGGCCAGGGTCCGCAACTGTTCGATGGCCGCCGGCCGGTAGACGTCGCAACTGACCACCATGACCCGTTTCTTGCTGCGCTCCGTCAGCAGGCGCGCCAGCTTCGCCACCGTGGTCGTCTTGCCTGCGCCCTGCAGGCCGGCCACCAGCAGCACGGCTGGCGGCTGCTGGGCAAGGTTCAACTCCGCGTTCATCGTGCCCATGACCGCGGTCAGCTCGTCGCTGACCACCTTGACCAAGGCTTGGCCCGGGGAAAGGCTCTTCGCCACTTCCTGGCCAACCGCACGCAACTTGACGCGCTGGATCAGGGCCTGGACCACAGGCAGCGCCACGTCGGCCTCGAGCAAGGCAATGCGCACTTCGCGCAAGGCCTCGCGGATGTTCTCGTCGGTCAGTCGGCCGCGGCCGCGCAGGCGATTGACCGTGGTGGACAGGCTTTGGCTCAGCGATTCAAACATGACCAGACAACGCATCAATGGCAATCGCGAAATATAGCAGAGAGGCCGCGCGTACCCAGTCGTGGGCAAGGGCTTGATGCGCTACCGCGGCGGCGGCGCGCCTGCACGCGGCGCAACGCGTGTGCGAAACTGGCGCAATGCTCACCGATCTCCTGGCCCTCCTGGCCACCGTGCTCTACCTTGCCGCCGCTGGCGGCCTGGCGCGGCCATTGTTAAGTGGCCGCAAGCCCTTGAACCGCCTGGCCCTGATCCTGGCGACCGTCGCGGTGGCGCTGCATCTCGGCATCCTGCTGGGCATGCACCGCGGCGCACTCGATCTGCACTTCTTTGCCGCGCTGTCGCTGGTGGCCTGCGTGGTGGCGGCGCTGACCCTGGTGGTCAACCTCGCGCGGCCAGTGGCCGCGCTCGGAGTGATCGTGTTCCCGCTGGCCGCGTTGTTCCTGGTGCTGGACACCTTTGTGGCCCCGCCCACCGCACCCACCGAACTGGCGTGGCCGATCAAGCTGCATGTCACCCTGGCCCTGCTGGCGTTCAGCGTGCTCTCGATTGCGGCGATACTCGCCATCCTGCTTGCCGCCCAGGAACGCGCACTGCGCGTCCGCGATTTCGGCCAATGGTTGCGCGCCTTGCCACCGCTGACCCGGACCGAGGCGCTGATGTTCCGCTTGATCGGCGGCGGCTTCGCGCTGTTGACCGCAGCCCTGTTCAGCGGCGCGCTGTTCATCGACAACATCCGCGCCCAGCACCTGGTGCACACGACGGTCCTGTCGGTGGGGGCCTGGCTGTTGTTCGGCACCTTGCTGTATGGCCGCTGGCGCCATGGTTGGCGTGGCACACGTGCCGTCAACCTGACGCTGGTCGGCATGGCGATACTCGTCCTGGCGTTCTTCGGCTCCAAATTCGTGTTGGAGCTGGTGCTGCACCGCAATCCCTGACGGGTGGTCGGCGGCAAACCTGGCCTACCGGGATACGCCGCGGGTATGGCTCAGCGGCAAGCGTCGAGGGCTTCGGCCAGGCGCTCGACCGCCACGATGCGCATGCCGCCGCCCGGCGTTTTTTTCGGCGCGTTGGCGCGCGGCACGATGGCCGCCTGGAAGCCGTGGTGGGTGGCCTCGCGCAAGCGCTCCTCGCCGTTCGGAACCGGGCGGATCTCGCCGGACAGGCCGACTTCGCCAAACACGACGGTATGCTCGGGCAGGGGCCGATCGCGCAGGCTGGAATAGACCGCGAGCAGCACCGGCAAGTCCGCCGCGGTTTCCTGCACGCGGATACCGCCCACCACGTTGACGAAGACGTCCTGGTCGTGGGCCGCCACGCCGCCATGGCGATGCAGCACCGCCAGCAGCATGGCCAGCCGATTCTGGTCGAGGCCCAGCGCCACGCGGCGTGGGTTGCCCAGCGACGATTGGTCCACCAAAGCCTGTACTTCCACCAGCAACGGCCGCGTACCCTCGCGGGTCACCATGACCGCACTGCCTGCCGTCGCCTGGCCATGGGTAGCCAGGAAGATCGCCGACGGATTGGGCACCTCGCGCAACCCGCCGTCGGACATCGCAAAGACCCCGAGCTCGTTGACCGCGCCAAAGCGGTTCTTGAACGCCCTCAGCACCCGGAAACGGCTGTTCGTTTCACCCTCGAAGTACAGCACCGCGTCCACCATGTGCTCGAGCACCCGCGGCCCGGCAATGCCGCCCTCCTTGGTCACGTGGCCGACCAGGAACACCGAGGTGCCTGTTTCCTTGGCAAACCGGGTGAGCTTGGCCGCCGATTCGCGCACCTGGCTGACCGAACCCGGCGCCGCCGGCAGCAGTTCGGTCCAAATGGTCTGGATTGAATCGATCACGAGCACCCTGGGCCGCACCTGCATCACCTGCTCCAGGATCCGCTCCACGCAGGTTTCCGCCAGCGCCTGCAGCGGTTCCAGCGCGATACCCAGGCGTTGCGCGCGGGCAGCCACCTGCGCCAACGACTCCTCGCCGGTGACGTACACGCTGGACAGCCGCGGGCCCAGCTGGCCCAGCACCTGCAGCAAGAGCGTGGATTTGCCGATCCCCGGATCGCCGCCGATCAACACCACCGAGCCCTCGACCAGGCCGCCGCCAAGCACGCGGTCGAGCTCGCCCAGTCCGGTCGAAGCGCGCTGCTCCGTGGCGACCGCCACGGCGCTCAGCGCCGTGATCTGCGCCGTGCCCGCAGCGCGACCGGCGTAGTTCGAGCGCTGCGCGCCCACCGACGTCACGGATGCGCCCTGCAGCACGATGGCGCTCAGCGTGTTCCATGCGCCGCAGTCGACGCACTGACCCTGCCACTTGGCATGCTCGGCGCCGCACTCGGTGCATACATAGGCGGTCTTGGCCTTGGCCATGTAACGCTGCTCCTTTCCCGGCCCACTCAGCCGAAGCCACATGATGCGGCCGAACGCGGCTGCCACCAAGCGCGCCACCGCGACGGGGCCGCATGTCTCGTGTTTGGGCCCGGAATCCTTGGCTTCGCCAGCCGGCGACACCATATGTGGGGCGATGGCGTGCCACCCCGCACGCCGCCGGAGACCGGCATGTCAGACACGCTCACCCTGGCTTGCGCCAACTGCGCAGCGCTCACCCTGGCTTGCGCCAACTGCGCAGCGCTCAACCGCCTTCCCGCCGAACGGCTGACCGAACAGCCGTTGTGCGGACGCTGCCACCAAGCCCTGTTCAGCGGTGCCCCGGTGACCCTCACCCCAGCCAATTTCGAGGCCGTGACCGGCAAGGGCGACTTGCCCGTGCTGATCGATTTCTGGGCCCCCTGGTGTGGCCCCTGCCTGGGTTTTGCGCCCACCTTCGCCCAGGCCGCAAAAACCCTGGAACCGCGCTTGCGCCTGGCCAAGCTGGATACAGAAGCGCATCCGCAACTCGCGCAACGCTTCGGCATCCGCAGCATTCCAACCCTGATCATGCTGCACCACGGGCGCGAGACAGCGCGCCAGTCAGGAGCGCTGAACGCGGCCCAGTTGCGCCAGTTCACCGACGCTGCCCTCGCACGCGGCTGACCGGTCTCCCGCAAGGGACCTCAAGCGCAGTTTGCACGCACCAAGTGCTGGACGCTGAACATGTGCCGCGCGTCGGTCCAGACCTGCTCGACCGCCAAGCCGGCCTTGGCCGCCAGGGCCTCGAAATCCGCCAGCGAATACTTGCAGCTGTACTCCACCTCGATCGGCTCGCCAGCCAGGAACCCGACGCGCATGCGCCCGACACGCACCTGCTGCGCGCGCTGGCTCACCAACTGGGTTTCGATGCGCCCGGCCATCGGGTTGTAGCGCGCGCGGTGGGCGAACGCAGACAGGTCGAAATCCGTCCCCAGCTCGCGGTTGAGCCGCGCCAACATGTTCAACGTGAATTTCGCGGTGACTCCGGCCTGGTCGTTGTACGCGGCCTCGATGACGGCTGGATCCTTCTTCAGGTCCACGCCCACCAGGATACCGCCGCCTTCGCCCATCTCCTTGCGCATCTTGCGCAGCAGCTCGACCGCCTCGCGCGCGGCAAAGTTGCCAATGGTCGAGCCGGGGAAATAGATCACCGTGCGCCTGGCCGCCCGCGGCGCCACCGGCATCCGCAAGAGCTTGGTGAAATCGGCGCGCAGGGGCTGGATCGGCAGTTGCGGGAACTCCGCCGCCAGCCGTTCGATACAAGCCTGCAGCGACGCTTCGGAAATCTCCACCGGCACGTAGGCCACCGGCGTCTGCAGATGCTGCAACAGCAGGCGCGTCTTGCGGCCGCTGCCACTGCCATATTCCACCAGGCGCACATCCGGGCCCAGCCGCCCGGCGATTTCCGCGGCGTGCTCGTCCATCAGCGCCAGCTCGCAACCGGTCAGGTAGTACTCGGGCTGGGCGCAGATTTGCTCGAACAGCGCCGAACCCTCGGCATCGTAGAACAGCCACGATGGCAGGCGTTTGTCCGTCAGGCTCAGGCCGTGCTGGACCAGTTGCAGCAAACCGTTGTCCGCTGTACCGCGGGGTGCATGGGTTTCTTGTGGTAGCGCTACATTCATCGGTCTTGTCCCAATCGCAGCCCGGCAAACTGCCAGCGGGCTTGGGGTGGAAAGAAATTGCGATAGCTGGCCCGGACATGATCTGCCGGAGTGGCACAGGAACCACCCCGCAGTACCCACTGTCCGCACATGAACTTGCCGTTGTATTCACCCACCGCCCCAGGCAAGGGACGAAAGCCCGGGTAACCGACATAGGGCGAGGCCGTCCATTCCCAGACGTCGCCAAACAATTGCTGCATGCCCTCGCCGCCGACCGCCGCCTGCGGGTGGAAACGCCGGGAATCCTGCAGATTTCCGGTCACCGGCACGTCCGCGGCGGCGATTTCCCATTCCGCCTCGGTCGGCAGGCGCGCGCCTGCCCATCGCGCAAATGCCTCTGCCTCGTAAAAGCTGAGGTGGCAGGCTGGCTCGCGTGGATCGATGGCCCGCTCGCCAGCCAGGGTGAACTCGCTGGCCAAATCGTCGTGCCAATAGAGCGGATGCTGCCAGCCCTCGCGCTGCACGGTATCCCAGCCGTCCGAAAGCCATAGCTGCGGTTCGCGGTAACCACCGTCCTGGATGAAATCCAGGTACTCGGCGTTG
Source organism: Rhodanobacter sp. (assembly GCA_035571995.1). Taxonomy (GTDB): domain Bacteria; phylum Pseudomonadota; class Gammaproteobacteria; order Xanthomonadales; family Rhodanobacteraceae; genus Rhodanobacter. The sequence continues at coordinate 19,861 of DATNBK010000215.1, forward strand.
GTCACCAGGCGGTTGGCCAGGGCGTGCGGCTGCAACAGGCTGCGATGGCGAGGGGTTTCGTTGTCGAAGGCAAAGCCGGTGCCGCGGTGGCCAATTTCCAGCACACCCTCCGGGCCCGGCAGGAAACGCAGCGGCGGGACCGTGCCCGCAGGCCGGGCCGGCAGCGGTTCGCGATACGCCGGTTGCAAGGGATTGCACCACAAGGCGTGCTTGATGTCGGTAAGCAGCAACTCCTGGTGCTGTTGCTCGTGCTGCAGCCCGAGGCCCACCACGGCAAGCAGTTCCCGATCGTCATTGCGTGCCAACAGCTCGCCAACCGCATCGTCGATGCGCGCGCGGTATGCCAGTACTTCCGCCAGCGACGGCCGCGACAACAATCCGCGGCGGGCCCGCGCATGCATCGGCCCGACGCTCTGGTAATACGAGTTGAACAGGAACGACCAGGCCGGCTGGGGCGAAGTCCAGCCCGCGTCCCTGCCGAGCACGAACTGGTCGAAGAACCACGTCGTGTGCGCCAGGTGCCACTTGCCCGGGCTTGCCTCAGGCATCGATTGCAGTTGCAGGTCCTCGGAGCTCAGGCCTGCACACAAGTCGACGGTACGCTGGCGTACGCGCCGGAACTTTGCGCCTACCGCCTCAGATGATGTTGCAGCTACGGTTTCAGGCAAGTGTGGCTCCACGAGGTCGGCAGCGGCCGGCTCGCGGCGCATCGCGCCTGGGTCTGCCGCGCCCGGTCATGCCGCCCAGCATGCGCCCGGCGGTGTTCAGATGACGTGATATCCATCACCAAAGACGTGCCGCGACGGCGTCCACGACAGACATGCCGCACCAACCCCGGCCCGCTCCCGCATGACGCGGGAACCAGAAACAGCAAGGCCCGGACATGCCGGGCCTTGCAGCTCGCGCGTCACGCCAATGACGCCATCACCAGTCGCTGCGCAGGTACCGCGTCTGGTACGGGTCGTCATAAATCACCGTGCGCGACTCCACCACCCGGCGCGTCACCGGCGGCGGATAATCGCTGCGGTAGACCACGGGCGGCCCATACACCACGGGCGGTGGCGCGTAATACACCGGCGGTGGCGACACGGCGGCGTTGACCAGTCCGATCATGGCACCGGCGACAATGGCGCCAGCCACCCAGCGTCCACCATTCCAGTGGCCGCCGCGATAGTAGCCGCCGCGGTTGTAGCTACCATGGCTGTAGTAGTGCGGCTGGACGTAATGGCCACTGTAGCCGCCGCGATAGGCACCGTGGCCCATGCGGCCGTGTGCGGAAGCGCTCGGGGCCACGGCCAGGGCAGCGGCCAGCGCCGCGCCCAAGGCTGCCCATTTCCATACGCCGAAATGTGTCATGACGCCGCGTCCATCCTGCGCAAGCGCAGTGTCGATATGCGTCCTGGCGAGGTTCAAACGTGAGTTCATGATCGTCCTCCGTAGTGTGGTGTCATGCTCGGACGGCGGCACTTAATGCGCACTGAAGAGTTTACCGTTTCGGACGGGCTCCGTCCCATGGGCTGGTCCCGGGTTCAGGCGCGTGTTTGCGCAACAGCCAGCAACGGTGGATGGCGGCACGCCGGGAGAAATCGACAGGGATGCTCGGCGCGGTCCAATCCTCGATGCTGTAACAAGCCTCCAGCGCCCCGGCATCGAATTTGAAGCGGCGGAAGTTGTTGGAAAACACCACCACCCCGCCATCATCCAGGCGCTCGGCGCAGGCCAGCAGCAACTCGGCATGGTCCCGCTGCACGCTGAAATCGCCGGCCCGCTTGGAATTGGAGAACGTCGGCGGATCGACGAAGATCAAGCCGTAATGGCCGTGATCGCGGCGCAGGAACTCCAGCGCGTCGCGCTGCACCAGTTGGTGGCGCGGGCCGGTGAAGCCGTTGAGTGCCAGGTTGCGCGAGGCCCAATCCAGATAAGGCGCCGACAGGTCCACGCTGGTGGTCGCCGACGCCCCGCCCGCGGCGGCATACACGCTGGCGCTGGCGGTATAGGCAAACAGGTTGAGGAAGCGCACGCCCGCGGCCAGTTCCCGCAGCTTCCCGCGCACCAGGCGATGATCCAGGAACAGGCCGGTGTCGAGGTAGTCGGTGAGGTTGACCAGGAACCGCAATCCACCCTCGCGCACCACGAAGTACTCGTCGCGCTGGTCGAACTTGCCGTAGCGCGCACCGCCGCTGCCGCGCTCGCGCGTCTTCAGCACCACGCGCTCGCGCGGCACCGCGAATACCTCAGCCGCGACGCGCGCCACCTCGCGCATGCGCGTGCGGGCGAGATCCGCTGGCACCGCAGCGGGCGCCCGGTATTCCTGGATGTGCAGGTGATCGTCGCCATCTACATCGTTGTAGACGTCGATCGCGGCGGCATATTCGGGCAGATCCTGGTCGTAGGCACGCCAGGCGTGGATGTCGTCGCGCAGCATCTGCTTGCGCAGGCGCCGCAGGTTCTTTTCCAGGCGATTCCTGAGCATCGCCGCGCCGGCCGACAGCGGCCGCGGTTCGTCCGGAGCCTGGTCAGGCGCATGGATGGCAAAGGTGAGCAGCACGGTTTTCAGCGCGCCGTTGTACAGCGCGTAGCGCCGCTCGGGCCGCAGCCGCAGGGCGCGGCCCAGGTCGACGTCGCCGGCCAGCACGGCCGCGTGCCAGCCGCCGAAGCGCGTGCGCAGCACGTCACCGAGCAGCCGGTACAGCTCGGGGACCTCCGCCCTCTCGCCCAGGCGCTGGCCATAGGGCGGATTGGTGATCAGCAGGCCCGTCGCGCTGCCGGGCGGCGGCGCGGCGTGCATGACGTCCTGGCGTTGCAAGGTGAAGAACCCGGCCACGCCTGCCTCCTGGGCGTTGTGCTTGGCGGCCTGGATCATGTGCGGGTCACTGTCGCTGCCGAAAAACGCGCTGCGCAATGCCCGCAGGCCCTGTTCGGCACGCTGCTTGGCTTCGTCCAGCACGCTGTCCCACAACGCCTGGTCGTGCTGCTGCCAGCCGAGGAAGCCGAAATAGCTGCGCTGCAGGCCTGGCGCCGCGTCAGCGGCCATCAGCGCGCCTTCGATCAGCAAGGTGCCGGACCCGCACATGGGATCGAGCAGGCTGCCGCCGGCCGCATAGACCTCCGGCCAACGCGCGCGGAACAGCATGGCTGCGGCCAGATTTTCCTTGAGCGGCGCCTCGCCCTGCGTCTTGCGCCAGCCGCGGCGATGCAGCGGCGTACCGGCCAGGTCGAGGGAGACCGTGGCGCGGTCGCGGCGCAGGTGCAGGTTGATGCGCAGGTCCGGCTCCTCGACCTCGACGTCCGGCCGCGTGCCGAGGTTGCGAGAAAACTGGTCGACCACCGCATCCTTGACCCGCCGCGCGATGAACTGGCTGTGCGTCAGCTTGCTTTGGCTGGTGTCGGCATCCACGGCAAGCGTGCCACCGGAGGAGAGGTGGGCTTCCCAGTCGATGGCCTGGACGCCGCGATACAGCGCCTCCTCGTCAGCCGCGTCGAATTCGGCCAGCGGCAGCAGGATCCGGCTGGCCAGCCGCGACCACAGGCAAGCCCGGTACGCGGTTTGCAGCGACCCGGAAAAACGCACGCCGGCCAGCCCCTCGTGCGCGTCCTCCGCGCCCAGCGCCACCAGCTCGTCACGCAACAGGTATTCCAGCCCCTTGGGACAGGTGGCGTAGTAATCGCTCATGCCGCGTTCGCCACCTGGTCGAGCAGCAGTTGGAACTGTGCCGCGATGATGGGCATGCTCGCGCCCAGGCGATGGTCGTCGTCGACCAGCAGCAGGGGCAGGCGCCAACGACCCGCGAACTCGCGCGTTGCCGACACGGGGCAAACCTCGTCGCGCCAGCCGTGGATCAGCATGGTCGGAATGCCCCGGCGCGCCTCCAGCGCGCGCGGATAGCACGGTATGGCTGCCGGCGTCGCCAGCAGCAGCAACCCTGCAACCGGCACGTCCAGCGAAACCAGGGCCGAGACGAACGCGCCCATGCTCGAACCCACCAGCACGGGTGGCGCGTCCATGGCTTCGATCGTGGCCCGCAGGCGCGCGATCCGCGGCGCCACCGACCCCAGGTGGCCGCGCGCGTCGTCGTCACGGTAGTCGGGACGCTGCGTGGTCCAGTCGCGCGCCTCGGCAAGGGCGGCGAGCGCGCTGACTTTGGTCGCCTGCGGACTGGAACCTGAACCGTGGGAAAGGACGACTTGGGGGCGCATCTTGCGGACCATCGCTGCTGGCCGGGCGGGACGCGCATGGTAACAGGCCGCATTCCGCTGCCCGCCGCCACGTGCCACACTCCGCCGCATGTCGAAGTTGTCCCTACGCCAGCGGCCGTTGCCTTATGTGGCCTTGTTGCCCGAGCGCCCGGCGACGGCCGTGCGGCTCGTCGTCGTGCATTGCACCGAACTGCCCGACCTGCCGACCGCGCGCGACTACGGCGAGCGCATCGTGCATCCCGGCGGCACTGGCAACAGCGGCCACTACTACGTCGACCGCGACGGCAGCATCGAGGCCTACGTGCCCGGCACCCGTATCGCCAACCACGTGGTCGGGCACAACGTGGATTCAATCGGCATCGAGCTGGTGAACCTCGGCCGTTTTCCGCATTGGTGGGACTCGCGCCACCAGGAGATGGCCGAGCCCTATCCGGCCGCCCAGGTCGCCGCGCTGCGCCGGCTGCTGGGCGAGCTGCGCACGCAGTTTCCGCGGCTGCGGGACATCGCCGGCCACGAAGACCTGGACACCCGCATGGTGCCGGCCACCGACGATGCAAGCCGCAGTGTCCGCCGCAAGCTCGACCCCGGCCCGCTCTTCCCCTGGCA
>DATNBK010000216.1:0-20008 GCA_035571995.1 Rhodanobacter sp.
TGCGGTGTCCCCGACTACGACACTTACGTCGCCCACCTGCGCCAGCATCACCCCGGGCGCGCAATACCCGGCTATGCGGAGTTTTTCCGCGAACGGCAGATAGCGCGCTACAAGGGCACGGGCGGACGCTGTTGCTGAGCGGCACCCGCCTACACGATTCGGCCTGGGATTCAAGCGGGAGCGCGCAGGGCCACGGTCAATTCTCGGCCGTGACCACCATGGTGTTGATTTCGAACGCGCCGCTGGTTGCTTCCAGCTCGATCAGCGAGATGCCGGCCGGCAAGGCGCCACCTGGCCAGGAGTCCCCGCCGGTGACGCGGGCATGGTGATCACGCCACCCTGGGGCTGCTGGTCGACGTAGAACTGCGCGGTCGCCCCTTGCGCCTTGTGCCGGCTGTCCAGGTTGAACTTGACCTCGTACGACCCCGCCTTCGGCACGTTGACCAGGTAGCCGAACTGCGAGCGGCCCTTGACCGGATCGCTCTGCAACATGCACCTGTCCGGCAGGCCGCCGACGCCCAACCAGCACCCGCCAATGCCTGCCTTCGAGACCGGCAGCACCGCGCCGGCAACGACGGAGAACGCGGGAACGCCGGCGTTGATGGTGCCGGGCAAGGTGGTGCCTCTGGGCGGGCCCGGTGCCGCCAACTACGCGCTGCCGGACACCACCATCACCCTGGCCAACATCACCCAGCTCGGCATCCAGCTCACCGCAGTTGGCCGCAACAAGGTCTACGACGGCACCACTGCCGCCGACGTGACATTGGCCAGCAAAGGCGTGCTGGCCGGCGACAACGTGCTCTTCAGTGCCAGCGCGAGCTACGCCGACCGCAACGTGGGTACGGGCAAACCAGTGACCCTTGGCGCCCTTGCCGCCACCGGCAGCGATGCCGGCAACTATGTCATCACCGGCAGCACGGGCACGAGCGCCGACATCACGCCAGCCACGCTGAGCTACCTGGCCACGGCCACGATTGGCACTCCCCGCCGGCACACGAACGCCACGACAGCGAGCCCGCCCGGGAACTACGCCATCGATGGCGGGGGCCTGGTGGTCAACGTTGGCCAATGCGCCCAGATCGACTGGTGGCGGGAGGCTGGCTTCGCGTCGCCGCATACCTCCGTGGCGAGGCGTGCCGACCGCACCCGCAGTCGCAGGCTGCGGCGCTTTGTCCACAATGGATCGAGGGCAAGGGCAGCGAGGTCCGGCATGGAAATGGGGTAAAATCGACTGCTTGTCCGGCTGGTTCAGGTACGACGTCATGGGTAGGGGGCCGACCGTAGAAGGTCGCAAGAATGCCGAAGACGCGAAGCGCGCCAAGGTCTTCACCAAGCTGATCCGCGAGATCACGGTAGCCACGCGCGCGGGTGTCGCCGACCCGGCCGTCAACGCCAGGTTGCGCGCAGCGGTGGACAAGGCCTTGGCAGCCAACATGACCCGCGAGACGATCGACCGCGCGATCAAGCGCGGCTCCGGCGCCGATGGCGGGGCGGACATGCAGGAACTGCGCTACGAAGGTTACGGACCTGCCGGGGTGGCGCTGATCATCGATTGCGTCACCGACAATCCGTTGCGCACCGTGGCCGATGTGCGCCACGCCCTGACCCGGCACGGGGGCAACCTCGGCACCAGCGGTTCGGTGGCCTACCAGTTCCAGCGTCGCGGCGAGGTGGGCATCGTCACCGATGGCGACGACGCCCGCGAGGAACAGGTGCTGGAGGCGGCACTCGAGGCCGGCGCCGAAGACGTCATCAACGCCGATGGCGAAAGCTGCGTGGTGTGCGGCGCCGACGACCTGGAAAGCGTGCAGGCGGCATTGGAAGCCGCCGGCTTGACCCTGGACCGCACGCAGGTGGTCATGCATCCGGCCAACCGCGCGGAGATCCCCGCCGAGGCGCAGGAAACGCTGCTGGAATTGATCGACGCGCTGGAAGCGCTCGATGACGTCCATGAGATTTACCACAATGCCGTGCTGCCAGATGCCTGACCACCTGCCCGCCACGCAGGCCTGCCGCCAGCCGGCGGCAGCCGCGGACAGCCGGCCGGCGTCCGTGGCCACAGCGCCGGACCGGGCGTGAACGCTGCCGTCGCCGGCAGGCGGCCCCTGCCCGCCGCGGTCGACGCAGTTGCGCCCGGACCGGGCGTCATCCGCATCCTTGGCATCGACCCCGGCAGCCAGCGCACGGGCGTGGGCATTATCGACGTGGAGCCGAACGGCCGCCTCGTCCACGTGTGCCACTGCGCGCTGGCCGTGGCTGGCGAGGCAAGCTTCGCGCTGCGCCTCAAGCGCATCTTTGACGAGTTGGGTGCGATCCTCGACATCCACCAACCAGTCGAGTGCAGCATCGAGCGCGTATTCATGGCGCGCAACCCCGACTCCGCGCTCAAGCTGGGCCAGGCACGCGGCGCGGCGATCTGCGCGGCCGTCAGCCATGGCCTCGAGGTGCACGAGTACGCCGCCACCGAAGTGAAACGGGCCGTGGTCGGCAGCGGGCGCGGGGACAAGACCCAGGTGCAGCACATGGTCGGCATCCTGCTTGGCTTGAAGGGGCCGCTCCAGCCGGACGCGGCCGACGCGCTGGCCATCGCCATCGCCCATGCGCATACGCGCGCCGGCCTGGCCCGGGCCGGCATTCCACGCACGGCATGGCGGCGGCGCCGCTGATGGCCGGAAAGGAGCCAAGGCGATGATTGGACGCCTGCGCGGCACGCTGCTCAGCAAGGCCCCGCCCTGGCTGCTGATCGAGGTTGGCGGGGTCGGCTACGAGGTCGAAGCGCCGATGTCGACGATCTACGACCTGCCAGCCGTCGGCAGCGAGGTCACCCTGCTCACCCACTATGCCGTCAAGGCCGACAGCGCGGCGCTGTACGCCTTTGCGCACGAACGCGAGCGCGCCTTGTTCCGCCAGTTGCAGAAGGTCGGCGGCATCGGCGCCAAGACGGCCTTGGTGGTGCTGTCCAGCGTCTCCACCGAACACTTTGCCCGGCTCGTGCACGCCGCGGACATTGCCGCGCTGACCAAGATTCCCGGTATCGGCAAGAAAACCGCCGAGCGCATCGTGGTGGAACTGCGCGACCGGCTGGAGGCCGGGGCCGGCGCCCTGGGCGCCACCCGCATGCACGGCGGCGCCCCGCTGGATGCCACCGGCGAAGCTACCGTCGCCCTGTCCCAGCTCGGCTACAAGCCCGCCGAGGTTTCCCGCCTGGTGCAAAAGGTGGCGGCCACGGGCGACAGCGCCGAAGACATCATCCGCAAGGCCTTGCGTGCGGCGCTCGGCAGTTAGGAGCGTGGGCGGTAGAAATGTTCGAGGCGAGAAGACCTATGCGTGAGAACAGTTTTTCGACGATTCGCCGGCCCATGGTGGTTCCATGGTCCAAGAAGCGTCGGAAAGATGGACCACGCAGAGGGCTTCGCAGCCCGGGCAGCTTCTGCCGCCCACGCTCCTGGGATCCAGCCTGATGCCCGAGTCCATGCACGACCAGCCATCCCCGGTGCGGGACTCCGCCGCCGACGGTGATCGCCGCGCGCGCTCCAAGCTGCTGCTTGGCGCCCTTGGCGTGGTGTTTGGCGACATCGGCACCAGCCCGCTGTACACCATGCACGAGACCTTTCTGCCGGTGCATGGCCTGCGCCCTCACCCGAGCACGGTGCTCGGCGTGCTGTCGCTGGTGACCTGGTCGCTGATCATGGTGGTGGCGGTCAAATACGTCAGCCTGGTCATGCGCGCGGACAACAAGGGCGAAGGCGGCATCATGGCGCTGATGACCCTGGCCCAACGCGCCAGCGGCAAGTCGCCGGGCGTGCGGCGCCTCATCATGCTGATGGGTCTGCTCGGTGCGGCGCTGTTCTTCGGCGACGGCGTGATCACGCCATCGATTTCCGTGCTCTCGGCAATCGAGGGCCTGAACGTGGCCGCGCCCTCGCTCTCGCACTGGGTGGTGCCGATCACGGTGCTGGTGCTGCTGGGCCTGTTCTGGCTGCAGCGGCGTGGCAGCGCCAAGGTCGGGGCAATCTTCGGTCCGGTCATGGTGTTGTGGTTTCTGGCCCTGGCGGTCATCGGCGCGTGGAACATCTACCGGTCGCCGGGCGTGCTGTTTGCGCTCAACCCGTGGTACGCGGTGCAGTTCTTCATGAACCACGGCAGCGTGTCGTTCCTGGCCCTGGGCTCGGTGGTGCTGTGTGTCACAGGCGCGGAGGCGCTGTACGCAGACATGGGCCACTTCGGCCGAGTCCCCATTCGCACGGCCTGGTTCGCGTTCGTGCTGCCGGCCCTGCTGCTGAACTACTACGGGCAAGGCGGCCTGTTGCTGGAGAACCCACAAGCCATTGGCAACCCGTTCTACCACGCGGTACCGGATTGGGGTTTGTACCCGATGATCGGCCTGGCCACTCTGGCCACGGTGATCGCCTCGCAGGCAGTGATCTCCGGCGCGTTCACGGTCACCCGCCAGGCGATCCAGCTCGGCTTCCTGCCGCGCATGCAGGTGGTGCACACCTCGCGCGAGGCAATCGGCCAGATCTTCCTGCCTTGGGTCAACCGGGCATTGATGGTCCTGGTGATCGCCACCGTGATCGGCTTCGGCTCGTCCAACGCACTGGCCGGCGCTTACGGCATTGCCGTCACCGGCACCATGGCGATTGACACCCTGCTGGTGATGACCGTGGCCCGGCGCATGTGGCAATGGAGCCGCATGCTGGTGTTCGCGCTGGGGCTGGTCCTGCTTATTATCGACCTGAGTTTCTTCGGCGCCAATACGCTGAAGATTCCCGATGGCGGCTGGTTCCCGCTGGTGCTGGGCCTAATGGTGTTCGTGATGATGACCACCTGGCGCCGCGGCCGCGACCTGGTCGTGCGCGAGATCAAGCAAAGTGGCCTGGCGTTGGCGCCGTTCATCGAGAACATGACCGAGCATCCACCGCTGCGGGTGCCGGGCACGGCGGTATTCCTCACCGCCAACCTCAATGCCGTGCCGCATGCCTTGCTGCACAACCTCAAGCACAACAAGGTGCTGCACGAACGCAACGTCCTGCTCATGGTTTCCATCCTGGAGACCCCGGTGGCAGAGCGGGAGGAACGCATCCAGCTCACCCAACTCTCGCCGGCGACCAAGGATTTCTACGCCCTGGAACTGCATTTCGGCTTTGCCGAGGACCCGAATATTCCTTTGGCCCTGGCCCGCTGTTCGAAGGAAGGTGTGTTGTTCGACATGATGGACACCACGTTCTTCCTCTCCCGCGAGAGCATCGTGGCCGATGCCCGGCGCCCCGGCATGGCGCTGTGGCGTGACAAGTTGTTCGCGTTCATGTCGCGCAACGCGTTGCCGGCCACGGCTTTCTTCCAGATCCCCGGCAACCGGCTGATCGAGCTGGGTGCGCCGGTCGAAATCTGAGCCCCTTCTCGCGCATACCCGCAGGGCGGATCAATGCCGCAGGCCGACTGCGCCGCAGGAGCGGCGCGAACGACGAAGTCGGCCCGAAGGGCGAAGGGCATGGCGAGGACAGTGATGTCCGAGTTGAGGCAACGCAGGAGCGGTTGCCCGATGCCCGCAGTCATCCGCCGGGTCACGCCCCAGTGCTGGTGCGGCAGATTGAACCAGCCTAGGGGGTCTGGGCTTGGTCGGCACGCAGGGCGTCGACCAGGGCCTGCTGGTCGGCGGGGCGATCGGCGGTGAACTCCAGCCGCTCACGGCTGATGGGGTGGACGAAGCCGAGCTTGCGTGCATGCAGGGCCTGGCGGCGAAAACCGCGCAGCGCGGCAACGAGCTCGGCCGAGGCGCCCTTGGGCAACTTGAGCCCGCCGCCATACAGCGGATCGCCCACCAGCGGATGGTGGATGTGCGCCATGTGGACGCGGATCTGGTGCGTGCGCCCCGTCTCCAGCCGGCAGTGGATCAGGCTGTGGCCGCGGTAGCGCTCGACAACGCGGTAATGGGTGACCGCTGGCTTGCCCTCGCCGACGGCGCACACAGCCTGACGCACGCGATCGCCGTGACTGCGGCCGACCGGCGCATCCACTGTGCCGCCGGCGACCAGCACGCCGAGCACCACCGCCTCATATTCGCGTTCGACGTCGTGTTGCGACAGCAGGTCCACCAGGGTGGAATACGCCGGCAGGCTGCGCGCGACGACCAGCAAGCCCGAGGTGTCCTTGTCCAGGCGGTGCACGATGCCGGCACGCGGCAACTCGGCAAGCCGGGCGTCGTGGTGCAACAGGGCGTTCAACATCGTGCCAGCCGGATTGCCGGCGCCCGGGTGCACCACGAGGCCAGAGGGTTTGTTCACCACCAGCAGGTCGGCGTCCTCGTAGACGATGACCAGCGCGATGTCCTCGGCCAGGTTGCCGGTTTCGGGGACGAGCTCGGCATCGAGGCGCAGTTGCTCGCCGCCAAACAGCAACTGCCGGGGCGCGGCCTCACGGCCATCCAGGGTCAACTCGCCGGATTTGATCCAGCGGCTGAGCCGCGAACGCGAATAATCCGGGAACAACTCGGCCGCGGCCTGGTCGAAGCGTTGCCCAGCCAAGTCCGACGGCACCACGGCCGTGCACCGCAAGGCCGTCATGCCGGCCGCCAGGGAGCGTTGGCAGTTTCCGTTATCATGGCCGTTCCGCTGGTGCCATCCACCGTCCTCATTTGAATCCTTGCTTATGCGCGTAGTAAAGCAGTCGATGCATCCATCGTGTGCCGCGAAATACCTGCTCATCGTGGCCTTGGCCGCCTTGGTTGGCGGGTGCTCCATCTTCGGCGCCAAACAGCGGGACGACAACCTGCCGGTGGATGCGCTGTACAACAAGGCGCACGCCGCGCTGGTGGAGGGTCGCTACAGCACCGCCGCCGCGAGCTACCAGCGCCTGATCGCGCGCTTCCCCTCGGGCGAATACAACGAACACGCGCAACTGGAAATGGCCTACGCGCAATACAAGGACAACAAGCCCGATGATGCCTTGTCCACCATCAACCGCTTCATCAAGACCTACCCGGCCAACCAGCACGTCGACTACGCCTACTACCTGCGCGGCCTGATCGGTTTCGACCGTGACGGCAGCGGCATCCTCACCACCCTGCGTGGCGGCGAAAGCGGGACCGCACGGCGCGATCCAGCGCCCTTCCTGCAATCGTTCGACGATTTTTCCGAACTGTCGCGCCGGTTTCCCAACAGCGCGTATGCGGCCGATGCGCGCCAGCGCATGATCTACCTGCGCAACATGCTCGCCCAGTATGAAATCAACATCGCCGAATTCTACCTGCGCCAGCGCGCCTACATCGCCGCAGCCGACCGTGCCCAATACGTCGTCGAGCACTACCAGCAGGCGCCACAAGTGGCCGACGCGCTGGCCCTGCTCACCCGCTGCTACATCGCGCTCAAGCAGGACAAGCTGGCCGAGCAGAGCCGCAAGGTCCTGGCGCTCAACTACCCGGGCCATCCGTACCTGAGCGACCCGAAGTGGCCGCGGGCGCCCTCCACGCTGCGCAAGATGATTCCGTTCTCCGGCCACCAGTAATACCAATGCACATTCGATGAGGTAAGAGATCCCGGGCTCTCCCTCTCGTCATTCCCGCGAGGCGCTCTTCAACAGCCGAAGGCTGGTTAAGCGCACTGCTGTCCGGAATAAATCCGAGCGCGACGTTGGAAGTGTTGCGATGCAAGGCTGGCGGGCTGAAGTGCGTGACTTCAACTCAAAAATCTCCTGGTACCCGTCCAACTTCCTGGCTCTTGTCGTCATCCGAACTCTCCCCTCGTCATTCCCGCGAGGAGCTTCACAACAGCGGAGCTGGTCAAGCGGGAATCCAGTTGCTTTCGCGTTCCTGTCGCTACCGGCAAAGCCCTGGATTCCCGCTTTCGCGGGAATGACGCCGAGGGGTCGTTCCACAGGAATAGCAATAAAGACCGCGGCACGGCATCCACGCGTGGGCTCCCGAAAACGTTCCGGACAGCAGTGCGCGAAAGCGGGAATGACGCCGAGGTGGGTGATTCATGGGAATGGCAACAAAGACGGTTGCACAGCATGAGCGTCGAGGTGACCCCGCCGGTGCCGGATTTCAGCGCCAACCCGAGGTGATCGGATAGCGCCGCTCGCGACCAAAGGCCCGAGAGGTGACGCGCGGGCCCGGCGCGGACTGCCGGCGCTTGAACTCGTTCTGCAGCACCAGGCGGGTGACCCTGCGCACAGTCTCGGCGGCAAAGCCCGCTGCCACGATTTGCGCCTGTGACTCCTCGCCCTCGACGAAGCGGGCCAGGATCGCATCGAGTTCGGCATACGGCGGCAACGAATCCTGGTCGGTCTGGTTGTCGCGCAACTCGGCCGACGGCGGCCGCTCGATCACCGCCGGCGGGATCGGGAAGCGGCCCCCGATGGTGGCCTGGGCGGCCTGGCCAGCCACATCCCACGGCCCGTTGCCCGCCGCGTTGCGCCACCGCGCCAGGCGGAACACCGCGGTCTTGTAGACGTCCTTGAGCGGCGCGTAGGCGCCGCACATGTCGCCGTACAAGGTCGAGTAGCCGACCGCCATCTCGCTCTTGTTGCCGGTGGCCAGCAGGAAGCGTCCGAATTTGTTGGACAAGCCCATCAGCAGCACGCCACGCGCCCGCGCCTGCAGGTTCTCCTCGGTGAGATCGGGCTCGCGGCCGGCAAATGCCGGGGCCAAGGCCGCAAGCAGGGCCTGCACGGTCGGTTCGATGTCGATGACCTGGTAATCCACGCCCATGGCTTCGGCCTGCTCGCGCGCGCCACTCAGCGACAGCTCCGAGGTGTAGCGGCTGGGCAGCATCACCGCGGTGACCCGCCCATTGCCCAGGGCGTCAACCGCCAGGGCCAGGGTAAGCGCCGAGTCGATGCCCCCGGAGAGACCAAGCAGGACGCCTGCAGCCGCGTTCTTGTCGATGTAGTCGCGCGTGCCGCGCACCAGCGCGGCATACAGCGTGGCCTCGGGCGACGTATCGGCGGCCTGCGGCCATTGCTCGGCGCTGAAGCGGCGCGTGTCCGGGTCGAACGCGGCCCACAACAGCGCATCCACGAAGGCTGGCGCGCGCGCCACCACCGCGCCATCGGCGTCGACGAGCATCGACGCGCCGTCGTAGACCACTTCGTCCTGGCCGCCCACCAGGTTGACATAGGCGATCGCACAACCCGTCTCGCGTGCGCGTGCCACCAGGATGGCCTCGCGTTCGGCCTGCTTGACTGTGTCCCAGGGTGAGGCGTTGACGACCAGCAAAAGTTGCGCACCGGCCGCCGCGGCCTGCTTGGCCGGTTCAACCTGCCAAACGTCCTCGCAGATGAGCAGTCCGACGCGCACGTCCTCGACCAGGAACGTGGCGCTGCAATCGCCCGGGCGGAAATAGCGCTTGTCGTCGAATACGCCGTAGTTGGGCAAGGCCTGCTTGTATGCGGTGACCTCGACGCGCCCGCCATGCAGCACGCTGGCAGCGTTGTACAAGGCGCCTGCCACGCGCTGCGGATGGCCGACCACGCTGGTAATTGCGTGCGCGTCGGTTGCCAGGCTGTCCAGCTCCCCGGCACAGGCGCCGACGAAACTGGGCCGCAACAGCAGATCGTCCGGCGGATAGCCGCTCAAGGCCATTTCCGGGAACGCCACCAGCGCGGCGCCACCGGCGCGCGCCTGGCCAATCAAGGCGCGCATTTTCGCGGCATTGGCTGCCACCGCGCCCACGGCGAAATCGCATTGCGCCAGCGCGAGCCGTAGCGGTGCCATGTGCGGTTCCTCGGGAAGCATGGGCGACGACGCCCATCGTAGCGACCAAACCGGACCGTGCCATGCACGGTCCGTGAAGGGTCAACAGGTCACTTCAGCAGCGCCGCCATGGCCTTGCCCAGGTCGGCAGGCGACTTCACCGTGGTCACGCCTGCCTTTTCCAGGGCCGCGAATTTGGCTGCCGCCGTGCCCTTGCCACCGGAGATGATCGCGCCGGCATGGCCCATGCGCTTGCCGGCCGGGGCCGAGGCGCCAGCGATGAACGACACCACGGGCTTGGTCACGTGGGCAGCAATGAACTCGGCCGCGTCTTCCTCGGCGCTGCCGCCAATCTCGCCGACCATGATGATGCCTTGGGTTTGCGCATCGTCCTGGAACAACTTGAGGCAGTCGATGAAGGACAGGCCATTGATCGGATCGCCGCCAATGCCGATTACCGTGCTCTGCCCGAGGCCCTCGTTGGTGGTCTGGAACACCGCCTCGTAGGTCAGCGTGCCCGAGCGCGAGACCACGCCAATCTTGCCCGGCATGTGGATGTGGCCCGGCATGATGCCGATCTTGCACTCGCCCGGGGTGATGACGCCCGGGCAGTTCGGTCCGATCAGCACGGTACCGGGATGCTGTTTCAGCACATTCTTCACGCGCAGCATGTCGAGCACCGGGATGCCTTCGGTGATTGCCACCACCACGCGGATGCCGGCATCGATGGCCTCGAGGATGGAATCGGCGGCATACGGCGGCGGCACGAAGATCACCGTGGCATCGGCGCCCGTGGCAGCCACCGCCTCATCCACCGAATTGAACACCGGCAGGCCTATGTGCTGCTGGCCGCCTTTGCCGGGGACCACGCCGCCGACCACCTTCGTGCCGTAATCGAGTGCCTGCTGCGCGTGGAAGGTGCCTTGCTGGCCGGTGAAGCCTTGCACGATCACCTTGGTGTTCTTGTTGACCAAAACGCTCATGACAATGTCCTGTAGATGATCAGTGGGCCGCAGCAGCCACGGCCTTGTGGGCCGCGTCGTTGAGGTCGTCTGCCGGAGTGATCGCTAGGCCGGAATTGGCCAGCAACTCGCGGCCTTTCTTGACGTTGGTGCCCTGCAGGCGCACCACCACCGGAATCTTCAGGCCCACGTCCTTGACCGCCGCGATGATGCCCTCGGCGATCATGTCGCAACGCACGATGCCGCCGAAGATGTTCACCAGGATCGCCTTGACCTTGTCCGAATGCGTGATCAGCTTGAACGCCTCGGTCACGCGCTCCTTGGTCGCGCCGCCGCCGACGTCGAGGAAGTTGGCCGGCTCGCCGCCCGCCAGCTTGATCACGTCCATCGTGGCCATGGCCAGGCCGGCACCATTGACCATGCAGCCGATCGAGCCGCCCATGGTCACGTAGTTGAGGTTGTACTGCACCGCGGTGGCTTCGGCCTGATCTTCCTGGGTCAGGTCGCGCATGGCGGCCAGGTCCGGGTGGCGGAACTCGGCGTTGTCGTCGGAATTGACCTTGCCGTCCAGCGCGGCCAGGTTGCCGTCCTCGAGCACGGCCAGCGGGTTCAGCTCGACGAGGGACAGGTCCTGCTCGTTGAACAGCTTGTACAGGCCAAGCATGATCTTGGTCAGCTGGCCGACCTGCTTCGGGTCGAGCTCCAGGGCAAAGCCAAGCTGGCGGCACTGGTAGGGTTGCAGCCCCTCGATGAAATCCACCACGATGGTGTGGATGTCCTGCGGAGTGTCCCGGGCGACCTGTTCGATGGCCACGCCGCCGTGCTTGGAGGCAATGAACGAGACGGCCTTGCGGTCGCGGTCGACCAGTACCGACAGATAAAGCTCGCGGGCAATGTCGGTGGCATCGGTCACCAGCACCAGGTTGACCGGCAGCTCGCGGCCGGCGGACTGGTAGGTGGACATGCGCGTACCGAGCATGCCCTTGGCTGCCGCACGCACTTCATCGAAGCTGCGGCAAAACTTGACCCCACCGGATTTGCCGCGACCACCGGCGTGGATCTGCGCCTTCACCATCCATTGTTTGCCACCCAGGGATTTGGCGACGTCGACGGCGGCGTCCGGGGAATTGGCGATCTTTCCTGGCGGCACGGCAATGCCGTACTGCGCAAACAGCGCCTTGGCCTGATACTCGTGGAAATTCATTCGATACCTCGAGCGAACGGAAAAACTGGGGCCGCGCGCCCGAGGCGCGGGTCGAAGAGTGAGAGCCGTATGACGGCGCGGGCAGGCTTGAGGCCACCCGGAACGCCCATGATACAACCTGCTATTTTCGTAGAAGCCGCCGGCAATGGAAAGGGTGCGCCGATCCCACGCAAGGATCGACGCCACAACGGGGAGCCTGCCGTCAAGAATCTGCCGCCACGGCGCTGGCGCGGTGCCAGTCCCAGCCTATACTTGCGCAGCCTGTCCTCGAGTATCCGCCTCGTGTCAAGCCCCTCATTCGTTGCCAAAACCACGACCGGCCCGGGCACCATCCGGTACGAGCTGACGTTCCTGAATGTATTCCGGGTGATCCAGGCGGTGGTCTACACCGGCCTGGCGTTCGGCATGACCCCGGTCGACGGCCTGGACCTGGGCAGCCGCGACTTCGCCCGCGACGTGGCCATCAGCTACATGCTGTTTGCCCTGTTCATGCTGCTGCTGAACCGGGCGAGCATGCCGCACGCCAAATCCGCGGTGTCGGCCATGCTGGTGGTGGACGTGTTGGCCGCGGTGCTGGCCATCGTCACCATGCACGACGCGCGCATCGGCATCGCCATGATGCTGGCGGTCAACCTGAGCGTGGGCGCCCTGATGTTGCCGCTGCGCCTGTCGCTGTTCTTTGCCGCGCTGGCTACGCTGGGCATGCTCGGCCACACCTTCTTCGCCTCCATGCTCGGCCGCCTGCCCGGCAACAACGACATGCTCGAGGCGGCGCTGTTTGGCCTGGCGTACTTCGCCAGTACTTCGCTGTGCCATACACTCGGCCGGCAATTGCGGGCCACCGAGGCGCTGGCCGAACAACGCAGCTCGGACCTGGTCAACCTGTCCCAGGTCAACGAGCTGATCATCCGGCGCATGAAGACCGGGGTGATGCTGGTGGACGACGCCAACCACATCCATCAGATCAACGAATCGGCATGGATGCTGCTGGGCAGCCCGAGCGCCGACCAGCGCGACCTGGGCCAGTTGGCGCCGGAGTTGTCGCGGCGGCTGTACCACTGGACCAGCCAGGGCAAGCTGGACGAATCGGCCACGCAACTGGCCGACGGCATGCCCGAGGTGGTGCCGCGCTTCACTCGCCTGGCGCCGAACGACGACTCCCACGTGCTGATCTTCCTCGACGACACCTCCCTGCTTTCCCGTCGCGCCGAGGAGCTCACCCTCACCTCGCTGGGTCGCCTTTCGGCCTCGATCGCGCACGAGATCCGCAACCCGCTGGCAGCCATCCGCTACTCGGCGCAACTGCTCGCCGAATCGACCAGCATGGACAGCACCGACCAGCGCATGGTGGAGATCATCAACAACCACTGCATACGCTTGAACGAGATCATCGAGAACATCCTGCAACTCTCGCGCCGCGAACGCTCGCGGCCGGAAACCCTGGACCTTGGCCGCTGGGCGCAGAATTTCGTCGAGGAATACTGCCAGGGCAACGACATCGGCACCGACTCGCTGCGGGTGGTGTCCAACAGTCCGCTGCCGGTCGCCGCCGTGGCCGACCCGCAACAGTTGCAGCAGGTGGTGTGGAACCTGGTGCAGAACGCCCTGCGCTATGGCCGCCTGCCCGGCGAGCCCGCCCGCGTGCTGGTGGTGACGCGGCAGGGCGAGCACGGCGTCCCGATCCTGGAGGTCATCGACCGCGGGCCGGGCATCGCCCCCAAGGTGGCCGCACAGATCTTCCAGCCGTTCTACACCACGCATGAATACGGCACCGGGCTGGGCCTGTACCTGGCGCGCCAAATGAGCGAAGCCAACCAGGCCGCGCTGCAATACGTGCGCGTCGCCGGCGGTGGCAGTTGCTTCCGCCTGGTGCTGACCCCGCCGGCACACCGGCTGGTCGGCGGCGACATTCCGACCCCGAGCCTGGGCATGACCTGAGCGTCCCGATGCTTTGACCTTTCGGCCGGTCCTAGTAATCTGCGGCGATAGCCGAACCCCGCACCGGAAGCCCATGACTGCACAGACCGTCCTGGTCATCGACGATGAACGCGATATTCGCGAGCTGCTGACCATCACCCTTGGCCGCATGGATTTGCAGGTGGAGGCGGTCGGCACCGTGGCAGATGCCCGCGCGGCCTTGTCCGAGCACAGCTACGACCTGTGCTTCACCGACATGCGCCTGCCCGACGGCAACGGCCAGGAAATCATCGAACTGATTGCCGAGACCTGCCCGGACATGCCAGTGGCGATGATCACCGCCTATGGGAACGTGGACGCCGCGGTCAATGCCCTGAAGGCCGGCGCTTTCGATTTCGTCTCCAAGCCGGTGGACATCCAGATGCTGCGCGGCCTGGTACGCACCGCGCTGCGCCTGGCCGAGGAGCGCCACAACGGCAGCGCGGCGGCCAAGCCAGGCGACGCCAGCAACCGGCTGATCGGGGATTCCGCCGCCATGCAGCAGGTGCGTTCCACGGTGGCCAAACTCGCGCGCAACCAGGCCCCGGTCTACATTGCCGGTGAATCCGGCGTGGGCAAGGAACTGGTGGCGCGGCTCATCCACGAGCAGGGCCCGCGTGCCGGTGGCCCGTTTGTCCCGGTGAACTGCGGCGCCATTCCGTCGGAGCTGATGGAGAGTGAATTCTTCGGCCACCGCAAAGGCAGCTTCACCGGCGCCGCGGCGGACAAGGAGGGGCTGTTCCAGGCCGCCCAAGGCGGGACCTTGTTCCTCGACGAGGTGGCGGAGCTGCCGCTGCACATGCAGGTGAAGCTGCTGCGCGCGATCCAGGAAAAAGCCGTTCGCCCGATCGGCGGCCGCGACGAAATCCCGGTGGACGTGCGTATCCTGTCGGCCACGCACAAGAACCTGGCCGAGCTGGTGGAGCAAGGCCAGTTCCGCCAGGATCTGTTCTACCGCATCAACGTCATCGAGCTGCGCGTGCCGCCGTTGCGCGAGCGCCGCGGCGACGTCCCGCAACTGGCCAAGTTCATCCTCGACGGATTGGCGACCAAGAGCGGCGATGGTCCCGGCGTGTTGTCTCTCGGTGCCCAACAGGCGCTGGCCGGCTACGATTTCCCTGGCAACGTGCGCGAGCTGGAAAACATCCTCGAGCGCGCTATGGCCATGTGCGAAGGCACCAACATCGACGCCGGCGACCTGATGCTGCCACAGCGCGGCACGCACCTGGGTGGCGACGTCGGCGGTGTCCGCCACCCCGATCCAGTCCGCGAGGCCACCAGCGACGGCGGCCTCGACGACTACATCACCAACCTGGAGCGCACCGCGATCGTCAAGGCGCTCGAGGAATCGCGCTACAACAAGACCGCTGCCGCCCGCAAACTCGGCATCACGTTCCGCGCACTGCGCTACAAGCTGAAAAAGCTCGGCATCGACTGAGCCACGCCATTCCCGCGACCGTAGGGCCACGTCAGGCGTTCGGCGCGTCTGGTTCGTCCAGGGCCTTGCGTACCATCTGCAACAGGACGCGGGTGCTGACCGGCTTGTTGAGCACGTGCAGCTTCGCCAGCGGCGGCAATCCATGCAGGTCCGGCGGTGCATCCGGATGCGCGAGCATGATCACCGCGCCGGCGTAGGCCCTCTCCAGCAGGCATGCCAGCGTACGCACCCCGGTCAGCAGGTTCATGTTCGCATCCATGACCACCAGCTCGGGCAAGCCGCAGGCCTCGATCCACTGCAAGGCCGCCGTGCCGCTCTGGCACGGGCTCGGCTGATAGCCGTAGGCATCGAGGGTGTCCGTCAGCAGGCGCAGCGCCCCGGCCTCCTCGACCACCACCAGGACGCGCTCGGCCGCGCCCTCCAGGCTCTCCTGCAGCATGTCCATTTCGTCGGTCATCACTGCATCGACCGGCAGGTACAGGTCGAAGCGGGTACCGCGGCCTGGTGCGCTGTCGACGCGCATCACCCCACCGTGGTTGCCGACGATGCGCTTGCAAGACATCAGGCCGAGGCCGGTGCCGGTCTTCTTGGTGGTGAAAAACGGTTCGAACAGGTGCTTGAGCACTTCGGGCGACATGCCCGGGCCGTCGTCGATCACGCTCATGCGCAGGTAGTTCCCAACCCGCGGCTGTTCGGACGGCAGGAAAAAATCCTTGCCCAGGCTGACGCACGAGGTTTCCAGGCGCATGTGGCCGCCCTCGGGCATGGCCTGGATCGCATTCAGGCAGAGGTTGAGCAGGCATTGCTGGAGCTCGGTCTGGTTGCCCTCGAAATTCAATTCCGGGTCCTCGACCACCAGCTCCAGCGCCACCGAACGCGGCACGCTGCCTTGCATCAGGAGGTCCAGGGCATTGACCAGCGCACCCAGTTTCACCTGCTCCGCGCGGCGGGCGCCGCGGGCAAAGGACAACATCGAATGCACCATGTCCAGCCCGCGCTTGCCACAATCGCGGACCAGGGCGCCCAGGCGCATGAGGCGGGGATCGTTGTCGTAATCGCGCAGGCTGTCCGCGACCAGGAGCAGCGGCTGCAGCAGGTTGCGCAAATCATGGCTCAAGCCCCCGGCCAACATGGCCAGACTCTCGAAGCGCTGCGAGCGCAACAGCTCGGCCTCGGTCCGCCGCCGTTGCCTGCGCGCTTCCGCCTCGCGCAGGGCGCGGCGCACGGCACTGGCCAGGCGTGCAGGGTTCTGTTTCAGGATGTAGTCCGTGGCGCCATCGCGCAGCGCGGCGACCGCAGCCTCCTCGCCCAGCGTCGCCGACACGAAAATGAACGGCAAATCCTCGTCGCGTTGGCGCAGCAGGGCCAGCGCCTGCTTGCCGGAAAACTTCGGCATGCTCAGGTCGGACAGTACGATGTCGGGCGCGAACTCATCGAGCGCGGCAACGAACTGGCTTTGTTCATCGACCAGCCGCGCTTCGTAGCGGATGCCATCGCGCTCAAGCTCGCCGAGGATCAGTTCGGCGTCGGGTGCGCTGTCCTCGACCTGCAGGACGCGCACCGTCTCGAATCGGTTTTCCCCAAATTCCGACATCTCTGTCACCCACCAAGTCCGTCAGCACCAGCGCACGAACCGCGCCCGCCAGCGAGACTCAATCGGAGTCGACCGGCTGGTTGAACACGGCCCAGAAACGCCCCAGTGCACGCACCGCGGCGAAAAACTGCTCCACGTCCACCGGCTTGATCACGTAGGCGTTGACACCCAGGTCCCAGCCACGCGCCAAATCACTCTCTTCCCGCGACGAAGACAAGATGACCACCGGAATATGCCGCAGGTGCTCATCCTGGCGCATGCGCTTCAGCACCTCAAGCCCATCCATGCGTGGCATCTTGATGTCCAGCAGGACGACCACCGGGTCGGGGCGCCCACGATCGGTCCAGCCACCGCGCCCATGCAGGTAATCCAGGCACTCTACGCCATCCTCGACATGGACGACGGGATTGGCCAGATGCGCCTCGGCGAGCGCATCCATGGTCATCTCGGCATCCGCTCGGCTGTCTTCGACGAGCAGGACAGGACGAAGGTCACGCTTGTTCATGGCCGGCCTCAGACTGACGCACCGGCCACGTCCGTGGCCGGCAAGGAAAAGTGGAAATGTGCCCCGTGATCCAGCTCGCCCTCGGCCCAGACGCGGCCGCCGTGCCGGGCGATGATGCGCCGCACGTTCGCCAGGCCAATGCCGTTGCCGGGAAATTCGGAAGCCCGGTGCAGGCGCTGGAACACGCCAAAGAGTTTGTCCGCGTATTGCATGTCAAAGCCTGCGCCATTGTCCGAGACGGTGAATTCGTAGCCATTGTCCGCACTGTGCTTCACGCTGACGTCAATGCGCGCGACCTCGCGCTTGCTGGTGTACTTCACCGCGTTGCCGATCAGGTTTTGCCACACCGTGCGCAGCATGTTTTCGTCCCCGATCACCATCGGCAACGCCGCGATGCTCCACACGATGCGCCGGTCGGGGACCTCGGCAACGGCCAGGTCGCGGGCCTCCTCGGCCAGGGATTGCATGTCGACGCCCTGCAGACGCAAGGGGCCGCGGCCCAGCCGCGAAAACACCAGCAGGTCGTCGATCAGCTGGGCCATGCGTTGCGCCGCATCCGATACGACCTCGATGTAATGCCGTGCCTTGTCGTCGGCGCGATCACCCAGATGCTGCTGCAGCTTCTGTGAAAAGCCCGAGATGTGCCGCAACGGTGCGCGCAGGTCGTGCGACACCGAATAGCTGAACGCCTCCAGCTCGCGATTGACGTCCGATACCTGCGCAACCTTGCCCTCGAGCTGGCGGTTGAGCTCGCTCATCTGCCGCTCGGTCATGGCCCGTACCGTGATATCGCTGACCGTGAGCACCAGCGACGGCTCCTCGTCGGCTTCCTGCTGCAGGCGCTGGGCATTGAGCACGACCCGCCGGGTCATGCCGTCGGCCGTGGACTGCGTGATCTCGTAATCCCACAGTTCGCGGCCTTGCAGCAGGACCTCGCGCAGGCGTTGCAGGAGCACTTCGTTGCTCCAGGCCCCGCCGCCAATCGTGGCCAGCGCCTGCCGGTGCCGGTCGGCGTCCACGCCGTACATCCTGGCAAAGGCCGGGTTCACCAGCAGGCTGCACAGGTCCGCATCGAACAGTCCGATCGGTTCGCGGACCGCCTGCAGGATCAGGCGCGAGCGCAGCACGGCCCGGCTTTCGCGACTCTCGGCCCGCCGCCGCCGGCCGATCTGGCGCTCGGTCATGATGATGATCAGCCCAAGCAGCACCAACTGGGCCAAGGCGGTGAGCGCCGACGCCACGCGCCCAACCAGGATCGAATGCTCGGCCGCCACCTGGCGCCGGGCCAGCAAGGCATCCTCGTTGCGCACGATGGCGCTGATCGTGTCGTCGATCGGAAACAGGTCCTCGGCATCCCGCAGCGAGCGGCGGGCGCCTGCCGTGTCGCCGGCCTTGAGGCGGGCCGCCGCCTGGCCCAGCAGGATGACGCGGCCATTGACGCTCTTTTCCAGCGTGCCCACGAGGAGCTGCTGCTCCGGGTTGTCGCGCGTCATGGCACCAAGCTGCGTCGTCAGCTCCAGACCTTCGCGCATGTAGCGCTCGATACGTTCGCGGGTGTGGGCGTCGCCATCGCCCACCAGTGTGCGATACAGCGCGGACTCGCTGTCATGCACCACATAGGCCGCACGATTGGCCATCGATTTGACCATCATCGAATGACTGACCCAGGCGTTCGCATGGCGCGTGTCGCGCGCGTTGAGGGTGACGACCAGGTAAGGCAGGCCCACGATGACGACGACCGCGAGCAGCAGCCCTGCGATCCGCCAACGGATCATTCCTGCCCAATTCATGAATCCTGCACCCGCGACGACCTCGGCTGGTTTCGTGTGCCGCATCACATTCTGGCATGATCCCCCCGCTTCGGCAGGGTCGCCGCCCATCAATGGAGCGGCGTGAGCCCGACCGGGCGGATGCGCATGGTGCCCGTAACGGACGTGGCGGTCCAGCTTGCCCGGGCCGGCGAGGCCGGCTACGCGCGCGTGCCTGCCATCGCCTCGACGGGTGTTTCACCCGCGATGGTGCACTGCTATCCACCAATGCATCGCCAATGACGCCGCTGCCGGGACTTGGAAGGCTTTGAAATCCGCCATCCATTGACTTGCTGCGCGCGTCCGATATGGCCGGAGTTTCCCATGAACGCGCGTCCTGACCCGCTGCACCAAGCCGCCCTGCTGATCGTGGACATGATCAGCGACTTCGGTTTCCCCGACGGCGAAAAGTTGGCGGCCGAGGCGGGAAAAGCTGTCGTCGGCGCTCGATGCGCATATCCGGCAGTTCCCGGTGTGGGTCCCCGCGAATGCATCCGCGTCTCTCACCGGCCAGCGCAATGCCCACGCCATGGAATTCCTGGCTGAGTCGCTGGGCTGCGACACCCATCCAGTCGACCCGTGCGAGGCCTGCTGATGAGCAGCGACCCTCGCCTCCTCCCAGTACATCAGTCTGCCCCGGACCAGGATTTCCAGTGGGGACAACCCGACGTGGCGTTCACTGCCCTTGCGCTTTCATGCCCACATCGCTACGGGAGCCCCCATGCAACTGTCGCAGCTGGTCGTGGCCGTGCGGAAGTCCATCAGCGGCGTGGGCAACGACGCGCTGCTGACCCGTGCGGCGGCAATCGCGTTTTATTCCGCACTTTCCTTTGCGCCGCTGATCGTCCTG
>DATNBK010000217.1:0-3521 GCA_035571995.1 Rhodanobacter sp.
GCGACGGCATCCGCAATGATTTTCTTGACCGGATGAGTGATCACGCCGAGCAAATAAATTGTTCAAAATCAACATATTGCAATCATTTGCGAAATCCGAAGTCGGCATCGCGAAAGTTTCGCAAAATATTGCGGCTATCGGGCTCCGCGGATTTCACGACCTCGAACATGAAAAACCCCTGGCGATGCCGAGCATCGCCAGGGGCAGTCGACCTTGTCGCTTGTCGCGGGTATTACTTCGTCGCGAGAGGTGCCGGTGCAGCCGGTGCATGGACGAACGCACGCCATGCAATCAGGAGGTTCTTGGCATCCACCGAACCCAGACCCGTGGTGAAGTTCCAGCCCGGCCGCGAACCATAGGCTTTGTTGGCTGGGCTGTAGCTGGTGGGGTTGGCGTCCGTGGTGGTCAGGCCGAGGCCTATCGTCTCGCCGCCGCCCAGATCGATGCTCGTGTAGTAATAGCAGTTCGAGGTGGTGAAGTAGGGCTCGTCGTCGTAGCAGTTGCTAGAGATCGCGCCACGGGTGACGTTGTGGAACACGCAGTTTTGCGTACCGTTGGTGCCGTTGTCGGAATTGCAGGTAGCCAGGCTGGCCGGCGCCGGGCCGAGCGCGCCACCGTATTCCTGGGCCGCCAGCGCGTACAACGTCGGCGCGGCGTTGCCCTGGTTGAGCGGCAACCCGCGTGCAGCCAGTCCCTGGCTGATCAAGGCCTGGATGCCTGCGAACATCGGCGCGGACAGTGACGTGCCGCCGCTGACCGAGATCGAACCCGTGAAACCGGGATTGCATGGGTAGTCGGCGGTGCAGGTGATCACCCAAGTGTATCCACCGTAGGAACCGGCAAACAGCGATACGTCGGGCAGATCGCGCGACTGGTCGCGTTCCGCATTGAACACCTGGCGCTGCCAGGCCGGCTTGCGCACTACCGACGAAGGGCCGCCGCTGCCGGCTTCTGAGGTGATGCCGGGCCCGTCGATGTCGCCGTTCCAGTACGCGTTGCAGAAAGCGACCGCGCTGCCGTAACCCGCGGCCTTGGCCGCCACGCCGTTGCCGCACGACTCGTTCCACGGGATCTCCGGCACATAGCCCAGCGCCGTGCCGCCCACCACGCTGGGCGTGGGTGCGAAGTACTGGCTGGTGGTGCCGTCGAGCACATCGGCGGTGTCGGTGCCACCCACGCCGGTGACATTGGCCGAGGTGGCGAACGAATTCGCGTCGACCGCCGTGTTGCCGTAATAGCCGTTGATCACCCCGCCATTGAAGCTCGGGTTGGAGCCCGAATCGCCGGTGGAGACGAACACCGAAATGCCTTCGGCATCGGCCTGCGACCACATCAGGTCGATCGCGGTCTTGCTGGCGGGGTCGGTGAACTGCTCGCCGAAGCCGTAGCTGGCGCTGATGATGTTCGGGCGATCGCCTTCGTCGGCATTGATCAGATTGGTCGCCGCGGCGAACACGCCGCTGAAGAAGTTGCTGTTGTCACCCCAGTTGCAGCTGGCGACCACGATGTTGGCGCCAGGCGCCATCGCGGTGGACCACTCGGCGTCGAGCAGCGTCTCGCCATCGTCCTGCCCGGTATTGCCCGGATCGGGGTTGTTGCATACGGCGGGGCCTTGCGGCTGGCCCTGGGTGAACGTGCCGCCGTACTGGGTCAGGTTGAACTGCGTGCGGAAGTTCTCCCAGTCGGCCGGCACCATGTTGCCCGCCTCGACGACAGCGATCGTGACCCCGGTACCGGTCACGCCATTCAGGCGAAGCGGCATCACGTTGTACATGCGCTGCAGGTCGTTCGGCACCAGGCCGCGTGCGCCGTTGGTGAAGCTGATCGCCTGGCGGGTCTTCTCGCCGGCGCCAGCCTTGTTGACCGGCTTCAGGTTGAAGCCGTTCTTGGCGGTGGCGTCGTACTTCATGACGTGGGACTGCGTGTTCAGCGCTTCGGGGTGGAAATCGTTCAGGCCCGCGACGCCTGCCACCACCGCGTCGAGCGCCCGTGGGATGCTGATGTTGCCGGCATTCATCCGATGCACGCTGCCGTTCTTGAGCTTGTAGTGCGCTTCCTGGGTATGAAACGCCTGGCGGACCTGGCCGGCGTTGCCGCTGAAGTCGATCTGCATCTTGTTCGGGTAGACGCTGTTGACGGTGAAGCCCTGCGCAACCAGCCAGGACTTGACCGCGGCGATGTCGGCGTCGCTGACGCCAAAGGCATCGCCGAACTGCTGCGGGGTCAGCCACTGCTGAAACTTGGCGGACTTCGGGTTGTGCTGATCGGTCATCAACTGGGTAAGTGCTGCCTCGCGCAGCGCGCTGCGCTTGAGGACCAGCTGCAAGTGATTCAGCGGGGTGGCATCAGCCAGGTTGCTGACCGGTGTCTTGTTCCTGACAAACTTGAGATGACTGTTCGGCACGGCCGAAAGCACTCGGGGGTTGATGGTCTGGGTGATCCGCGGGGCCTCGGCGGTGTGGATGCCTGCCAGCGCAAGATTGCCTGAAGCCACCGGCTGCGCCAGCGCGGTGGTGCTGGCCAGTGCCACCGCGATGGATGCGCTGAGGATGAAAGAGCCTTTGTTCATGAGTAATGCTTCCCTGATTAGAGTTGGTCAAAACTGATGGCTTGTGCAACGTGCCTGCCCCGCATGCGATATAGCGCATGCAGGAGCTACGTTCCGGAGGTTGTCGGGCGCTACTCAATTTTCCCTGGTTGCGGCGATGCATCAGCGGATGTTTGGAGCATGCCCGCCGCCCGGAAGACATCAGGCGAAACGGTTTTCGACACTTGTCGAATCACACGTTGAAACAACGAAGGCCACACGGCGTTGCGCCGTGCCTGGATGCAATGATTTGGATCCCCCAGACTTCATCTTGATGGCATGCCCCCGCATGGCACTCCTCGCCGCACCAACGGCGGGGAGTGACTGCCCGATTGTGCACCCGGCATGCGCTGTTCGCAAGAAATTGCACTGGCGCAAGTTATCTTGCGCCCATGCGATTCCGATCTGGCGGCGGCTCATGGTGCGGGTCGGCGTCCGCCCCGGTTCTTGTCAGATGTGGGTCAGCAGACAAGCAGGACGCCAGCCAAGCCACAGTGCCGCCATGTGTTGCTATAGTCGGGAGTTGGCGGGCGGCACTGTCAAGAGATCGGGGCAGCGACCACTCATGCACATCCATTCGGCAGGCAAGCCTTGCGGCTTGCCGCGTACCGGGTGCTCAGGAGACGCGTTCTCCGGTGCGGTAGCGGAAGGTCCCAACCGTTCTCCGGGTTCGCAAACGACACGGCGGGGTCGGGCGCACTGCCGCGAGACGGCGGCAGGGCAGCTGGTGTTGCGCGCCATGGCCGATCTGAACATGCTGTCTGCAACCGTCATTGAAGTTCCTGTTTTCATTCCATCTGTCGAGTAGCCCACGTGTCCTACTTTGCCTCTGTTGAAATGGCCCCCGGCGATCCGATCCTGGGCCTGACCGAAACCTATCTGGCGGATGCCCGGCCGAACAAGATCAATCTCGGCGTGGGCATCTATGTCGACG
>DATNBK010000218.1:0-5022 GCA_035571995.1 Rhodanobacter sp.
CATCGAGCAGGCGGCGATCTTCTTCGGCGCGACGCGCATGCGCAACTGGATCAACACCATGGTGATGTGCACCATGGACGACCGCCCGCCGGAACTGCTGCGTGCGGCGCTGATCCGGGCGCACATGTGCGAAGGCCTGGCGACCGGCATGCCGCGCGGCTCCAGCGAGACCGCGTTCACCGTGGGCCTGTTCTCGCTGCTGGATACCTTGATGTGCGCGCCGATGGAGTTCCTGCTGACCCAACTGCGCCTGAGCCCGGAGATCAGCGACGCGCTCACCGGCCGCAACAGCCCGTTCGGGCCGCTGCTGCAGGATGTCATTGCCTGGGAAGCCGGCGCATTGACCAGCGGCAACACCCAGCCGCAACGCATCCGGCGCATGGCCACGGTGTATCTGGAAGCCACGCAATGGGCTGACCAGGTGTTCAACGTGGCCGGCAACAGCCGCACGGCCAACTGAGGCCCGCCTCCGCAAAACTGTCGTGGGCGTGGGCGTCCGCGCGCGGGATATCACTTGCGGGTGGCCACCTCCTTGCCGACTTGCCGCAAGCTCACACGCGGTGATGCCACTGCCACACCGAGAGCAGGGCGCCGGCCACGGCCAGCCCGGCCCACCACATGGCATAGCGCAGCTCATGCCCGGCCCAGATTGTGGCGGCCACTGCACCCACTACCAGGGTCCCGGCACCAACTGCCAGCAGCAGATCGCTCCAGCGTTGCCGGCGCAGTGCCGACTCGGTTGGCGCCACCATGGCCTGGCGGCGCACGGTGAGCAAGGTGAGCGCACCGAGCACGGCCAGGAACACGCTCGCTGCCCGCCTCCAGTTCACCGCTTCCGGGGCCGAGGGCAGGTCGGGAAACAGCTCATGCAGGCGGACATTGCCAATGGCGACCTGATAACCCTGGCCGTCCGCCGTACCCTCGGCCGGTACCAGTTGGTCGCCCTCCAGGCGCGCGACGATGGTCATCAGGCGCGGTGGTACCTGGTCCCAACTCACCCGCACGTCACCCAGTTGCGGATCGTTGACACGCTGGCTGGTCTGCAGGTAGTTGCCCTGGCGCGTGAAGCTGGCCGCCAGGTTGGGTGGCAGTGACGCCACGTCCGGCGCCACGGTGGCGGCACCCGGAAGCACGCGGCGGAGCACCGGCGACAGGCGCAGGTTGCCGATCTGCACCGCGGGCGACTCGAAGCGTTCGTCCGACAGCGGCAAGCCATGTGGATTGGCATGCCCCTGCGGGTCGCGAAAGTCACGGTCATCGATCCAATGATCGGCCCAGTCCAGCTCGTATTGCACGTTGGCGCCGAGCTGCACCTCGTGCCACTGGAACATCTCCACGTGCCGGGACAAGGTCGGGGTGGCAACGCTGAAGTTGAATTCCGGATCGCGCGCCGGCTCCACCACGCGCGGGATCCCCACCACCCGCACCATGTGCCCGTACGGCACCGTGCCGGCAACCGCATCCTGCCCCAGGTCGATCACCTGGCCGCCATGCAGGGCAGAGACCGTGTCGAACTGCAATACCGCGCGAGCAGTCACCGCCGCCAGGGCCACGCCTGCAAACACCAGCGTCGCCCCCAGCACATTCAGCAGCAAGGCGCGCAACGTCACCAGCACATGCCAATCAGCCATAGACGACTATCCCACCAGGGGCTTGCCGGGGCCGCCGGTGGCGCCCTGTGCGCGGCCCGGCCACATGCAGCATGCGGCCGCGACCGAAGAACGCGGGCGGTGGAACCAACCTGGGCTGCAAAACCCTATGCACACCACGAACGTTCCCAACGCCCACGGTCCCAGGCGTGGTTAGAGCTCCACAAAGCGGAACGTCGCGCCGGTGGGCTTGAGTACCTCGGCCACGCGCGCTTCATCAGCCTTGTCGCCCACGAACAAGACGATCACGTTCTTGAACGAGTTCGGCTTGGCCGTCTGGAACGCGGCAATCAGCAGATCGGCGGTAGTGGTCGAGTCCGGGCCGGCGAAGGCCAGCAGGTTGCCACCGGTGACGCCGCGGCTCACCACTTGCTGCACCGCTTCGAGCTGGCGCGCGTTGTCGGCCTTGGCCTCGTCGCTGACCGGCGCCTTGACCATGTAGGCAAACGGCTGGGCAGCAGTCATGCCTTCCATGTTCTTCACCACGATCGGCCCGAGGTAGGCATTCCAGCCCTTGGTGTCACCCGGATCGGTCGGCTTGACCGGAGCGGCCGTTGCCGCATCGGCGGCCGGCTCGGCAGGCTGCTTGTTGCACGCGGTCAGGGCCACGCCGGCCGTAAGGACCAAGGCCACGAGGAGAATGAGTTTACGCATGATGATCACCTTCCAGTTCGGTTTTTTTGTGGATTCCGCTTTGACCGCTTTGGCCGCTTTGCCAACGTTGACGCATCGCCTGTTGTACCGCCGGATGCACGAAGCTGGAAATATCGCCGCCGAGGCGCCCGATCTCGCGCACCAGGGACGACGAAATGAAGCTGTACTGTTCCGCCGGAGTAAGAAACAAGGTCTCGGCCTGCGGAATCAAGTGGCGATTCATGCTGGCCAGCTGGAACTCATATTCGAAATCGGACACGGCACGCAAGCCACGCAGGATCACGCCGGCCCCGATCTGCACGACAAACGTGGCCAACAGGCAATCGAAGCCGCGCACTTCCACGTTGGGCAGGTCGGCGACCGCCAGCCGCGCGAGGGTGATGCGCTCGCCCACGCTGAAATGTGGGCCCTTGCTGGAGCTGTCCGCCACCGCCACCACCACTTTGTCGAAAAGCGGCGCCGCGCGCGTCACCAGATCCGTATGACCATTGGTGATCGGATCGAAGGTGCCGGGGTAGACGGCGATGCGCGGATTGCTCAAGTTGTTGCTCGCAGGACGAAGATTGCTTCCCCATGCCAAGCTTAATGGAAGCGGCTGCGTTGTTGGAGATATCCTGGCCGGCTGGGCCGTCCTGGCGCCGCTGCGGGAGGTCCCGCAGGGGCCCGGTGGGAGATCCCATCAGGCTCGCATCAAGGCGTAGTGCACGGCACCGGCGCGGCCCTCGCGATGTACCGACCAGTTCGCCGGCAACTCCGGGGCCTGGTGTCCCGGCCACTCGACATACACCATGGCGCCGGGAGCCAGCCAGCCGCCGGTTTCGAGTTGCCCGGCCAAGGTCGTCCACAGCTCGAGCGCAAACGGCGGGTCGAGGAACACGACGTCATACGCCCGTGGCGCTCCACGCAGCCAGGCGTATGCATCGGCCACCACCACCTCGCCGCCCACGCCCAGGCGCTCGAGGTTGACGCGCAACGCCTGCGCCAGCCGCGGCTCGCGTTCGACGAAGCTCACCACAGCAGCCCCCCGCGACAGCGCCTCGATCCCAAAGGCGCCGGTGCCGGCACACAGGTCCAGGCAATGCGCCCCGGCTATGACCGGTGCCAGCCAGTTGAACACCGTCTCGCGCACGCGCTCCGGAGTCGGCCGCAGGCCGTCGACGGAGGGCACCGGCAAACGCGAATTGCGCAGGGTGCCGCCAATGATGCGCACGCGGCCCGACCGCGCCTGGCCAGGACGTTCAACCGGCATGCCAGGCCAGCCAGGTCGCGTCAGCGGGGAGTGTGGGTGGGGGTGTTAGCATCCCGACATTGTCTTGGATTGCCCCGCCCATGCTCAAGTTCTGGAAGGCGAAAGCACCGCCCGCACCAACCCAGCAACTGCCTGCCGATCCCGCCGCGATCGACAGCGGCGTGCCTGGCGTGCGCGAGGCGCTGAGCCAGATACCGGCGCCCGGGCACGAGGAGCACCAGCGTTTCGTCGCCCCGGACATCGAGCCGCCCGCCGCCGCGCAAGACCAGCCCGCAGCCCCCGCTCCCGCGCCCAAGGACGAAGCCGGCGCCGGCGCGCGCCGCAGCTGGCGCGAACGCCTGGCCGGCAGCGGTTTTTCGCGCACCTTGACCTCGCTGTTCGCGCGCAATCCGCCGCTGGACGACGAGTTGCTGGACGAACTCGAGACCATCCTGCTCACCGCCGACGTAGGCGCCGCGGTCAGCACCGAACTGGTCGAAGACCTGCGCAAGCGCCTGGTGCAACGCGAGTTCGCGGACGCGGCCGCGCTGCTGGCGGCGCTGCGCACGGCCCTGGTCGAGCGGCTTGCCAAGGTGGAAGTGCCGTTGCAGGTTGCCGCCAACAAGCCGTTCGTGGTGCTCGTCGTCGGGGTCAACGGCGCCGGCAAGACCACCACCATCGGCAAGCTGGCCAGGCGCTGGCGCGATGAGCAGCGCTCCGTGCTGCTCGCCGCGGGCGACACGTTCCGCGCCGCGGCAGTCGAGCAGTTGCAGGCCTGGGGTGCGCGCAACGACGTGCCGGTCACCAGCCACGGCCAGAACGCAGACGCCGCCAGCGTGATCTTCGACGCGCTGCAGGCCGCACGGGCACGCCACGTCGACGTGCTGGTCGCCGACACTGCCGGCCGCCTGCACACCCAGGGCGGCTTGATGGACGAGCTGGCCAAGATTGGCCGGGTGCTGAAGAAACTCGACCCCGAGGCGCCGCACGAGGTACTCATGGTGGTCGACGGCACCACTGGACAGAACGCAATCCGCCAGGTGCGCCAATTCCGCGACAGCGTCGGCGTCACCGGCCTGGTGGTGACCAAGCTCGACGGCACGGCGAAGGGCGGCGTGCTGTTTGCGCTGGCCCGCGAATTCGGGCTGCCGATACGCTACGTCGGCCTGGGCGAGAAGGCCGGCGACCTGCGCGTGTTTTCCGCGCAGGCCTTCGTCGACGGCCTGTTGCCGGCGACCCTGAGCATCAGCAAGCCCGATGCCACCTGACGCACGTAGCGCGCGGGGCTGGCGGATGTCGCGCCGGCTACAGCTCATCTTATTGATCTGCGGCGGCGTCGTGCTCGCGGCCCTGCTGGCCCTGGTGGTGGTGGTCTACCTGCTGCTGCAACCGGAGCGCTTCACCACCATGCTGCAGGCCCAGGCACACAACATCGGCCTGGAGTTGCACCTGGCCGAACCCGCCAGTCCGTCGCTGTTTCCCAGCCCGGCG
>DATNBK010000219.1:0-3641 GCA_035571995.1 Rhodanobacter sp.
GAGGTCATCATCGAGACCAAGCTGTGGGTCACCGACTACGGCTACGACGCGGCGCTGCACGCCTTCGACAAGTCGGCCGGCAAGCTCGGTGTCGACGTCATCGACCTGCTGCTCCTGCACCAGCCGCGGGTCGAGGACTTCGCGCTCACGGTCGCGGCCTACCAGGCGCTGGAGCAACTGCTCGCCGACGGCCGGGTGCGCGCGATCGGCGTCAGCAACTTCACGCCCGCGATCCTGGCGCGCTTCCTGCCCGAGGTCGCGGTCGTCCCGGCCGTGAACCAGATCGAGCTCCACCCCTACTTCACCCAGGTCGCCAACGCGGGGGGCAACACCGCCGCCGGTATCCTCACCCAGGCGTGGTCGCCCATGGGCGGAATCACCCACTACTACGGCGCGGAGGCGACCAGCACGTTCACCGACCAGACCCTCGTGGGCATCGGTCGGCGGCATGGCAAGACGCCGGCCCAGGTCGTGCTGCGCTGGCACATCCAGCAGGGCCGCCAGGTCATCCCCAAGTCGACGCGCAAGGCGCGGATCGCCGAGAACTTCGACATCTTCGATTTCTCGCTCACCGACGACGAGCTCGTGTCCATCGATGCGCTCGACAAGGGAGTGCGCGGTGGTCCCGATCCCGAGCAGCCCCAGCCTACTTTCCTGGCGCGCTCAATTCCCGAGGCATGAGGGCCGGAGCACTCACACATCACTTAGGCAGAGAACAACATGAAATACATCAAACTCGGAAACACGGGCGTCGACGTTTCGAAGATCGGTCTCGGGATGATGAGTTTCGGCAAGCCCGGCAGTGAAAACGGCCTGTTCCCCTGGGCCCGGGACTTCGAGGATGCCAAGCCGATTTTCAAGAAGGCGATCGAGCTGGGCATCAACTACTTCGACACGGCCAACGTGTACCAACTGGGTACCAGTGAGGAGGTGACTGGCAAACTCATCAAGGAATTCAAGCTCGACCGCGACGACATCGTCGTCGCCTCCAAGGTGCGCATGGAGATGCGCCCCGGCAAGCCGAACGGCGGCGGCCTGTCGCGCAAGGCCATCCTCAGCGAAATCGACAAGAGCCTGAAGCGGCTGGGTCTCGACTACGTTGACCTCTACACCATCCATCGGCTGGACCCGCTGACCCCCATGGAAGAAATCATGGAGGCGCTGCACGATGTCGTGAAAAGCGGCAAGGCTCGGTACATCGGCGCCTCGACCATGTATGCGTGGGAGTTCGAGCGGTTGCAGAACATCGCCGAGACGAACGGCTGGACCAAGTTTGTCGCCATGCAGAACCACTACAACCTCATCTACCGCGAAGAAGAGCGCGAGATGATTCCGCTGTGCCGGGATCGCAAGGTTGCGCTGACGCCGTGGAGCCCGCTGGCCGGTGGCCGTCTGGCACATCCATGGGGAACGGTGACGCCGCGCGTGAAGATCGACCAGGTCTCCAAGTGGGTCTGGGATGGCACCAACGACCTGGACAAGGTGGTCATCGACAACATGCAGTCCCTGGCCAAGGCACGTGGCATTTCGATGGCCCAGATGTCCCTGGCGTGGATGCTCAGCAAGCCCTACATCACCGCGCCCATTGTCGGGACGACGGCGATCAAACACGTGGAAGAGGCCGTCGCAGCGCTGGACATCAAGCTTTCCGATGAAGAGATCCAGGCGCTCGAAAAACCCTACGTCACGCACCCCGTGCTGGGCATGATGTGAGGACGCACGACGACTCGTCCCGCACAGTCATTGTCCTATGGCTGTGCGGGAACCAATGATTCTAGGAGGAACAAGCCATGACTCGGGGAAGGCTGACCGTGCTATGCGTCGGCGCGACCGGCAGCGTCGGTCGTCACGTCGTCGAAGAAGCGCTGCGTCGCGGCCATGCGGTACGCGCGTTGGTGCGCAGCCGTGGCAAGGCGGCCGGCTTGCCTGCGCAGGCGGAGATCGTGGTCGGCGAACTGACGCAGCCGGACACGCTGGCGCAAGCGGTCGCCGGCGTGGACGCCATCGTCTTCACGCACGGCTCCAACGGCGGCAAGGCCGACACGCGCGCCATCGACTACGGCGGCGTGCGCAACGTCCTGTTCGCGCTCGGCGGGCGCAAGCTGCGCATCGCGCTGATGACCGCCATCGGCGTCACCGACCGCGCCGGTTCCTACAATCGCAAGACCGAGGCGCACGACTGGAAGCGCCGTTCCGAACGACTGCTGCGCGCCAGTGGCAACGTCTACACCATCGTGCGGCCGGGCTGGTTCGACTACAACGATGTCGACCAGCACCGGTTGGTGCTGCTCCAAGGCGACACACGGCATGCCGGCACGCCCGCCGACGGTGTGATCGCCCGCCGCCAGATCGCCGAGGTGCTGGTGGCCAGCCTCACGCTGGAGGAGGCCAGCAACAAGACCTTCGAGCTGGTCGCCGAGGCTGGTCCCGAACAGCAGAACCTGGCGCCGCTCTTCGCCGCAGTGAAGGCTGATGACGCCGGCGCACCCGATGGCGTCGGCGATGCCGCGAACATGCCGCTGGACCAGGAGCCGCAGGAAATCCGCGACGACCTGCGGCAACTTGAGAACCGCCAGGCGCCAACATCCGACACCCACTGATCAAGCGACACAGGAGACAACCCATGTACGCAACCGTCATGCACGGCCCGGGCGATGTCCGCTACGAGCAGGTTTCCGATCCGCGGATCGAAAAGCCGACCGACGCCATCATCAAACTGTCCGCCACCTGCATCTGCGGTTCCGACTTGTGGCCATACCGCGGCCTGTCGGAGCGCAACGGCCCGGCCCACATGGGCCACGAATATTGCGGCGTGGTGGTCGAGGTCGGTTCCGAAGTGAAGACGGTGAAGCCCGGCCAGTTCGTCGTCGGCTCCTTCTGCCTGTCCGACAACACCTGCCCGCACTGCGCGTTCGGCTTCCACTCCTCCTGCCAGCAGGGCGAGTTCATGACCGGCGCGCAGGCGCCCTACGCGCGCGTGCCTCTGGCCGATGGCACGCTGGTCGCGACCGTGGAGATGCCGGACGCGGACATGATCCAGCACATGCTGGCGGTGTCCGACGTGCTCGGCACCGGCTGGTACGCGGCCGATGCCGCGCAGGTACGCAAGGGCGGCACCGTCGTGGTGGTGGGCGACGGCGCGGTCGGGCTGATGGGCGTGCTTGCCGCCAACCAGATGGGGGCCGAACGCATCATCGCGATGAGCCGCCACGCCACGCGCCAGCAACTGGCGCGCGAGTTCGGCGCCACCGACATCGTCGCCGAACGCGGCGCCGACGGCATCGCCCGCATCATGGACCTGACCGACGGCGTCGGCGCGGAATCGGTGCTCGAATGCGTCGGCATGGGCGAGTCGATGGACCAGGCCATGGGCGTCTGCCGCCCCGGCGGCGCCATCGGTTACGTCGGCGTTCCGCATGGCGTCAGCTTCGACGGCCAGAAGCTGTTCTTCTCGCAGCGCCGCATGCTGGGCGGCCCGGCGCCGGTGCGCCGTTTCCTGCCCGACCTGATGGATCGCGTGCTCAAGGGCGCGATCCGGCCGGGCAAGGTCTTCGATCTGGTCCTGCCGATCGCGCAGGTGGCCGAGGGCTACCGGGCGATGGACGAACGCCGCGCCATCAAGACCCTGCTGCGCGTGGATG
>DATNBK010000220.1:0-2951 GCA_035571995.1 Rhodanobacter sp.
ACCGGGGATGCCGTGCTGCTTGGCCTGCTCGAACAGCCACTCGTACAGGAGCATGCCGCGATGCTTCTGGTTCTCGTGCATGTAGAAGCGCAGCGAACAGGCTTTCATGGGACCTCCGCAAGCTTGGTGTTGCCCGACACGTCGGGTAGCGGCGCCCACGGCATGCGTGGTGCGGGCGCGTACGCCCGCTCATCCGGCCCATCGATTGATGTCGGAGTTTTCGACGACCGGTGGCGCCTGCCCGGCACGGGTCAGCGCGAGCATGGCCAGGCCGACGTTCGCGGTGGTGGTCAACAGTCCTGGCAACAGGTGCCGCGTGAGTCCCATCACCGGACCGGCAACGCGGTAGGCCAGGCGCAGTGGCCGATGCGGGGAGCGCACGCCGTCGACCGGCTGGACGCCCATGGGACGCAGCATGACCGTGGTGATCGGCAGGGCCATCAGCGCCTGTTCGGTTTCTCCTTTAACCCTGAGCACCATGATCCGGCTGTGCGGATTCGAGTGCGCACCCGAGATGTAGAGGAATTTCGCGTTGCCATTGCGTCGCGCAAAGAGTTCGGCCACGTGCAGGGTAAGGGTGAGGGTCACGTGGCGATAGGCGGACGCGGGCGTGCCGAGCGGCGGTGCGCCCGCGCAGTAGAAACAGGCGTCGAATGGTGCCAGGCGGTCGTCGGCCGCATCGAGGTCGTCGAAGTCGGCGCAGATCAGCTCCTGCAGTTTCGCGTGCCGTACGCCGCTGGGGTGGCGCCCAAGGGCCACCACCTGCTCCACGTCTGTGGCACGCAGGCATTCGCGCAGGACGCCTTGACCGACCAGACCGGTAGCGCCAGTGAGCAGGATGCGCATGGTCGACCTCCAGGACAGGCCGCGGGTTGCCTGCCGCTGATCCAGGCCCGTATCGGGTGGGCCTGTCGCGCAATCGTATCCGGCCCGGAAGCGGCGTGCCGTAGCGTGGCATTGCAGCCACGACCCGGATCGTACACCGATTGCGTCGCCGGCCGCGCCAGCGCGGCCGCGTTCAAGAGGCTGTCGTCGTCGGTATCCAGAGACCGCGCCGACTGATCCTGTATGCCAGAAAGCCCATGGCGCCAGCGCGCACGATCATGAAACCCAGCAACGCCAGCCACAGGCCGTGGTTGCCGAGTGGCCGCAGCAACCAGGCGAGCAAGCCGAAGCACACCGCACCCACGAGCATGCTGTCGCGCATTTCACGTGCACGTGTGGCGCCCACGAACAAGCCATCCAGCAGGTAACTCCAGACGGCCACCAGCGGCAGGACCGAAAGATAGGGCACGTAGACGTAGGCAATGGCGCGCACTGCGGCGATGTCGCTCTGCAGGTTGACGAACAAATGGCCGCCCAGCGCGAAGACGATGGCGAAGGCCACGCTGCCCAGAAACGACCAGCCGCCAGCCACCGTCAGCGCGCGCCGCAGGGCATCGCGGTCCCGCGCGCCAATGGCGTGGCCACTCAGCGCTTCCACTGCATTGGCCAGGCCGTCCAGGGCAAACGACGTCAGCATCAATCCATTCAGCAGCAAGGCATTGGCCGCCACCACGGCGTCGCCCAGGCGCGTGCCCAGCACGGTCACCGCAAAGAACACCCCCTGTAGCGCCAGGCTGCGCACGAAGATGTCGCGGTTGACCATCAGCAAGGGCCGCCAGTGCAGCCAACGCCGCAAGTCGCGGCGATCCATGGACCCCGGATGCCGGCGCAGCTCGCGCCACGCGCAGGCCAGGCCAAACAACACGCCGCACCATTCGCCGCACACGGAAGCCCAGGCGATGCCGGGCACGCCCCAGCCAAAGCCGAGCACGAACAGCAGGTTCAGGGCAATGTTGACGAGGTTCGTCATCAGCAGGACGCCGAGCGCCACGCGCGCGTTCTGCACGCCCAGGAACCAGCCGATCAAGGCATAGCTGGCGAGCGCCGCAGGCAGGCCGAAGAGGCGCACATGCAGATAGCCCATGGCCAGCGTATCGAGGGTCGCCGAGGGCTTCATGACGTCCAGCACGGCTGGCAACAACGGCAACATCAGGGCGCCCAGGAGCACCGCCAGGGCCACGGCCAGCAGCAGCGACTGCAAAAGCACGCGGCGCAAGATGCCACCGTCGCCGCGTCCCGCCGCCTGTGCGGCAAACCCGGTGGTGCCCATGCGCAGGAAGCCGCAGACCCACACCAGGAGCGTATACACGGCGCTGCCCACGACCACGGCGGCAAGCTGTTGCGCGTACGACAAGTGGCCGGCAACGACGCTGTCGACCAGGGTCACCAGGGGCACGCTCAGGTTGGAGACGATCATCGGCAGCGCCAGCGCCCAGACCCGGCGCTGCGTGGGACGATGTCGCCAATCCTCGATCACGCTTGCGCCCATGGCAGATGAAACTGGTCGTCGATGAGCCGGTGATGATAGCCGTCGGCATCGCTCACGCGATTTGCATGCCCCGCCGTGGGCCCGTAGCCTTGGGGGACGACTGCAGCCCAGCGCTGCCTGGATGGCCACTGACTACCGAGGATTGCCGATGCAGATTGCCGACAAAAATGTTGCCACGTTCCACTACACGCTCACGAACGACGGGGGCGACGTGCTCGACACCTCCGAGCATCGCGAACCGCTGGCCTACCTGCACGGCGCCGGCAACATCGTGCAGGGCCTCGAGCAGGCCATGACCGGACGCGAGGTCGGCGACCGCTTCAAGGTGGACGTGGCGCCCGCGCAGGGTTATGGGCCGCGTCACGACGAGCTGGTGCAGACCTTGCCCACCAGTGCCTTCAAGGGTGTGGAGACGCCGAGGGAAGGCATGCAATTCAAGGGCGAAGGCCCGCAAGGGCAGGTCCTGGTCACCGTGACCGCCGTGGAGGGTGACCAGGTGACGATCGACGGCAACCACCCGCTGGCCGGCGAGAACCTGCATTTCGACGTCGAGATCACCGACGTGCGCGCGGCGACG
>DATNBK010000221.1:0-4197 GCA_035571995.1 Rhodanobacter sp.
CCGGCCAGCATGATCTGCCGATCGGTGCCCGGCCTTCCGGCGGTGAAGGGCATCGGCGGATGCCGTCCCGTGCGGCTGGCGCCCGCGACGACGTCTGAAGACATGACCTGATCCGCCGAAGCGAAGCCGGACTCCGGATCACCCTGTGGCAGACCGGCTGGGGGATTGCCGAATGACCTCGATCACTCGTACCGTCGGCCGCGCCGGGGCGTGGCTTCTGCTTGCCTGCGCGGCCATGCCCACGGTCGGCTTCGCGGCGGAGCCGGGTGGCTCGACCTTCGTGGCCGGCCATGCCCGATTTGAATTCCTGACGCCGTCGCTGCTGCGGATGGAGTATTCACCGTCCGGCGCGTTCGTCGACGAGCCCACCGCCGTGGTGCAGAAGCGTGACTGGCCTGCCGTCGCCGTGCGCTCGGCGCGCGAGCATGGCTGGCTGGTGCTGCGCACGGATGCGATGACCGTGCGTTACCGCCTGCAATCCGGGCCGTTCACGGCAGGCAATCTCGCGGTGAGCTGGAAGAACGATCCGGCAGGCGCCGGACATGCCTGGCACCCGGGCGACGTGGATCGACACAACCTCGGCGGCCTGACTTATTCGCTGGACAACATCAGCCGACCGAACCTGCCGGGAGACGGCAAGGATCTGGCGAGTCCGGTCAACGACATCATCCCCGGCATCGACGTGCTGCTCGCGCCGGCAAAGCCCGGCCTGCTGAGTCGCAGCGGCTATGCGTTGATCGACGACAGCCGCACGCCGGTATGGAACGCCCAAACGGCATGGATCGAGCCGCGCAAGGATGCCGTCGGGCAGGACTGGTACCTGTTCACCTACCACCACGACTATGAGCGCGTATTGCAGGAATATGCCGAGCTGTGCGGCCCGATCCCGATGATTCCGCGCTATACGCTCGGCAGCTGGATCACGGATTTCAATTTCGAGTATTTCCCCGCTACGGCGGAGACCCGGCAGCCAGCGTTTCGGCAGTACGACGAACAGCATCTCAAGGACGAGATCTCGAGGTTCCGCCAGAACCATATCCCGCTCGACATCCTGGTGCTGGACTTCGCCTGGCACAACTACGGCTGGCAGGGCGGCTACGACTGGAGTCCGCTGATTGCGCATCCGGGACAGTTGCTCGACTGGCTGCATGGGCAGGGCATCAAGGTGGGGCTCAACGACCACCCGGGTTATGCCAATACCAGGGAGAGCATCCTGTCGTACCAGGACAGCCACGCCCCGGCGGTGCTGAGGGATCTGGGCAGACCGCTGCCGCCAGCGCCTTCGTTCGACATGGATGTCGCCGCGTCATGGGCGCTGGCCATCGATCCGCGGAATCAGGGAATCGACCAGCGCTGGTTCCTGCCGGGGCAGGGCGACGGCCAATGGAAGCCGGTCAGCATCGGTGCGGCCTGGCAGGCGCAGGGGTATCCGGATTATCGGGGCGTCGCCTGGTATCGCAGGTCGGTACGCCTGCCGGCCCATCTGCCCGGTGCGCTGTATCTGTACCTGGGTGAGGTGAGCAAGTCATACCGGCTGTTCGTCAACGGGCACGAGGTGACCCACAGTCAGGTGCAGTGGCCACGCCGCCTGACCTACGCGGACATCGCACCCTACGCCAGGGCCGGCAAAGACAACGCCATCGCCCTGCGCGTGGAGTCCGGACCGGTCGGTGGCGGCATCTTGCGCGGCCCGGTCGCCCTGCGCGACGTCAAGCCGCCGCCACGAATCTATTTCGATCTCTCGAACAAGGTGCAGGCGGCGACCTTCATGCGCGACCTGCACCAGCCGCTGATGCAGCGCGGCGTGGACTTCTGGTGGGTCGACGGCGGCAGCGGCGCCACCGACATGCCGGGGCTGAACAAGCAGCTGTGGACGAACAAGGTCTTCTACGACGACACGCAGCAAGCGGCCGGCCCGCACGGTGCCGGCAAGCGCGGCTTCATCCTGGGCCGCTATGGCGACTGGGGCAGCGAGCGCTATCCGGGCTACTTTACCGGCGACACCTACTCCGAGTGGCCGGTGCTTGCCTACGAGGTCGCCTTAACCACCCGCGGCGGCAACGTGCTGGTGCCGTACATCAGCCATGACATCGGCGGATTCCACGGTGCGAAGATCGACTTCGACCTGTATGCGCGCTGGGTCGAATTCGGCACGTTCAGCCCGTTCCTGCGGATGCACAGCGCCCACGAAGATCCGCGCGAAGGCAATCTGCGCATGCCCTGGACCTACGGCAGCGAGGGCATGGCCCTGGTCAGGAAATATTTCACCCTGCGCACCCGCCTGATCCCGTACATCTACACGTATACGTGGATCGCACACCGGGAATCGCTGCCGATCCTGCGGCCGCTGTATCTGCAATATCCCGATTTGCAGGAAGCCTACCAGCACCCCCACGAATACTTTTTCGGCGGGGAGATGCTGGTCGCGCCGGTACTCGACGCCAGCGGCAATCGCACCGTTTATCTGCCGCCCGGACGCTGGCTGGATTTCTTCACCGGCAAACCCCGCGACGGCGCCGGCACGTTCACCGCGCATTACGCGGTCGACCAGACGCCGGTGTTCGTGCGCGAGGGCTCGATCATTCCCGAGCAGCCCGCCGACATGGCCTGGTCGGATGCCAGGCCGCTGGACAGGCTCGTCCTCAACGTCTACGGGTCGGGCAAGGGTCACTTCGATCTGTACGAGGACGACGGCGTTTCGCTGGCCTATGAAAAAGGCCGCTACGCGGTCACGCCGATGACCTATGCCACTGCCCGCGACGGCTCCCACCGGCTGCTGATCGGACCGTCGAAAGGTTCGTTCGATGGTCAGGTGCGGGCGCGGTCGTACGAAGTGCGCATTCATGACGAGCATCGGCCGCACGCTGTTTCCCTGGATGGAAGACCTCTGGATCGCTGGAGCTGGGATGCCGGGAACGCCACGACAACGATCGTGCTGCCTGAACGGAGTCTGCGAGGCGAGATCAGCGTGGGCTGGCGGTAGACGCTGCCCGACGATGCGGCTTCCGGCGTGGTTTTGCGGCGCCAGTCCCGTGATGAGATTTCCCGCAAGCTGCAGCGGATTGGCGGGCGTTGCATGCCGCGGGTTCCTGCCGTCTCGAATGCCACGGACGCTGGCATCGGATGGTGTCTGAAAGCGGCCGCTTGCGTGCGACCTGCGCTGGGAGTCCGTGACAATTATCGTTTGGCTTCCGTTGCGTGGAACCCTACTATCGAACGATACCTGCGCGCGACGCCATGCATATGGCGGGAGAGCAACTCATGAAACGTCTGCTGATCGGAATGCTCGTGGTCGTGGTTGCCGTGGTCGTGCTCGCGGTGGGTGCCTTGCTGCTGGTCGACGCCAATCACTTTCGCCCGCAGATCCAGACCACGCTGAGCCAGGCGCTCGGGCGCGAGGTGACGCTTGGCAAGTTGCATGTGTCAGTTTGGTCGGGTTCGCTCGACGCCGACGACATCCGCATCGGGGACGATCCGGCGTTCGGCAAGCAGGCTTTCGTCAGCGCGCAATCGCTGGAGCTCGGCGTGCGCCTGTGGCCGCTGCTGGTGCACCGCGAACTGCACATCACCTCGTTGACGCTGAAGCAGCCCAGCGTGCACCTGCTGCAGAATCGTGCTGGCGACTGGAACTTTGCCACGTTCGGCGGCAGCGATGCACCGGCATCGGCATCGACTCCGAGTGGCACATCGACCCAACCGCTGGCGTTCAGCGTGGACAAGCTGCGCATCACGGACGGCAGCATCGAACTTACCCGCGCAGTCGGCGGCGCGCGCAGCTACCGGAAGGTGCAGCTGAGCGCGGATCACGTCGGCATGGGGGCCGCGTTTCCGTTCTCGATGAGCGCGGCGATCGCCGGTGGCGGCACGCTGCAGCTCGACGGCAAACTCGGCCCGTGGAATGCGGGCGATGCGGTACTGACGCCGGTCGATGCGCACCTGGTGATGCACGGACTGGACCTGGTCGGGGCCGGGCTGATGAGCAGCGGCGATGGCGTCGGTGGCGTGCTCGACATCGACACGCGCATCGACTCGGCCAAGGGTGTGCTGCGCTCGAAAGGTCACATCGACGC
Organism: Rhodanobacter sp.; assembly: GCA_035571995.1. Taxonomy (GTDB): domain Bacteria; phylum Pseudomonadota; class Gammaproteobacteria; order Xanthomonadales; family Rhodanobacteraceae; genus Rhodanobacter. Next base: position 4,071 of record DATNBK010000221.1, read on the forward strand.
CAGCCGGCTCAAGCTGGTGGCCGCCGGTTCGCCGTCGCCGCAGCCGATCCGCATCGACTATCAGGCCAGTTACCAGCTTGCCAGCGGCAAGGGCAGCATCGACGACACCACACTCGGCACCGGCGCG
>DATNBK010000222.1:0-9988 GCA_035571995.1 Rhodanobacter sp.
GCGTCCATGTGCGGCGAAGTCCCTGGTGGGGATGGTGGCCGCGGCCTGACGTGATACCACGATGTCGGCGGCCTCGTTCCCGCCTTGTGTGAGCACGGCGTTTACGGCACGGTCACTTCGTCGCCAACCCTCACCGCGCAAGATGGGAGGCAACCACCGCGAGAGGATGCCGACATGTCCAAAGGTGACAAGTCTTCCTACACCGACAAGCAGAAGCGTGAGGCCCATCACATCGAGAAAAGCGAGAGGGACGAGGGCAAATCCAAGAAGACCGCCGAGCGGATCGCCTACGCCACTGTCAACAAGCAGGACGGTGGCGGCAAGAAGAAATAAACGGGAAAGGGGTCGTGGAAAATTGGACCCCACTGCGGAAAGGTATGGCGCAGGAGGCCGTTGCCTTTAGATCGAGACCACGGTGTCGCAACCGGCCAGCGATGCCTGGCGGTGGGCGATGACGACGATGGTCTTGTGGCCGGAGAGGGCGCGGATGGCGGCGGTGAGGGCGGCTTCGGTCTCGTTGTCCAGCGCGCTGGTGGCTTCGTCCATGAACAGCACGGGCGGGTCGCGGTACAGCGCGCGGGCGATGCCGATGCGCTGGCGCTGGCCGCCGGAGAGGCGGATGCCGCGGTCGCCGATCGGGGTGGCATAGCCGTCCTTCAGCTCGTTGGCGATGAAGTCGTGGATTTGCGCTGCCCGCGCGGCGCGTTCCACGGCTTGCGCGTCGATGGCCCCGCGCGGCACGCCGAAGGCGATGTTCTCGGTGATGCTGGCATCGGACAGGTAGATGTGCTGCGGCACGTAGCCGATCGCGCGCTGCCAGGCGGCGACGTTGCTGGCGTCGATCGGCACGTCGTCCACGCGCAGGCTGCCGGCCTGGGGTTCCAGCAGGCCGAGCAGGATGTCCATGAGCGTGCTCTTGCCGCTGCCGGTACGGCCGACGATGCCGACGCTGGTGCCGGCCGGGATGACCAGGTCGAAGCCGTCCAGCACGGCTTTGGCCGGTGTCGATGGGTAGGCGTAACTCACGCCCTGCAGGCGGATCTCCCGCTGCGGCGCCAGCGCGGCGGCCGGAGTGTCCGCTGGCGCGACTGGCAGTGCCAGGTCGCGGCCCACCGTCTCCAGCGCCGCGGAGGAGAACTTCAGCTTGGCAAAGCCGCGGTACATGATCTGCGCCGCCGGCAACATGCGGTAGGCGGCAAAGCCATACAGGCCCAGGGCCGGCAGTACGCGCGCGACGTCGCTGCTCTGCGACATGAGCAGCAGGGCCATCGCGATCAGGCCCGTGTAGCCCACGGCTTCCACCATGTACAGCGGCGACTGCGCCAGGGTGTCGCCCGTGGCGAGGTGTCGCGAAAACAATCGCGAGGACTGGTCGAACGCCTGTTGATAGGCGCCGGCGGCGTGCGCGACCTTGACGTCCTTGATGCCGTCCAGCACTTCCTTGCAGCTCTGGTAGCGCTGCGCATTGGCCGCCTGGCGCTCCGCGCCAATGCGCGCCAGGCGCCGGCGCACCACGGCGTAGATCACCGTGTAGAGCGCGCCGACCAGGGCCACGAAGATGATGGCGATCAGCGGGTTGTACAGGAAGATCAGCAGCACCATGGCCAGCAGCACCGCACCTTGGGCAACCAGTTGCGACAGCGGCTGGATCAGGTTGAACATGAGCTGGTCCACCTCGCTCAGCACGTTGCGGCTCAGCACCGAGGAGTTGTGTGCCAGGAAGAACTCATACGGCTGGTGCAGGTAGCGCGCGAGCAGGCGCGAGCTGATGGTGTGGCGCAGCAGGTGGATGAAGCGGTTGATGAGGTGCAGCGTGATGGTCTTGAAGGCCGACGAGCCCAGCACGAACGCGATCGAGGCCAGCCCCAGGGCCACGATGAAGGCGCGCCGGCTGCCGAACCCAAAGCCCGTGTACAACGCGTGCAGCCAGGCGTTGTCCTCGAGGATGGTGGGTCGACTCAGCACCGACAGGAACGGCATGATCGACAACACGCTGCCGGTCTCGGCGACGGCCATCAGCACCACCAGCACCAGCATGCCGACGGATTGGCGCCGCTCGGGCGGCGTGAGGATGCCCCAGATTTTCTTCAGGTCGCTGGTCATGCGGCCCCATCATAAAGGGGACGTGGCAAATTAAATCGGTGTGACCGGGAAGTCTCGCCCCACGGCGGGCTTCATGCTGACGCGGCTTTATTTGCCGCTATCGTGCACTGGGTGGCAGGCACTCCAGTCGTAAGCCCGGGAACCGCTCGAAATCGCGGTCGTACGTGCCGAGGGCGGCACTGTGCTCGATGGCGATTCGCCGGCCAGGTGGGCGTCGGTGGCGAGGTTGCCGCCGCTCCGTCTGCTCAGGAATCCAACGCCGTCCAATCGGGAATCTCGTACGTGAATACGCCAGTCGGTGACGTCGATGCGGGAACATGGCAAATGGAAGGACATGAGTACGCTCGGCAAAGCCGTCGTACGCAATCACCCATTGGGAATTGGTCGTCGTCCAATCAGGAAGTTGAACGCCACTGCTTGGGGCGAACCGTGGTGACCAGGACGTCAGGAGCCGCTTGCCGGTTTGCCTCGTTACTTGCGGATCACGGCGGAGGTGAACGCTGTGAAGTCGCCGAGGTGCTGGTCGAGGATCGAGCGCAACACCGGGATGCTGAGCTGCTGGTATTGGTGCACCGCGATGTTGCGGAACCCGACCATGGCCCGCATGCGGTTGCCGACGGCGGCGGGAATGATGCCGGCCTGTTCCAGCAGCGTGAAGCCGTCGCGCGCGTCCTGCGGGAGTCCCAGGCGGTGCTTGCGGGAGACGTGCATGGCCAGGTCGATGGAGGCTTCGCAGGCGCGTTGCAGGTTGAGCACGATGGCATCCTGCCGGTTGTGGTCGGTTTCCAGCTCCGACTCGTGGCCCAGGTAGATCTCGCGGACGCGGGCCAGGCAGCGTTCGATGATGGCCGCCTTGTTGAGCAGCACGTCATCGACCATGGATGGAGCCTCTGGCCTGGACGTCTTCCAGGATGCCGCGGCGCGCTTCGTTGAGGTGTGCGTAGCGGCTGAACGCGGTGGCCGCGAAGCTGTCGCACAGATAGGTGTCGCGGCAGAAGATGACCTCGCCGGTGGCGACGATCTGGGCGCGCATGACGGTGGAGCAGGCCACCATGTCCACCAGGTCCACCTCGCGGCCGGCGAGAGTGCCCAGCTCGGCCGCAAGTTCGAATAGCGTCACGGGGTCGAGCTTGTGCCCGGCCTGCAAACCGAGGTCGATGTCGCTGTCGTTGCGCTCATGGATGGTCCCGAAGGAGCCGTAGCGGTACACCGCGATCAGCGTGGGCAGGCGTGTCGTGAGCACGTCCAGCAACGGTGCGAGTCGCAGTTTGGGGTCTTCGTCATGCATGCTGGCAATGTAGCGCACCTGATCGTGGGATGTGGCGAATCTCGCCATCGCGCCCATCGGTGAGGTACTCCTCAATGGTGTGCTGCGGCGCCTGGCCCAGCGCGCCGCCAGGCGGCGGCAGTCCGGCATTCAGGCCATGGCGGCACGGGTGCGGCCGGGACGGGTCATGAGCACGGTGGTGGCGATGGCGGCGGCGCAGGCCAGGGCCACGTACCACACCGGGGACATGGGGTCGCGCACCATCCACAGCGTGACCAGGAGCGGGGTCACGCCGCCTGAAATGGCGTAGGCGATGTTGTACGCGAACGAGATGCCCGAGAAGCGGATGGCCGGCGGGAACAGCCGCACCATCAGCACCGGCACCACGCCGACCACACCCACGGCGAAGCCGGCCAGCGCATAGGCGGCGGTGAACCAGCCAGGCAAGCTGGTCAAGGCGGCGTACAAGAACGAGGTGCTGATTGCCAGCAGGATGGCGCCGATGCCGATCGTGCGCCAGGCACCCCAACGGTCGGCGGCCAGTCCGTAGGCGGCGCAACCGAAGGTGAGCATGAGGGTCGCCAGGCTGTTGGCGCTTTGCGCGTGCGCGGGCGCCACGCCAAACGCGGACTGGGCGAAGGTCGGCGTCATCAGGATCACCACGACGATGCCGGCGGTCAGGAACCAGGTGAGCACCATGGACACGGCAATCGCGCGGCCATGGCCATGCAGCACCTGCTTGATTGGCAGGCCGCGCGCCAGCGCATTGTGCGCGCGCATGGCCTCGAACACCGGCGTCTCGCGCAGGTAGGCGCGCAGCCATACGGCAAGCAAGCCGAACGCGCCGCCAAGCACGAACGGCAGGCGCCACGCCCAGGCCAGGATGTCGCCGCTGCTCCAGAAGCTGTTGACCGCGGTGGCCGCCAGCGATCCCATCAGGATGCCGAGCGTGAGGCCGCCGGTGAGCACGCCGCAGGCCAGGCCGACGCGGTGCGGTGGCACATGTTCGGACACGAACACCCAGGCGCCAGGCACCTCGCCGCCCACCGCCGCGCCTTGCAGCAGGCGCAGCAGCAAGAGCAGCAGCGGCGCCAACAGGCCGACGCTCGCGTAGACCGGCAGGAAGGCGATGGCCAGCGTGGGCACGGCCATCAGCAGCACGCTCAGCATGAACATGCGCTTGCGCCCGGCGCGGTCGCCGAAGTGCGCCATGATGATGCCGCCGACCGGGCGGGCCAGGTAGCCGGCGGCAAAGATGCCGAAGGTCTGCAACTGGCGCACCCATTCGGGCAGCTCGGGCGGGAAGAACAACTGCGCCATCACCGCGGCAAAGAACACGAAGACGATGAAGTCGTAGAACTCGAGTGCCCCGCCCATGGCCGACAGCACCAGTGTGCGCAGCTCGTCCCGCGTGAGTCCCCTGGGTGTCGTGCTCATATTCGCCGCATCATAAAGGGGACGTGGCAAATTGAAAGCGATGTCCCCTTGGCGATCGGAGGAAGGAAACGATGGGAATGGCGTGGGGTGAAGCGGAGGTGGCGGCCTGGCGGGCGCGACAGGAACAGCGGCGCAGCTATGCCGACGACGTGCTGAGCCGGCTCGGCGCGCTGCGTTCACGTTATACGGTCATGCCGTATGGCCGCCTGGATTACGCGCCGGACGACTATCCCTTGTTCGCCCTGAAGAGTCGTACCTGGGACGACAACTTGCCTGTCGCGCTGGTCACCGGCGGCGTGCATGGCTACGAGACCAGCGGCGTGGCCGGTGCCTTGGCGTTTGCGGAAACCCATGCGGCGAGCTATGCGGACCGCCTCAATCTGGTGGTGGCGCCGTGCGTCAGTCCCTGGGCCTACGAGCATATCCAGCGCTGGAATCCACAGGCGCTGGATCCAAACCGCAATTTCCGCGCTGGCACCAAGGCGGCGGAGTGCGCGGCGTTGATTGAGCTGGTGGCGCCGTGGCGTGGGCAGGTGCTGGTCCACATCGACCTGCACGAGACCACCGATTCGGACGAGACGGAGTTCCGTCCGGCACTGGCTGCGCGCGATGGCGTGGCCTTCGAGCCGGGGACGATTCCGGATGGCTTTTACCTGGTAGCCGACAGCGCCAATCCGCAGCTCGAGTTCCAGCAGGCCGTGCTCGATGCGGTGGCCAAGGTCACGCACATCGCGCCGGCCGACGGGCGGGGCGAGATCATCGGTTCACCGCAGCTTGCCCCCGGCGTCATCGCCTATGCGTACTCCGCGCTGGGCCTGTGCGCCGGCATCACGGGTGCGCGCTACCAGACCACCACCGAGGTGTATCCGGATAGCCCGCGCGCCACCCCGGCGCAATGCATTGCGGCGCAGGTCGCTGCCGCGGACGCCGCGATCGCCTACGTCCTGCGCTGACCCACCGGATCCGCCGGCGCGGAGGTGGGCGGCGATGGTTGCCTGCGGCGGGACAGGCGGGTCGATGGGCAGGGGGCTACAGGTGGTAGACGAAGGCCAGGGATTCGGAAACCTGGTTGCGCGAGCCGTAGCGCGCCACCAGCGGGCTCGCCGCCGCGCCACCCAGCAGGTGCCCCCAGCTGATGGCGGCAGCCAATCCGGTATGCCGGCTGGTGGGCAGGAACACGTCGTATTCCAGCTCGGCGAGCTGGCTGCCCGCGCCGGGATGCCATGCCTCGACCGCGAGCGTCTCCGCCTGCGCGGGGTTGATGCCGAAGTAGCGCCGCATGGCGGCCTGGTTCATGGCTTGCCACCTCACCGCGATGGAGTGCTGCAGCAGGCCCATGGCGGGCAGGTCGACCTCTGCATACAAGCGGAAATACGTGCCGGCGCCGTTGATGTCGTGGCTGAGGTCGCTGCCCACGTCGAGCTGCGCGGTGGGCTGCCATTCGAGGTAGCCGCCCAGGGTCAGGCGCGGCGGCAGCGTGGCGATGTGCCCGCGCAAGGCGCCGAGGTCGTCGCTGTCGCGGCCCCACTGATAATCGCCGTAGACGCCGCCGTGCAGCACATGGCCACGCACCAGGTCGAGCTGCAGCCCGTCCTGGGTGGAGAGGCTGACGTGGTCGGGCCAGTCGAAATCGAAGTAGGGCACCGGTGTCCAGCGATGGCTGCTGGCGCCGGCCCAGCTCGGCATGCGCTGCATCCCGGCGCCCAGGGCCAGGGTCACGGGCTCGGCGGCGGCGCGGCTGGGTTGCGGGCAGGCGAGGCACGCCACGCAAGCGGCCCCGAGCAGCAGGCGCCATGGCCTGGATAGTGGTTGGTGGTCGCTCATGGGCGGGCAGCATAAAGCATGGCCTCGGGCAAATTGGCGATGCCGCGCATGCATGCATGCCCGCCATTCCGTGAAAATTATTCGGATGAGGGTTTTCGTAAGAGTCCGATCGTACGCGGCGGCTTCCGGAGTGACTCGGCCCTTCAATCCCCGGGGCTGGTTGTGGTGTGGGCCTGGTGGCGCCAGGCGGCGGGTGGGACGCCGAAATGGCGCTTGAAGGCGCGCTGGAACGCGGCGCTGGAGGCGTAGCCGACTTCCCTGGCCACCTGGTCCACGCTGCAGCTCCGGCTGTCCAGGTAGAGCGCGGCGCGCTGCATGCGCAGGCGGGTCAGATAGTGCATGGGCGGTTCCTCCAGTACGGTGCGGAAGCGGTTGGCCAGGCTGGATCGCGAAGAATCGATACCGGCCGCCAGCTTCTCCACCGACCAGGCGCGGTCGGGCGCCGCGTGCAACGCCTGGAGCGCCCGTTCCACCAGCGGATCGCGCAGGCCGGCCAGCAGGCCGGTCGCGCTGGGCGGCAATTCCTGCATGTACAGGCTCAGCGCCTCCATGAGCAGCAGCTCGGCCATCCGCACGCGCAGGGCGGGGGCGCCCGGACGCTCCTCGAGTGCCTCGTTGGCGGCGTATTGCAGCAGGGCCTTGCTGCGTTGTTCGATGCCGACCGTGAACAGCGCCGGGAGCGCTCCGAACAAGGCGGCGAACGCGCGCCGGTCGCAGCCGAGGAAGCCGCACAGGATGCTGCAATGCGCACCCGGGCCAAAGGCGTAGCGCTCACGGCGCAGGTCGAGCAGGGAGCGGCCGTCCAGCGTCTGCTCGAACGGGATGCTCATCCTGCCGGGGCGGTCGGCCAGTTCGTGCAGGCCGCCGCGGGTCAGCACCACTGCATGGCCGGCCGGGAGGCGGAACCACTCATGTGGCGACTCCTGCGGCCCCAGGCGGCACCAGCATTCGCCCTCCAGCACGACGTGGAAGACGATGACGTGGTTGCTCACGGGCAGCAACGCGCGGGAGAGCTGGGGGTCCTTGGGCGGGGACAACACGCCCCAGGGTCCCTGGGCGTCGACGCGGAAAATCGATGCACCGGTCAGGTGGGACATGGCCAATGCGTCGGACAGCGGGTCGATGGCCATCGCTCTGCGCCTCCGCGGCGTGGCGGGCATGGATGGTGGAGCCTGGGTCATGCCGGGGCCGCGTGGCGGTATCGATAATTGCTGTCGTCGCCGCCGCGCCGCAAGGGACCAGACCCATGAGAAGTATAGGCACACTCGCATACGGCCTTGCGTGTTATCTGGTGTTCCTGCTGGCCTTCCTGTACGCCATCTGTTTCGTCGCCGACGTGCTCGTGCCCAGGACCATCGATCATGGTCCGGGCGCCCCCGCTGCCACGGCGTTCGCCATCGACGTGCTCCTGCTCGTCCTGTTTGCGCTGCAGCACAGCGTCATGGCACGGCCGGCTTTCAAGCGCTGGCTGACCAGCTGGCTGCCCGAACCGATGGAGCGCAGCACCTACGTGCTGGCGTCGAGCCTGGTGCTGCTTCTGCTGTTCTGGCAATGGCGGCCCTTGCCGGCCGTGATCTGGGCCGTGCAGGCCCCGTGGGCGTACTGGTTGCTGTACGCACTGTCGGCGCTGGGCTGGCTGATCGTGCTCACCGGCACGTTCACGATCGACCATTTCGACCTGTTTGGCCTGCGCCAGGCATGGTATGGCGCGCGGGGCAGGGAAGCCCAGCCGGCGCGCTTCGTCGAGCGCTATTACTACCGGTTGATCCGCCACCCGCTGATGCTGGGCTTCCTCATCGCGTTCTGGGCGACACCGCGCATGAGCGCCGGGCACCTGCTGTTCGCGCTTGCCACCACCGGCTACATCCTGGTGGCGGTGAAGTTCCTGGAGGAGCGCGACCTCGTGGCGATGCACGGCGACGCCTATCGCGACTACCAGCGGCGCGTGCCCATGCTGTGTCCCTGGCCCCGGCGTCGCGCCGGCCTGGGGACCCGTTCCGGCCCCACGCCGGCCCCCGGTGCAGGTGCGGCCGGCGCCCGCTAGGTTTCGCCCAGCCGTGCGCAATGCCGGAGCTTGGCCGGCGGCCCGATCGCGCACCGGGCAGCGATGGTCTCTTGTGGTTGGGGGAGATTCCGTGCCGCCGGTCAATCCGTAGGGCGGATCAAGGCCACAGGCCGGATCCGCCTTGCACGGCGCTCACCCGGCAAGTCGAGGGGTGCCGCTGACCTGCATCAGCGGACTCGCGCGGCCACTCGTGCATACTGTCCCGCTGGACAGACTTGCGAACGACATGGCATGAGCGCAGACGAAGCATTGGTGCGCCGCATCCTCGGCGACGTGATGGATGAACATACCGGCCACTCCCTGGCGGACGTGACCCGCGCGGTCGGCGTGGACGGCGACAAGGTGTCGGTGGACATCCAACTCGGGTATCCGGCGGCTGGCATCATCAGCGCGCTGACCGAGCGCGTGCGCGCGGCGCTGGAGGCGGACCCGGCGATTGCCGCGGCCTCGGTATCCATCGCCACGCGCATCCACGTGCACAAGGTGCAGGGCTCGCTCGGGCCGCTGCCGACCGTGAAAAACATCATCGTCGTCGCCTCCGGCAAGGGCGGCGTCGGCAAGTCGACCGTGTCGGCCAACCTGGCCCTGGCCTTGATGGCCGAGGGCGCCAAGGTCGGGGTCATGGATGCAGACATCTACGGGCCGAGCCAGCCCACCATGCTTGGCGTGCACGGCAAGCCGGCCTCGCCCGACGGCAAGAGCATCATGCCGATGGAGGCGCACGGCATGCCGGTGATGTCGATCGGCTTCCTTGTGGAGGAGGACACGCCGATGATCTGGCGCGGGCCGATGGTCACCCAGGCGATGATGCAGTTGCTTGGCGACACGCGCTGGGGCCAGCTCGACTACATGGTGGTCGACCTGCCGCCCGGCACCGGCGACATCCAGCTCACCCTGGCGCAGAAGGTCCCGGTATCGGGCGCGGTCATCGTCACCACGCCGCAGGACATCGCCTTGCTGGATGCGCGCAAGGCGCTGAAGATGTTCGAGAAGGTCGAGGTGCCCGTGCTTGGCGTGGTGGAGAACATGGCCACCCACATCTGCTCGGTGTGCGGCACCGAGGAAGCCATCTTCGGCGCCGGTGGCGGGGCCTGGATGTCGGAGAAGTACCACGTGCCGTATCTCGGCTCGCTGCCGCTGGACATCCGCATCCGCGAGCAGACCGATGGCGGCAACCCGAGCGTGGTGGCCATGCCCGATTCGGAAATCGCCGCGCGCTACCGGGTCATTGCGCGCAACACCACCGGGCGCCTGTCGCTGCAGCCGCGCAACAAGTCGCTCGGCTTCAGCAA